>NZ_VOXZ01000014.1:0-80356 GCF_013420455.1 Acinetobacter sp. YH01004
TCAACAATACAAAAAATTTCTGTAAAATCGTACATGGTAGTTAGAGCCTTTGGGTTGTGTCGTAACTTTCTAAATGGCTCTAACTACCTTTTTTTCAAGGGCTTTTCTTATCCGTAATTCGGGTTAACTAATGTTTAAATTTAAAGCAATTAAACTCATATTTACCCAAACATCACCCTAATAAATTATTTAATAAAATTCATTTACTTAAGACTTTAAAATAGTACTTTTACTCTAATCAACTGCTATTTATAACTTATTCAGTTCATTTATTCTGCGAAATTGAGCATTTACTCTTTTTTCAAATGTGTTACTTTTCCTGCACTTTTTGTTACATAAAGCATCAGGGAACGACCATGAAGCTCAATAGAATTTATTCGGCTATTTTACTTAGCACTCTCCCACTTACACCTGCGCTTGCTGCTGGTTTAGACCGTTCCGGTCAATCTATTGCTGCATTTTTACAACCGGGTAATTATGCAGAAGCAGGTATTTCTATTTTAGATCCAAATGTATCTGGTCAAGACAAAGATAAACACCAAGCAGATGACATGGCAGGTGATTATTACTTCCCACACGCTGCATTAAAAGTTCAAGCAACTAACAAAGTGTCGATTGGTTTAATTTACGATCAACCTTTTGGCGCCGATGCTGAATATTTTGGGAACAATAATTTTGTTGAAAGTAGACCTGTACCATTTCAAGGCAGTACTTCTGTTGTGGTTGATACCCAAAATTTAAACCTGTTAGTGGGTTATCAACCTAATGAAAATTGGAATCTATATGCTGGTGCTGTATATCAGACAGTAGATGGTACTGTTATTTTACGTGGTACTGCATATTCAGCCTTTAATGGTTATGATTTTAAAACAGGTGAAGATGAGTCTGTGGGTTGGTTAGCGGGTGTTGCTTATCAAATCCCTGAAATCGCACTTAAAGCTTCTGTTACTTACCGCTCTGAAATTGAGCATGAAATGACTGCTTATGAAAACTTTGGTGCAATAGGATTTACCCAAATCCCTACACTAGATGCAACTATGACGCAAATTAGTTCTACTACAGGTAAAACACAACTAACAACACCACAATCTGTCAATCTAGATTTCCAAACGGGAATTATGGCGAACACCGTTGCATTTGCAAACCTTCGCTGGGTGGACTGGTCAAATTTTAAAGTACAACCATACAAATTTGGCAAGCTTACTCAAATATTAGGCCAAGCTGGTTATGTACCCACCAAACCCAATGGATTTAACCTTATTGACTATAAAGATGACCAAATTTCTGCAACTGTTGGTGTAGGACGTAAGTTCAATGATCGTTGGGGTGGTAATGTATCTGTAGGCTGGGATTCTGGTGCCGGCAACCCTGTTACGACCTTAGGTCCAACTGAAGGCTACTGGAGTGTGGGTACAGGTGTTCGCTACTCACCTACCGAAAATTATTTCATTGGTGCAGGATTTAAATACTTCTGGTTAGGTGATGCTGATGCCGTCACAGGTGCACACACGGAAGCAGGCAAGTTTGAAAATAATTACGCTGTTGCATATGGATTAAATATTGGCTACCGCTTCTAAATCAATGCACTGTTAATATTGCATAAAAACAAAGGGCATCAAATGATGCCCTTTATTGTATTCAGCTTCAGATTAAGCAGGAATATCTCGTACCGAAGCACCACGAATTGCTTCTTTTAATGCTGCATAACCATGAATTGCAGGGAATTGTGGGAATTCTGCGATCACATTATCAGGTGCATCAAATAAGAAACCTTTGTCCGCTTCACCTAGCATCGTTGTATCGTTATACGAATCACCTGCAGCAATTACACGGAAATTTAAACCGTGTAATGCTTTAACCGCCTGGCGCTTTTGGTCGGGTTGACGCAATTTGTATGCTGTAATCATGCCATTTTCATCTGTTTCTAATTTGTGACAGAAAATTGTTGGCCAGCCCAATTGCTGCATCAACGGATGTGCAAACTCATAGAACGTGTCTGAAAGAATAATCAATTGGAAGTGTGTGCTCACCCACTCTACAAACTCTTTCGCGCCTGGGAATGGCCCCATGTCTGCAATCACGGCCTGAATATCATTTAAGCCCAAGCCATGCTGCTTTAAAATATTTAAACGCTGAGTCATCAACACATCGTAGTCTGGAATATCACGTGTAGTTGCTTCTAGTTCTTTAATTCCAGTTTTTTTAGCAAAGTTGATCCAAATTTCTGGAACTAACACACCTTCAAGATCAAGACATACGATTTCCATGGGTTCTCCCAAAATACCAATAAAAATTTTCACTATCATAGCCGAAGATTCGGTTTTTGCCTTGTTCTTTTTTAAATCTATTTAGTTCATAAGCATTTATTTTTTAGTGATAATAGAGTTTTGACAATTCTATTAAAATAAGCGCTTAATTCAGTAAGATTAGCTTCTCCAAGCCGAATGCTAGGAACATATAATGACCACCATTCCAACTATAGATATCGTTGATGCACTCGCAACCGAATATGCAGACAAATCGCCTAGCGAGATTTTAAAACTTGCTTTGAACCAGCAGGGTGAAGTTGCAATTTCTTTTTCTGGCGCAGAAGATGTGGTACTGATTGATATGGCGTCTAATTTAGGTTTGCCATTTCGTGTATTTAGTTTAGATACAGGACGTTTGCATCCTGAAACCTATCAATTTTTAGAAACTGTACGCAAATATTATAATATTGAGATCGAAATTTGCTTTCCTGAAACCGAAGCAGTCCAACAATTGGTACAAGAAAAAGGCTTATTTAGCTTTTTTGAAGATGGGCATCAAGAATGTTGTGGGATTCGTAAAGTTCAACCTTTACGTAAAAAACTGGCAACACTAGATGGCTGGATTACAGGTCAACGTAAAGACCAAAGTCCAGGTACACGCCAAGATATTCCTGTCGTACAAGCAGATGCAGGATTTTCAGGTCCAGATAAACAATTAATCAAATACAATCCACTGGCAAACTGGTCAAGCAGTGACGTATGGAATTACATTCGCATGATGGAAATTCCATACAATCGTTTGCATGAAGAAGGTTTTATTTCAATTGGCTGTGAACCTTGCACCCGCCCTGTGTTGCCAAATCAACATGAACGCGAAGGTCGTTGGTGGTGGGAAGAAGCAACGCACAAAGAATGCGGTCTGCATGCAGGAAATCTCAAATAATCTCCACCCTATTACCCTATTAAGGTCAATAAAAATCACCCACCTACTGTGATTTTTATTGACGGATGATGGCGCAAAAATCACTATATTTGTTTGATAAAAAAGATATACTGAAATTAAATCTTATATAACTCTAAAAAGCCTATTCAGCAAAGAACAGGCGTAGAAATTGCAGTGAGGCAATCCAGAATATGCGACCATTACACCCTATTGATTTTATTTTCCTGTCACTCGAAAAACGTCAACAGCCCATGCATGTGGGTGGATTATTCCTATTCCAAATTCCAGAACATGCGCCAGACACTTTTATTCAAGACTTGGTTGCCGATATTCGCAATTCAAAGTCAATGCCTATTGCACCATTTAACAATAAGCTCAATGGTCTATTTTGGGATGAAGATGAAGAGTTCGATCTCGATCATCACTTCCGTCATATTGCCTTGCCAAAACCAGGTCGCATTCGTGAATTATTAACGTATATTTCACAAGAACACAGTTCACTGATTGATCGTGCCAAACCTTTATGGACTTGCCATATTATTGAAGGCATTGAAGATAATCGTTTTGCAATGTTCTTTAAAATTCATCATGCCATGGTAGATGGTATTGCTGGCATGCGTTTGGTGGAAAAATCCCTTTCGCACGACGAAAATGCAAAAAGAATTGTACCGCCTTGGTGTGTGGAAGGTCCGCGTGCTAAACGCCTGAAAGAACCGAAAGTCAGCCGTTTAAAGAAAATTTTTGGTGGGGTTAAAGGTCAGTTTGAAGCAACCCCTCGCGCAGTTTATGAAGTATCACAAACTGTTGCCAAAGATATGGGACGTAATCCTGATTATGTCTCCAGCTTCCAAGCACCAAGCACCATCTTAAACCAACGTGTGAGCGCCTCACGTCGTTTTGCCGCTCAATCTTTTGAGTTTGCACGTTTGCACCGTATTGCCAAAGCTTTAGGCGTAACCATTAATGATGTGGTGCTGGCAATTTGCTCAGGCGCATTGCGTGAGTACTTACTCAGCCAATATGCATTACCTAAAAAACCTCTTATTGCAATGGTGCCTGCCTCTATTCGTGATGACGATTCTGAAGTATCCAATCGAATCACCATGATTTTAGCCAACTTAGGTACGCACAAAGAAGATCCGCTTGAGCGTTTAAAAATTGTGCGCCGCAGTGTACAAAATGCCAAGCAGCGTTTTAAGCGCATGAATGCCAATCAAATTATGAACTATAGTGCTTTTGTTTACGGCGCTGCTGGTTTAAATATTTTGTCAGGCATTATGCCAAAACGTCAGGCCTTTAACTTGGTTATTTCCAATGTACCTGGCCCACGTGAACCTTTGTATTGGAATGGTGCAAAGCTAGATGCACTATACCCTGCTTCAATCGTGTTAGATGGACAGGCTTTAAACATTACCATGACCAGCTATTTAGACAAATTAGAAGTTGGTTTAACTGCTTGTCGTCATGCCTTACCGAAAATGCAAAACTTATTGCAACACTTAGAAGATGAAATTCAGCGCTTTGAACAGATTATTGATGCGCCTGAAGGGGTCAATAAAATCGTGGATTGATACGTCAATCCATCAGAAAAATAATTCAATAGAATCAATTAAGGGGCAATTGCTGCCCCTTATTTTTGAATAGTACGACACTGTTTTAATAATTGCTGACAAACTGCGCTAACCATTGCAGTGGTAATTTGAGTTTCTTTACCTTGCTCATCCACAATATAACCGTTATGTGTCACTTTACGATCTAATACTTTTAAACTCTTTTGAATCACAACTTTACTCATACCCATGACATACCTCATTTGCTAAACCGAGGGAGATGTTCGGCTTTGGCTACTCTGTATGCTTAGTATTGAGAATTCACTCAAAAAAGTAAAATTTCAGATGTAACAACTGTTTAGCGATATCCTGTTACAATTTCAGCTCAGAATGATATCGTATTGCTCTTGCGTATATAAATTTTCCACCTGAAATTTAATCACACGGCTGACAAAGTGCTCTAAATCCGCCACTGCTGGCGCTTCGGCAGTTAACAATCGGTCAATCACCGATGGGTGTGCAACGACAGTAAAGCCACGTTGTGATTCAAATGCGCGTGCATATCTTAAAATTTCTCGAAAAATTTCGTAACACACTGACTCTGCTGTTTTGACATATCCCCGCCCCTGACAAGTTGGACAGGCTTCACAAAGTAAATGTTCTAATGATTCACGGGTGCGTTTACGGGTCATCTCGACCAAGCCCAGTTCAGACACTTGGGTAATTTTGGTCTTGGCATGATCTCGTTCAAGCATACGCTCAAACTGACTCAAGACTTCATCACGATGCTGTACTTCTTGCATATCAATGAAGTCGATAATGATGATGCCACCCAAATTACGCAAACGTAACTGGCGGGCAATGACCTGTGTCGCTTCCATATTGGTTTTAAAAACAGTGTCTTCTAAAGTCCGACCACCGACATAAGAACCCGTATTCACATCAATGGTGGTCATGGCTTCGGTCTGATCAATCATCAGATAACCGCCTGACTTTAATGCCACACGGGTTTGCAACGCTTTTTGAATATCTTCTTCGACATTGTATAAATCGAACAGTGGGCGCTCGCCTGGGTAATGAATCAGGCGATTGTGCATATTGGGCACAAACTCATCCACAAATTCTTTTAATTTGGCGTGAATTTCACGAGAATCGACATAAATTTTGGCGGTGTTATCATTCGCCAAATCACGAATTACGCGTTGCGGTAACGGCAACTCTTCAAAAATCAAAGAAGGCACAGCAATGCTTTTTTGTTTACGCTGAATGTATTCCCACAATTTTGCCAAGTAACACATATCTTGCACTAAGGCCGCTTCATCGACGCCTTCGGCTGCTGTGCGTACAATCACTGAGCCTGGCAGTTTATGCTCAGCCTGAATGGTTTCAATGATCCCGCGTAGACGCTCACGTTCTTCACTCGATTCAATACGTTGTGATACGCCAATATGACTACCGTACGGCATTAACACTAAATAACGCGAAGGAATGGAAAGATCAGTACTCAGTCGTGCACCTTTAGTACCGAGCATATCTTTCATAACTTGCACGGTCAGAATTTGCCCAGGCTGCAATAATTCAAAGACATTCGGTGTAGGTTGGCTGCGCGGCCAAATCATGTCATTGATATGTAAAAAAGCAGTACGCGATAAGCCAATATCGACAAAAGCGGCTTGCATGCCTGGCAGCACGCGCACCACTTTGCCTTTATAAATATTGCCCACCAAACCACGCTTGGCTGTACGCTCAACGAATAGTTCATTGACCGTGCCGTTTTGAATTAACGCCACCCGACACTCCATCGGTGTGACGTTAATCAACAACTCGTCAGACATAATAAAACTCAAAACATTATAAAAATTTTTGTGCAGCAGTTAATTTAGTGCCTTAACTGTCTGTAATAACTGTACGGTTTCATAGAGTGGCAGGCCGACAACATTGCTATAACTGCCCTCAATACGCGGAATATAACGTGCTGCGATGCCCTGAATCGCATAAGCACCCGCTTTTCCAATCGGCTCACCTGTTGCCCAGTAGCTTTCCATATCATCTAGGCTAAGCGATTGAAATTCAACCTGTGTACGTACCACTATACTGGATTTTTTCTGTTTTGTACGCACACAAACCCCTGAAAAAACATCATGTTTTCGACCAGAAAGTTGTGACCAAATGGCAAAGGCATGTGCTTTGGATTCTGGCTTGCCCAAAATCTGCCCATCTACGCCTAGACTGGTATCGGCAGCAATCACAATAGCATCAGGAAATAGCCGTAAAACCGCATCGGCTTTGGCACATGCCAACCGCTCAACATACGCGGCAACATCTTCGCCCGCTAAAATAGATTCATCGATGTCTGGACTGTAAATTTCAAATTCCAGCCCAAGCTGTTGCAGGAGTTCCCGACGGCGCGGTGAACTTGAGGCAAGAATTAAATGCGCCATTTTCGCAAGAAATAATACAGCACAGGCCAGAGCAAAATACTACTCAGCAAAGGTTGCCAATGACGGGCAAATGGGAACTGAATCCCACCCATGACTTGCATCACCCAAATCAGGGCGAGGTGAGCCAAAATTGCGATTACACTAATGACCCATAAATTCGCAAACGTCATAATACGGCGCTCACGAGTCAGGAAACGCGCCACAAAAGTAATCACCACAAAACTCAAGGCATTCATGCCCAAAGGTGCATCGAGGAGCAAGTCTGCAAACAAGCCTGTACCAAAGGCAAACCAAATACCACACCAAGTTGGTTGCCCAAGCACCCAAAACAAGGTCACCATCAACATAAACAATGGTCGCCAACCCGAGCCTGTATAAGACAGCGGATACACCATGAGTACAGATGCAGCAATTACAGAAAAAATAATCGGAAATAGTGGATCTTTATTCTTGTTTTGTCCGAGTCGGGTTTGTCCAATTTTAGCGATTGGCATTTGGCTGCTCCTTCGCTAAAGATTCTGAGAACAGCACCACCACATGATGACCACCCGCCAATTGTGCTGCAGGCATCACATCAATTTGTGCAAACTCACCAGAATTATGTCGGCTGATTTTGGCAATGCTTCCAACCAAATATCCTGCAGGGAAATGCTCGCCCAAGCCTGAGCTATAGACTTTCTCTCCAACCTGAATATTGGCACTGGTCGGTACATATTCCATTTTCAAACGCCCTAAATCGCCCGTACCCGACACAATGGCTCGCATGCCTGTATGTTCCAAACGCACTGAAAGTGAGTGTTCTTTGTCAGAAAGCAACATGACACGGCTACTGTGTGGATACACAGCAATGATCTGCCCCATAATGCCTTTATCATCCAAAACGGTTTGCCCGACTTTGAGCTGATTTTGTGAACCACGGTTAATCACAATAATGTGGCGCAAAGGATCGGCATCGGTACCAATTACTTCAGCAATTTCCATGCGTCCATCAATGATTAGAGGCGTATCGAGTAGACCACGCAGGCGGGTATTTTCTGCAGAGAGTTCAGACAATTTTTGCAAACGGACTTGAGCCTGTAATAGCTCTGCCTGCATCGCGGTATTTTCACGACGCAATTGAGCCTCAGACTTACTTTGTTGACTTAGCCATTCTCGCGACAATACAGGATAGCTTGCAAGGGCATAAATTGGATTATATGCCGCATACAAAACATCACGTGCAGGTTGAATTACATGCGGGACACGCCAGTTAAAGAACAGGATGACCAAGCAAGTAATGACCGCAATTATAAAAGAGCGAAAAGATGGCGGTTGTCTGGAAAACAGATTTGTTTGCACCGCCGAATCCTATGTATTAGCCAACAAATAACATATCGTGGTTTGGATTATCAAAGAATTCCAAGACCTTGCCACCACCACGGGTAACGCAAGTTAATGGTTCTTCTGCGACTACCACAGGCAAGCCAGTTTCTTGTGCCAAAAGCTTGTCTAGGTTACGCAATAACGCACCGCCACCGGTGAGCACAATTCCACGCTCTGCAATATCGGAAGAAAGTTCTGGTGGAGTTTGTTCCAGTGCAGATTTTACTGCCGATACAATGCTTTGTAACGGATCAGAAATAGCTTGGGTAATTTCATCAGAAGTTACAGTAATGGCACGTGGCACACCTTCTGCCAAGTTACGACCACGCACTTCAATTTCCAGTGGTTTAGCACCTTCATCTGGCAATGCCATGCCAACTTCTTTCTTAATAGTTTCTGCTGTGGTTTCACCAATCACACAACCATGTGCCTTGCGCACGTAGTTAATGATTTGCTCATCAAACACATCGCCACCAATACGCAATGAATCTGAATAAACACAACCTTGTAATGAAATAATCGCGATTTCTGTCGTGCCACCACCAACATCTACCACCATTGAGCCACAAGCTTGCTCGACAGGCATACCTGCACCAATTGCTGCTGCCATTGGCTCTTCAATTAAACGTACATCACGTGCGCCCGCATTAAACACGGCTTCACGAATGGCACGGCGCTCTACCAAAGTAGATTTGCATGGTACACACACCACTACACGCGGTGCAGGTGGGAATAAACGTTTTTCATGCACTTTGCCAATAAATTGGTTCAGCATGGTTTCAGTCACTTCAAAATCAGCGATAACACCATCTTTCATTGGGCGAATTGCAGAAATGTTTGCAGGGGTACGACCCAACATTTGTTTGGCATCAAGACCGACTGCGGCAACAATTTTCTGTGAACCGCTGTGACGAATTGCCACAACTGTCGGTTCATTTAATATAATGCCTCGTCCTGGCGCATAAATAAGTGTATTTGCTGTACCTAAATCAATGGCTAGGTCTGGCGAAAACAAGCCAATTAGTCGTTTTAGAATCACGGAGTCGTTCTCGATTAAACTTTATGTGGACGCAAGTTGGCAACTTTAACTAAATGTGGTGCGTTGAACAAGTCAATCGCTTATTATAACGCACGATATTTTGAAATTTTTTATTAATACTGATTTTAGGTGATGTTATGTCTACCTCGGATGCTCAGCATTCTGCAGATTTAAATGCACAAACAGTTTCAGCAATTGCCCATCTTGCTCGTCTTAAACTCAATGATACGCAATCTGCTGAGTATGCTCAAAGTCTAAATAAAATTTTAGGCATGATGGAAAGCTTAAAAGGCATAAATACCGATGACGTTGAGCCTTTAAAAAGCCCATTTGACCACCCTCAACCATTACGTGAAGACGTCGTAACCGAACAGAATCATCGTGAGCAATATCAAGCTGTTGCCCCTGCAGTTCAGGATGGCTTGTACCTTGTTCCACGTGTGATTGAATAATTTATTCGGCTGTTACATTTTGACTTCATAAAAAGGTAAAAGAATTTTTCTCATGACAGATTTACATCGCTTATCGATTCGTGAAATCTCTGAGGGTTTAGCGGCAGCCAAATTCTCCTCTCGCGAACTAACAGAACATTATTTAAAACGTATTGCCAAAATTGATCCGCAAGTGCGCTCTTATGTCACCGTGACCAATGAAGTAGCACTGGCACAGGCGGATGCAGCCGATGCATTACGTCAGGCGGGTCAAGCGACAGCACTGACAGGTATTCCTGTTGCACATAAAGATATTTTTTGTACCCAAGGCATTAAAACCTCTGCGGGTTCAAAAATGCTGGACAATTTTATCTCGCCTTATGACGCAACTGTGGTGGCACAAGGTAAAAATGCAGGTTTGGTCACTTTGGGTAAAGTGAACATGGACGAATTCGCAATGGGTTCAACCTCTGAAAGTTCGTTCTATGGCGCGACCAAAAACCCATGGGCACTTGACCATGTACCGGGTGGTTCGTCAGGTGGTTCTGCTGCTGTCGTGGCGGCTGACCTTGCACCATTTGCTACAGGTACAGATACAGGTGGTTCAATCCGTCAGCCTGCGTCTTTCTGTGGTTTGACTGGTCTCAAACCAACTTACGGACGTGTTTCACGTTACGGCATCATCGCTTATGCATCATCTTTAGATCAGGCAGGCCCAATGGCACGCTCTGCAGAAGACTGCGCATATTTAATGAATGTAATGGCTGGTCATGACGCCAAAGACTCAACCTCTATGGATAAAGCGGTTGAAGATTATGTGGCGAACCTGAATGCAACAACGCTCAAAGGCTTACGCATTGGTATTCCGAAACAATACTTCAATGTGGCTGGTTTAGATGCTGCGGTGAAAGCACGTGTTGAAGAATCACTAAAAAAATTAGAAGAATTGGGCGCAGTATTGGTTGAGATTGATCTCAACATGACTGAAAGCTACGTGCCAACTTACTATCTGATTGCCCCTGCAGAAGCATCATCTAACCTTTCTCGTTACGATGGTGTGCGTTATGGCTACCGTGCAGAAAATCCTCAAGATATTTTAGACCTCTACAAACGCTCGCGTTCTGAAGGTTTTGGTGCAGAAGTACAACGTCGTATCTTGATTGGTACTTATGCCCTTTCTGCAGGTTATTACGATGCCTATTACGTGAAAGCGCAAAAGGTGCGTCGTTTAATTCAGCAAGACTTCTTAAAAGCCTTTGAACAGGTAGATGTAATTGCTGCACCGACTGCACCAACCACTGCATATAAAATTGGCGCATCTTTAGACCCTGTTGAAATGTATTTGGGCGATATTTACACCATTGCGGTGAACTTGGCAGGCTTACCAGCAATTAGTGCGCCTGTTGGTTTTGACCAAGACAACTTGCCTGTTGGTTTACAACTGATTGGCAACTACTGGTCTGAATCACAACTGCTATCTGTGGTACATCAATACCAACAAGCGACAGACTGGCATAGCAAACGCGCGGCAATTGCTGAGGAGAATGCATAATGGCGAGCAATCAAAAGAAAGCGAAATCAAACCTGATTGATGGCTGGGAAGTCGTAATTGGGATTGAAATTCACACGCAACTTGCAACCAATTCTAAAATCTTCTCAGGTTCATCAACCGAATTTGGTCAAGACCCAAATACGCAAGCCAGCCTTGTTGATTTAGCTATGCCGGGCGTCTTGCCTGTGTTGAATAAAGAAGTGGTGGATTTGGCAATCCGTTTTGGTTTAGGTATTGATGCCTACATCGACCAAGCGTCTGTGTTTGCGCGTAAAAACTACTTCTACCCTGACTCGCCTAAAGGCTACCAAATTAGCCAGATGGACAACCCCATTGTCGGTTTGGGTCATATCGACATCCAACTTGAAGATGGCACGACCAAACGCATTGGCGTAACCCGTGCACACCTTGAAGAAGATGCGGGTAAGTCGATTCATGATCAATTTGAAGGCATGTCAGGTATTGACCTCAACCGTGCAGGTACGCCTTTGCTTGAAATTGTATCTGAACCCGATATGCGTTCGGTTGAAGAAGCCGTAGCTTATATTAAAGCGATTCATACACTGGTACGTTGGTTAGGTATTTCTGACGGTAACATGGCTGAAGGTTCATTCCGTGCCGACTGTAACGTGTCATTACGCCGTCCGGGACAACCTTTCGGTACACGTTGTGAATTGAAAAACCTGAACTCATTCCGTTTCATTGAACAGGCAATCAATGTTGAAATTGAACGTCAAATGGAAATCTTGGAATGGGATGGCACCATTGATCAGGAAACACGTTTGTTTGACCCTGTGAAGATGGAAACGCGTTCAATGCGTTCGAAGGAAGAAGCGAACGATTACCGCTACTTCCCTGATCCAGATTTGTTGCCTGTGGTTATTCCAGATGCGCAAATTGAAGCAATTAAAGCCACTATGCCTGAATTGCCTGCGGCACGTCGTGCACGTTTTGTAGCAGACTTTGCTGTGACTGAATACGATGCTCACGTTTTAACGCTTACTCGTGAAATGTCTGAATTTTACGAAGCTGTGGTTGCTGCAGCAGGTGGTGCGGCACACGGTAAAATTGCAGCAAACTGGGTAATGGGTGAATTCTCAGGTGCTTTGAACAAAGCAGGCTTAGATTTGGCTGATTCTCCTGTATCTGCGGAAAAACTTGGCGGTATGATCGCGCGTATTGTGGACAACACAATTAACGGTAAGATCGCGAAGCAAGTATTCGGCTTTATGTGGGAAGAAGGCAAATCTGCGGACGAAATCATTGCTGAAAAAGGCTTAAAGCAGGAAACAGATACAGGCGCAATTGAAGCAATTATTAAAGACGTACTTGCTGCGAACGAGAAGATGGTTGAAGAGTATAAATCTGGTAAAGAGAAAGCCTTTAACGGTCTTGTTGGTCAGGTAATGAAAGCTGCGAAAGGCAAAGCCAACCCTGCACAAGTAAATGAGTTGATGAAGAAATTGATTGGTTGATTAATTGACTAATTCGTTGTTTTTATGAGATAAAAACCCTACATTATGTAGGGTTTTTTTACGGTTAATAAAATGAAAATAGAAAAATTCAGTCCAGAAGTCTGTGAAAATCTTAAATGGTATGTTTATCGATTAGTCGATCCAAGAGATGGTTCGACCTTTTACATCGGTCGTGGACTTAACAATCGTATATTTGATCATGTAAATGGGCTACTAACTGATAAAGATGCAGAAGAAGATCTTCTTAGTTTAAAAATGAAACAGATCAGAGATATTCAATTATCGGGTTTAGATGTTATCCATATTATTCATCGCCATGCTTTAGAAAGCAAAAATATGGCTGAAGTTGTTGAGGCTTCATTAATTGATGCTTATTCAGGTCTAACAAATATTATGAATGGCAAAGGTAGTAATGAATATGGAGTAGCTAATATTCATGAAATTGTTACAGCATATCAAACTGAAACCGTAGAAATTACAGATGATGCTCTATTGATTTCAATTAATAGAACTGCTTTAGAACGTGGCGTATATGATGCAGTTAGATTTGCATGGAAACTTACTCCTTCAGAAGCCAATAAAGCAAAAATAATTTTAGCCACGGTACAAGGTGTGATCAAAGGCGTATTTGTGGCTGAACAATGGTTAGAAGCCACACAAGAAAACTTCCCGAACTTTATGCTGTTGGGTGAGGATGTCTATAATCACGAAACACGCTCAAAAAGATATGGGTTCACTGGGAAAAATGCACCTCCAGAATTTCAGACCAAGTATTTAGGCAAAAGAATTCCTGAAAAGTTCAGAAAAAAAGGGGCTAGTAACCCTATAAAGTACTCATGGAAAGCCAAAGATTAAGTTTGTCGGATTCCCCTACACAGGTGAATAAATTGATGAAGAATATGATTGGTTGATTAATTGACTAATTCTTTGTTTTTATGAGATAAAGACCCTACCTTGTGTAGGGTTTTATTTTTAGAGAAAATAATGGTTTTAAAAACGATCTTTAATGTTTCAGAAGAAAAAACAGCAAAATTAGCAGTATTAATTGATGCAGATAATGCTTCTGCAAAAGATATTGAAAATATTTTAAATGAGATCACTCAATACGGTGAGGCAACGGTAAAACGTATTTATGGTAACTTTGTCAGTCAAAATGGTAGTTGGAAGCAAGCTATTAATAATTTAGCGATTAAACCTATGCAGCAATTTGCTTATACAACAGGTAAAAATGCAACCGATGGTTTTATGATTATTGATGCAATGGATTTACTTTATACAGACCGTTTTGATGGCTTCTGCCTTGTATCAAGTGACAGTGACTTTACAGCCTTAGCAATACGCATTAAAGAGCAAGGGGCCACCGTTTATGGATTTGGCAAGAAACAAACGCCCGAAGCCTTCCGAAATGCTTGTTCTCACTTCACCTATGTCGAGAACCTAAGTGGATATGAAGAACCTCAAATTAAAGAACTCCCTTTGATTGAAACGAAGAAAGAACAGCATCCTCAACCCTCTAGTAAAACTGAAGTCTTAAACAACACCACTTCAGCGCAGAAACTACCACTACATATTATTAAACAAATTTTTGACAATCATGATACTGAATGGATTCCTGCTTCTTCATTCACATCGCAATGGAAACTTTTACAAAATGACTTTGATCCCAGAAACTATGGCTTTAAAAAAGTTGTTGATTTGATTAAAAGTCATACAAATATTTTTGACTATGACGAACGTATTTTTGATAGTGGACATAAACAAATTTACATAAAATTAAAAATTTAAAATTAAAAGTTGGCTTTGCAAGTGAGAGTTACCCTCACTTCATGCCTCTTAACATATTCTTAGCCCCTGCATGATTATAATTATTGGCTAAATTCTGCAAAATACGTTTTGCCTGTGCATCTGAATTTGGAAAACGACTCCGATAACTCGAAACACCCGTTAAACAACGTGCCACCAACATACCAGATTCTGTATAAATACGTGTACCCTCTGCGCCCTGTAACTTGCCATAGTTATAAGCACGTTGTGCATTATTACAGGCATTAATCTGATTACGCCCACTATTTAAATCACGACGCGCAGCGACATATAAACGTGTCTGTTGCTGTTGTGGTGTTTCAACCACACGTGGTGGAGCTGTTTTTAATGATGCAACTACAGGCTCTTTTTTCTCTTCAGGTTTTTCTTTCACTTCAGCAACTTTAGTTGCATTTGTTGTTTTTGGATTACTTGGAGCTGCTTTAGGTGCAGTCTTTGCAGATGTAGAAACCGCTCGGTAAAAACGTCGCGCTTCATCTTCAGACATTATTTTAGTGACCAAACTCACCACTCGCGCTTCACCACGCTGTTCCGACTGGCGCTCTGCCACAGGCTCAATTGAGACAATCCAACTATCACCCTGACTACCTACACAGCGGTATGCCCCAATCCCCTGTTTTACATCTCGATAAGTATTGAGTAGTTTTTTAGACCATGCATTTTTGACTAAACTCATTGAGCTTTTATAGGCCAGCGTTAAGCGTCCATTTTGTGACTGACAATAGCTGCCCATATATTTACGTGGAATCATAGATTCAGCAGGCTGATCTTTGCGCTGTGGCCCCCAATAATAGACATATTCTTTAGCAGCACCACTGGGCTGATTTAAGTTTTTTTGAACAATCAGTTCTTGTGCAGATGCAAAATGCTTCACCGAATTTGGGCTAAATTGATCAACTGTTGCACAACCAAATAATAGGCTGCCAATTCCCCCAATCAAGAGTAATTTTTTGCAGGTCACGTCTCAATTCTCAATTGTTTTTATATCAATGAAAATATATGAATTGGGGCAAAATAACAAATACAACACCTTGATTTTATAGTTAATTAATCATAATTTTATTTGAATCAAGTTTGATATTTTTATAAAACAATCCAATTCATCACAGTTTTTTATGATTTTGAACACTAGCACCAGTATTATTTTTATACAACTGTTCAGATCAATTTATATTTGGCAGTCACCACTCTAAACATTCGAACGCGACATCCACAACACTTATGAATGTCGCCATCAAAACTATTGATCCAAGGTCGATTCAAATGCTTTTAAACGCTTATGAATAGACAAGAGCTCAATAATAGTCGGCCAAGACGCGATGAGGTACTGGAACGACTCACGGACTTTGCCAAATACGTTGGCGATTTGCATCATCAAGCCCAAGGTAATTGCCCCTGCGGCAATGCTTGGGAATAACACAAATAAGCCGTAAATATTGTCTAATTGCATATACCAAATACGCACCAAGTTAAAATAGGCGTAGTGGAAATATAGACGGAAATAATTAAAGCGCACCTTGCTAAACAGTTCTTTTAAACTCAGCGGATCGGCACGTTCTGGATGATCTTCACCATAAACCAGTTCTTTACGATATGCAGCTTCGACTTTTTGGTTGTTAAATTCCAAACCTGGAAGTTTTGCACCCACCACCATCAACACCACCGTACCAAATACTGCCCAGCCAACAGCCGCCCACACTAAGGCATACGGAATTTCCCCAATTATAGGCAAGGCTTTGACATGCACAGACAAACTAAACAGCACAGGTAAAAATGCCAACAAAGTCATTAGGGCTTCGACTAAATTCACCCCTAAAGTTTCCATGGTTCTGGCAAAACGCATGGTATCTTCTTGAATACGCTGTGATGCACCTTCAATATGTCTGAGTTTTTCCCAATGTGCGGTGTAATAATTATTCATTGCCGTACGCCAACGGAAGACATAGTGACTGACAAAAAACAAGTTCAAAACCATTAAGGTCACAGCCACCATGGCGATGTATAAAAAGGTCAGCACGCCTGTATAGAGCTCATTGACATCTCCACCACCACTACTGAGCATTTTTTGAATCAGGTCATAAAATGGGTTGTACCAAGCATTCACCACAACATTGACTTGTACCCCAAACCAAATATTGAACAGGATGAATGCCGATCCCCATACCGACCAACGCTGCCACGGGTTATTAGATTTAAATTTCCAAAAGGTGGCAAAAATAGTGGTTGATACAAAAAACCAGAAATAAAACCATAAAAATGCAGGTGACCAAAAACGACTGACATCAATGGGTAATGTTGCTTCGGCATAACCTTGTGGGAAGCCAATCCAACTGCCCCATGCGCTACCGCCTGAATACCACAAAGCCAGATTAATGGTGAACCAAACAAGCAATGAAATAAAAAACCACTTTGGATTTGGAAAAAATGACTTAAACATGCAGACAAAAAGCCTTTATTTTTTAAATTGGAATGTAAAACCCAGTGCCTTCACCACTTAAAAAAGCGTGAATGGATACTTTAACTTTTATACTTTATACGCTGTTTTTTCAGCAATAATTTTATTTTTATACTGAAAACTGTAAATTTCATCAATCGGCTATATTTTACTGCGCTGTTCATTTGCCATTCATCTAAGAAATTACATCAAATTTCAATTTCTTATATTTTTAAAATGTCAAATTATGAAGTATTGGGCAAATTTATTGCGATTTTTTGACCAACAATTCAAGTACAAAATATTTAAACCCGACACAAATTTACGATTTTGTGTAGATTATTCATCAATTTACTATATAATACAGTTGATTAAAAATAACTCATTTAGGGTGCGGTATGGAATCTCCAACAGAAAACATTGCTATTGAGCTACTTGAACCTATTGTTCTACGTAAAGAAAACTGCGCACCAATTGAATTCGAGCAAGGTACAATTTTAAAAGTTTTATTGGTTAATCCTAACTCCTACTTGGTTACCGTAGACGACGAATTTAACTTTACTGTCTCTTTAGAAGATGAAAATAAGGTGTGGCGTAAACTTTAATTACTGAGTCGCCACAAACTTTAATGATTGAATGTACGCAAAGCACATTCAATCATTAGATAAAGCTTGATAAATACGCTACTGCTTTCATGGCTTATAAAAACTAAACTTTCATTACACCTATCAATCACAGCATCCTTTTAATTTTTCAGAAGTCCACTTCGGGTATGGCTCTCTGAAAATGTTGCCTAAGATTCAGTTTTCAATCCTCTGTATATCATTGTAGATTTTGCAACAATCTCATCAAAATCACCTTTATATTGGGCAAAATGAGATAAAAATTAGCTTTAAATTTTCATCTTATTTTCTCTATAAAAATCAATAAAATATACCAATTGATCAAACCAAAACAACAACAGCAATGACTTTAAATTCACTTTTACAACTAAGCAAAACCAAAATTAATCAAAAATTATGATAAGATCATGCTTCTTGTAAAACACATTTTTTTATAAAGATGAGTTGCTTAAGCAATTTTTACTGTCTTTAGTGTGTTTTATTTTTTCTATTTTTTTAATTCACATCCTATTTTGACAAGATCTACTTGATCTCTAAATTTAGGATTGTATTTGCTTATTTTTATAATGCGGATATTTAAAATCCTGAATTGTGTCACTCAAAATTGGAGAAGTAATTAAGAACTCAAAAACTAATGGAGATAGCAATGGATCGAATTGCAATTATTGGCGCTGGCCCAAGCGGCATGGCCCAATTAAGAGCGTTTCAGTCAGCAAAGGCCAAAGGTCTACAAGTTCCTGAAATTGTATGTTTCGAAAAACAAAATGATTGGGGTGGACTCTGGAACTATACTTGGCGCACAGGTATAGATGAACATGGCGAACCTGTCCACGGCAGTATGTACCGTTATTTATGGTCAAATGGCCCTAAAGAAGCGCTAGAATTTGCCGATTATACTTTTGATGAACACTTCAAAAAACCAATCGCGTCTTATCCGCCACGCGCAGTGTTGTGGGATTATATTCAAGGTCGTGCAGAAAAAGCACAGGTGAAAGACTTAGTCCGCTTTAATACCGCCGTTCAGCATATTCATTATGATGATGCGACGCAAAAATTTACGGTTGATGTCGAAGATTACGCACAGCAACGTCATTATTCAGAACAGTTTGATTATGTTGTGGTGGCCTCTGGGCACTTTTCTACCCCGCGTGTCCCTGTTTATGAAGGCTTTGATCAATTCCATGGTCGTATTTTACACGCGCATGATTTCCGTGATGCACTGGAATTTAAAGGTAAATCAGTGCTGTTGGTGGGCAGCAGCTACTCTGCCGAAGACATTGGTTCGCAATGTTATAAATACGGCGCCAAACAAATTTACAGTTGCTATCGCAGTAAAGC
This sequence comes from Acinetobacter sp. YH01004, assembly GCF_013420455.1. Taxonomy (NCBI): domain Bacteria; kingdom Pseudomonadati; phylum Pseudomonadota; class Gammaproteobacteria; order Moraxellales; family Moraxellaceae; genus Acinetobacter; species Acinetobacter sp. YH01004. The sequence goes on from NZ_VOXZ01000014.1 coordinate 19,262, forward strand.
CATGGGCTTTAAGTGGCCCAAAAACTGGTCTGAAAAACCACAATTACTGCGTGTAGATGAAAATACTGCTTATTTTGGTGATGGAACATCGGCCAAAATTGATGCCATTATTTTATGTACGGGCTATTTACACCACTTCCCGTTTATTGAAGATGGCTTGCGCCTCAGAACGCATAACTGCCTTTATCCACTAGGTTTATATCAAGGTGTGGTTTGGGAAAAGAATCCACGTTTGTTCTATTTGGGTATGCAAGATCAATGGTACACCTTCAATATGTTCGATGCGCAGGCATGGTTTGTCCGCGATGTGATTTTGGGCAAAATTGCGTTGCCAAGCATAGAGGAAATGCAAAGCCATACCCAAACCTTGCATGAAAAAGAACAACGCTTAATGAGCGATGAACAATCTGCACGTTTTCAAGGGGATTACATCAAACGCCTGATTGCGCAGACCGACTATCCATCTTTCAATATTGATGCAGTACACGATATTTTCATGCAATGGAAAAAGCATAAAAAAGAAAATATTATGGGCTTTAGAGATAAAGTTTATCGCTCAGTGATGACAGGAAAAATGGCTAAACCGCATCACACACCATGGCTTTATGCACTAGATGATTCTTTGGAAAGTTATCTAGAAGATGAAGCTCAACGTGAGGCAATGTAAGGCGTAATCTAAAAGATCAAAGTAACGAAAAAACAGCTACAAGCCTCAAAAGTTTTGCTGATGAGGCTTGTGGTTTAAAGATTTATTTCAACTTAGCGTTATTTTAGAAATAGCGCTGATTATAAGTCTGACTTAGCACGTTTTAAGGCTTGTTGCCAACGCGCTAAATGTTCTGCACGCTCTGCTTCATTCATTTGGGGTTCAAATACCCGATCTAACTGCCAAGATGCTGAAATTTCAGATAAGTCAGAAAATACACCCGCCTTTAAACCTGCCATAGCTGCTGCTCCCCAAGCGGTTGATTCCAACATTTTAGGACGTAACACAGGCACATTTAAAATATCGGCTTGGAATTGCATCAACATATCATTTTGACTAGCACCACCATCGACTCGAAGCTCTTTCAGTGGATGATCTAAATCGGATTGCATCGCAGTGAGTACATCCGACACCTGAAATGCAATGGATTCCAAGGCAGCACGGGCAATATGTGCCTTGTTGGTGCCACGTGACATTCCACATAAAAGCGCTCGCGCTTCACTGTCCCAATGTGGCGCACCAAGCCCTGTAAATGCAGGAACTAGCACTACACCATCGCTAGAAGTTACACTATTGGCAAGTTGTTCCACATCGCTGCTTTTTTGGATAATACCCAAACCATCGCGCAGCCATTGCACTACAGCACCTGCCATAAAAACACTGCCTTCAAGGGCAAAATGGGTTTGATTTTGACATTGCCACGCCAAAGTAGTGAGTAACTTATTTTGGCTAAATTGCACCTGATTGCCTGTATTAAACAACATAAAACAGCCTGTGCCGTAGGTATTTTTTGCTGTACCAACTTCAAAGCACGATTGCCCAAACAACGCCGCCTGCTGATCGCCTAAAATACCTGTAATTGGGATATTCGCCCCCAATAAACCCGTTGCGGTATCTGCAATATAGCTGTCGGATGCAATAATTTTAGGTAAAACTGATGCGGAAATTTGAAATAATTCCAGCAATTCTTCATCCCAAGTTTGGTGATGTAAATTCATCAACATCGTTCTTGAAGCATTACTCGCTTCAATGACATGCTCTGCGCCTTGGGTCAAATTCCAGATTAACCAACTGTCGATGGTGCCAAAAGCCACATGCCCCTGCTGTGCCAATGCTTTTAATCCATCGACATGCTCAAGCAGCCACACCAGTTTGCCTGCACTAAAATACGGATCGATACGCAGACCTGTTTTTTGTTGAATCAATTGCATCTGGTTATTTTGAATCAGGTGATGACACCAATCTGCAGCACGACGATCTTGCCAAATTATTGCGGGCGCTAGAGGTTTGCCTGTGCGTTTATCCCACACTACTGTGGTTTCACGTTGATTGGTTACTCCAATTGCGCAAATGTCTTTGGCCAAAATATCTGCAGTTGCCAATGCCTGTTGCACCACTGCAATTTGATTTGACCAGATTTCTTTGGCATCTTGTTCCACCCAACCTGAATGTGGGGTCTGAATATGGGTTTCTCGTTGTGCCGTTGCCTGAACTTGTCCGTGTTCATTGAAGATGATGGCGCGACTAGAAGTTGTGCCTTGATCGAGTGCCAGTAAATAACTCATATTTTTTATTGTGTTTGACTTGAAAAATAAAATATTAGCGCAATTATGTAACTAAGCGCATCGAAATGTGTAATTGTGCAGAAAATACATCGTAATTTTTGCCAGCTATGCTATGATTGCGCTGTGATATGGGGGTGTTATTGGCTTCGACGCTGATGATGAAGCTCATAGATGCATGCCGAGAGCGCATTTTCTCTCGTAAATCAAATTTGCATTAAAATAGTCGCAAACGACGAATCTTACGCTCTAGCTGCCTAAGGGCCGCTTGTCCGCTTCACTGAATACTTGTGGTCAGTGAACCCGACTGAAGCGCACGCACACAAGTCCGTATAGAGTTGAGCCTCGGGACTTTATACCAAACTTAGAGGATCGCACTTTAAACCCTGTTCGTCGGGTCTTAGAGTGTTAAAACAATAGACGATATCTAAGCATGTAGTATTCTCGAGTGTAGTGTTGGCGGACGCGGGTTCAACTCCCGCCACCTCCACCATATACCTAACAAAACATGGCAAAATATGCCAAGTTTTAAAAGATAAAGGCTTGATTCTAAAGGGATTGAGCCTTTTTTCTTGCCTAAACATAACCAAATATAACTAGCCATAGGGATACATGCCATGTATCCTAGCGTGTATCCCCTCATATTTATTGAACTGGCAGGGATACAAGAAAATGAAACGAACAGACATAAAACGCAGACCACTAGCAGACACCGTACTTGCAACCCTTGAGCCTGAATTAAAAGAATATCGGGAGCTAGACGGCAACGGCTTATATTTCCGTGTCAAACCTGATGGTAATAAATCGTGGCAACTACGATATAAAAAAGCTGATGGTAAATGGTCATGGTTAGGTATTGGTGGCTATCCTGAAATATCAGGACAGTTAGCACGTAAAAAAGCGCAAGAACTTTTAAGTGACATTTCAAAAGGTGATAACCCCATCATCACCAAACAAGAACGCAAGCGAAAAGAGCTTGAGCAGAATAATGCTACCTTTGAAGTCTTAGCCCGAGAATGGTTAGACACAAAAAAGGAATCATGGGTACAGGACACCATGACCCGAAATAAAGGCGCACTGGAAAAACATATATTCCCAATTTTTGGGAAACGCTTGTACACCACCATAAAGCCTATTGAATGGATGAACTTGTTAAAAAGTATTCAGCAAGAGAAAGGTATTTTTGAGCAAGTGAACCGTATGCGCTCGATGTGTCGTGACATTTACGACTTTGCAAAAGTCACTGGACGTATGGACTACAACCCAGTTGAGGGCATTCAAAAATACTTACAGCAAGGCAAGAAGCAAAACATGCTGCATGTGAGCGAACTTGAGTTACCCCCACTGTTAAGAGCTATCAATAATTATCCGACTATGGATGTGCGTATAGGCTTGCAACTTTTAGCTATGTTGTTTTGCCGACCAACTGAACTAAGACAAGCCAAGTGGCAAGAATTTGATTTAGAGCAAGGCTTATGGAATATCCCTGCTGAACGTATGAAGAAACGCCGTGAGCATCTTGTACCGTTGCCAACTCAAGCCACTACCCTATTAAAAGAATTGCAAAGCTATGAAACCAATTCTGAATACTTATTTCCGAGCAGATCGGACAAGAGCAAGCCAAAGTCAGACACAGTTTTCATTATGGCTTTGCGCCGTATGGGTTATGAGGGCAGACAAACCCCACACGGATTTAGACATATTGCGAGTACCTTGTTAAACAATCGTGGCTTTGATGAACGCCATATTGAAGCAGCACTGGCACACGTAAAGGACGGTGTGGCGGGCGTATATAACAAGGCTCAATATTTAGATGACAGAGCAAGTATGATGCAATGGTACGCCAATCATTTAGAAGAAGTTGCAGATCAGAGCATTATTCAGTTTAAAAAAGCACAGTGACAAGGCTTGTCGCACTACTAGCCAATAGATGCACAAATATAGGTAAATATAGATTATATTCAGATTGCTAAGTCTAGGTTAGCTCCCGAAAGTCGGACACCCATCCGATTGGCTTAGCAGCTTTTTTTTGGGGGATGCTGTGGGAGGCATGAATAACAATGAATGATATTAAAAATCCAGCACCTTTTTACACCCTTAAGCAAGCAGCCAAAGAATTAAATAGAATATTAAAAGTTGACTACTACGATAGAAAGAAACTGTTATCTATAGCTTTGGTTTATGACTTAAAACTACATGCTTACTTTAGTGGCGACATAAGCGTATTTGTTGATATAAATTTTTATTTTCTAAATAAACGCGAACTGGGTACGACCATTAAAGAAATTACTGAGGAAATAATTAATTTTGAAATAATAGGTGGAGCATTACTTGAACTCAATACTTATTCAATAGAAAAAATTTACCACTTCGGGCAATCTGATGTGAATAATTATGGGCTTGAAAACATTACCAACTTAAATGCAGATGCTGCTAATCAGTCTCATTTCCTAAGTTATTCACCTCTAAAACAAAAATATCTAAAATATATTAGCGAGCAAGAAATTAAAGAAATAGAGATTCTAGGCATTTTCCCAATTCGCAATACAATTACCAAAGAAAACCCCACCAGACCGCGCAAATACTCTACTTATCGTAATGAAGATAACGAGGACATATATCACCCAATTATTACAAGGGAGGATATTTTTTTAACACATACCCAATTAACTAGAGTTGCGGACGGAGTGCTAGCTATTCGTGAAGCCAATTCCCATGACACCCGAAAGGAAACATCAAACTCATACAAGAATCGAAAGCCACAAGGAAAAAGCAGAGCAAAAGAACACGCTCAAATAGCAGCAAAGACCTTAGCTAATTTTCTGTGGAATCAAGACAAAGATAATCAAATTAAAATCAAGGAAATGGCTATCACAGTGCATGCTGAGCTATACCAAACTGAACATCGTGAGCAATTACCAAATCATTCAGTATCATTAAAAGATTGGATTAAAGATATTGCCCCCGAATATGCTAGAGAGGCTGGCAGACCAAAAGAAATGTAGAGTAAGTGACTCTTAATGTATAGCAAGTAGCACTTACCACCTATTTCCCATTAAAAAACAAAAACATACTTAACCCATACTTTTTCATGTATGGGTTTTTTTATGACTATTCAACCAATCCGTGTTCAATTCAAAACAGCTTGCCAAATTCTTGATGTAAGCCGTGAATCATTGCGCCATATCGTGCGTACAGATGCCACATTTCCCCGACCTATTAAGACTGGCGACACCAAACAAGCACCAGTCTATTTCGACTATACAGAGCTTGTAGAGTGGCACAACAAGCAGCGTTTAAGCCTTGCAACTATGGAGGTTTAATCAATGAATAACACTCAATTAAAACAAGTCCTAGCACACCTTAAACAAGGCAAAACCCTCTCCCAAGCTGAGGCTATCGACCTATTCAACTGCTATCGACTGAGCGCAATTATTCAGCGTTTACGAAATGCAGGTTATGACATTGTGACCCATAACGAGCGCAATAAGTCAGGCATTGGCAGACATGCACGTTATGAACTTATTAAGCAGGTGGCAGCATGAATAAGCATATTGACCCTGAATTTTTTAAAGCCTTTGACCACTACAAAGCAATGGTGAAGCAATACGGAGATGACCACCCCATCACCGAGCAGGCACTCATTTTAACAATGCACTACACGCCTGAGCATATCAAAGAGGAAATGCACCAAAAGGCTAAGGAATTAAACCTATTGCCACCGCCAAGCGGTTACACGGATGACGGCGAACCCATGTACCGCCTAGAGGACATTGCAAAGCACTTTGGCATTAGCTTTGAGGAAGCAGAGCAGCATTTATTACAGATGATGGATAACCGCCAAAAGGTCGGATTATCAAATGATGGGGTTTTGATTAATCCCAACACCAATTTTAACCGTGTGCAGTAGGTGGAAGCATGAAAGAGCTATTTTTAGAAATGTTTAGAGGACTACTTTTGGGTATGTGCTTTGTTTTGTTTTGCTTTGTTATTGCAACTCTAAGCCGTTCTGTTTATGCTGTAGACCTCTCAAAAAATATCAGCGTCACCCCACAGCGTCATTGTGGTTTTATTGTGCCCAAGTTTTGCAAAGCCTCTCAAGCTGCGCAGAAAACAAGCGCAAGCGTTTCAGCTACGCCAACAAGGCTGCAATCCCTCTATGAGGGGATGACACAACAAAATAAGTCAGCAATGGCGAATATGTTGGGCGGTACTGATATACCGAGAGTGAATCCCCTCACCAGTTTTAAACATGGTGAAATCTCTCAAAACTCAAAAATATCAGGAGGCAATCATCATGCCTAATCAAAATGCTAAAGCTATCCCTCACCAATACCATGCTGGCGATATGCAAGACGTAAATGCACTGGCAGCAGAGGGTTTAAGTTGGGCAGCAATGGGACTGCATGACCTAAACCTACACATTAAGAAAATCAAAGCTGAATTAGACAAGATTGGAGTAGAAACAGAGTATCGCTTCATGCAGCTTGATGAAATCTTAGGTATGCACCAATACCTTGCTGAACACCGTGCAAATTGCCACAAAGAACAAGCTGAACACTACCGTGAGGAATGGGAAAGAATAAAAGGGGGTGAAGTATGAATGCAAAACACCCTGATATTTTAAATAAGCCAACGCCTATAGTGGTGAATATCGACCCAGTAACAGGGCATCGGGTAGAGTTTTTTCAGCTAGAAGATTTTGCGCCAAATTGTATTGATGAGCGCAATTTCAAAGTTAAGCCTGAGAGCTATATTTGTTCTAAATTGCCTAGTTATAACTGTGAAAATTGCGAAGCCTACACGCTCATAAATCCAACCGAATTGAGCGAGGTTATAGGCTATGCAATCAGAGGTACAGCAAGAAAATACGACACCACCACAACACCATTTAAAGAAATAGACAGCCAACAAGTGTCATTCATTATTGGTAAAAAAGGATTGTTTGCAAGTGGTTTAAATAAACCTCATTTATCGTATGTAGTCGGTACAAATGATATGGATTTATTTATTCAACTTGCTAAGGCAGGCAAAGCGGTTTTGCTGCATCAAAGTTTAGATGAAGCGTACAAGATTTTAAACAGTGGTATGCCTGAAAATGTTTTTAGATTGATTGCAGGCAAGTCTACCCCAGTAAACAACGCTGATTTATTTGTTCAAGTTGATGACTCTTTTAGAGCGTTTACCTCTCAACAAATAGAAACGTTTTTTCTTGAGAAACGGAAGCAAATTATTGAATCAGGTGCATTCAATCAAGATGCAGATTCTCAACACTGGGGCGAGTTGCTGCCACTACAACAAGAGGAATCAGCAGCAAGCAACCCTTACCCTATTGATGCACTGCCCTTATTGGCAAAAGAAGCGGTTTTGGCTATTTCCGAGCATGTGCAATCACCCATAGCCATGACTGCTCAATGTGTTATTGGTGCAATGTCACATATTGCCCAAGCTAAAGTAAATGCACCCGATAGATTCAAAGCACACGGCGAGCCATGCAGCCTATTTTTACTCACAGAGGGGCAAAGTGGCAGCCGTAAGAGTACAAGCAAAAATCTAGCAGATCGGGCGATTTTGGAATATGAGCGCAAGCAGTACGAAATATATCGAACCGAGTTAGAGCAATGGAAAAGTGGGCAAGCAGGATTGCCAAAAAAAGACCGTGAGGCGTACTGTGCAGAGAATCCACCACCGAATGACCCAAGCACCCTATACAGTGACATTACCCTTGAATCTATTGCAGGATTGTTTATTGATGGAATCTTGCAAAATGCTTCAATCTCAAGTGATGAAGCAGGGCAATTTTTCGGTGGGCATACCATGAAAGCCGATACACGTAACCAAGCATTAGGCGGTTATACAAAATTGTTTGATGATGGATATGTGGAACGTACACGCTCAAAGTCAAACCTCAATGGCAGTGGTCGGGCGCATGACGTTCGAGTGACGTTTAATCTACAAGGGCAGCGTGAAGTTTTAGACAATGCCTTAAAAGACCCAGTGCTAAGAGGACAAGGCTTTTTGCCTAGATTCATCTTAACTATTCCTGAAAACTTGGCAGGCACACGCCTACAAAATGCAGCATATCGCAACAAAAACGCCAACAAAGACCACAGGCTTATTGCTTATTGGACACGGTGCGAATCATTGCTCGATAGCTGCCCACAGGTGCAGACAGAGCATGAGTTGCATAATGGGCGGTATGTCATCCCTATGAATGAGGAAGCCATAGCGATTGATACGGAGTTTTATAACGTCATTGAGTCGCTACAACGTGTAGGAAAGCGTTTTGAGTACCTACAAGCGTTTGCGAGCCGTGCAAGCCAATTGGCACGCCGTTTAGCAACGGTATTTTCTTATTTTGAGGGATTGCAACAGATTGATGGTAAAACCCTAAAAGGAGCTTGTGAGGTCGTCAAACATTCATTAAATGAATGGGCAATGTATGCAGAAATTGAGGTTAAAGCGGAAAGTGATGCTGAAAAGCTGATTAAGTGGATTGTCGGTAAATGTGTGCAGCAAAAAACAGACAGACTTACTTACTCATATATACAAACCTCATGCCCTAGACCTATGCAGAAAAACAAAAACCTTTTGGAAATGGTTATTCAGCAACTAGAGGATTCACACCACATCAAGATTGAATCACTAGGGCGTACTCGATACGTTGTAATTAACCCTTTATTACTGGAATCGTGACTAAGTGACTAAGTTAAGCTGTAAGCCTTACAGGGCAAGGCTTTTCACTTAGCAGTCAGCAAAAATGGCTTTGACTAAATGACTAAGTGGATGACTAAAAACTATATTCATTTAGTCACTTAGTCATTGCGTTATTTAGTGACTACTGAACGCAAAGCCTTATATATAAAGGCATACAGAGCAATTTAGTCATTTAGTCAGCTTTTTAGATAAATGAAATATATTTGAGAATTGAACAATGCCAAACGTGAACAAAGCAATCGTAATGGGTGTATTAGGTCGTGACCCTGAAACTAAGAATTTCCCCAACGGCGGTAGCGTTACCAATTTTAGCGTTGCAACTACTGACCACTGGAAAGACAAGACCACTGGAGAGCGCAAAGAGGCTACAGAATGGCACAGAATCAGCACTAACAACCGATTAGCCGAGATTGCTAGTAAGTACCTAAAGAAAGGCAGCAAGGTTTATATTGAGGGCAGCATGAGAACAAGGAAGTGGAAAGACCAAAGCGGTGCAGATCGGGAAGTCACAGAGATAAAAGCCGATGTTCTGCAATTGCTGTGATGCACTTCACTTTCCGACCAACAGCAAAGCAAGTGAGCAGTAAACTGTTTTATAATTGATGTAGAAAAATCGCTGTAGTTTTTAGTTTTGCCCATACTCCCCAGTATGGGTATTTTTTTGGCTGTAATTCAGTATTCAAGTATTACTTGATAACTGGGCATCTTAGACCGCATTAGATCGGCAAAGTCTAATTAGACAAAACCTAGACCATGATTGCCAACCTAAATCATTAGTGAAATCTCATATTGAAAACACTGTAAAATGACTGAAACACAGAGTACATAAGGCATTGAGCCTGATTTAATACCTATCAATTAAAGCGAGGTTATCAATGGAAAAAACACACGGTCAAATTGAAGATTGTTTGAACTTGGACAGCCGAGTCATGGCTCGATATAAGGTATTTGATGGTGGAGGAAGTAACTCATGGGCATGGCGAAAAGGCGACTCTCAAGAAGTATTTTCATCTATAACATATCACTACGATAACGGCGGTTTAACATTAAGCTACACATGCAACGAGCAGCAGCACCGCTATTTAGTGGATGTTGTCACCACACCATGCAACTACGGTGGAAAGCGATATTGGTTTAATTGCCCAAAGTGTTCTAAGCGAGTTGCAAAGCTATACCTACGCAATTCAATGTTTTTCTGTAGAACTTGCCACAAACTGAACTACAGCACACAGCAGAGTTGCAAACTAGAAAGCACCCGAATCGGCATGTATAAAATCAGGAATAAACTTAACTGGCAGTATGACACCGCATTCATGAAGTCGTGGCATAAATTGAAGCCTAAAGGGATGCACCATTCAACCTATAACAGATTGGTACAGAGGCATGACGAACTAGAGCGAAAGTCAGAGCAATATTGCATTGCAAACTTTCATGCCTTTATGAATAGACATGGTTTAAAACCATCATGGGATTAAACAGGACTTGCACAGTGCTACACCCTTACAGATGCGATAGCAGCAGGCTTGCACCCTTTTTTATAGAGTGCAAGTAGTGTTGATTGTTCTATCAATAATTTATTGTTTTCTAAGGTAAACGCAAAAATACGTTGGCTAACCATCGGGGGGCGGTGAATAGCTGTACCATGATTCAAAACCTAGACCGCAGCCAATCGCACGTATAAAAAAATTTCTGTTTTTGTTAAAAAGTTAACTTTTTGTTAACTGCTACGGCGTTCTAAATGTGAGGTTTTGTGAGGTTGTGAACTTAGGATTACTTAGGATTTACGCAGTAGTCCGAAAAACTAACATTTACTGACAGTAGGACTAGCGCAATTTTGCATTTCGTAACAACTACGCGCGCGCACGCGAGGGAGCGAGTTAAAGTGTGGTTTTGACCTTTAAAATCCCAATAGAGTTACAGTGTGATTATTCGGGCGGTTTACTGCTACAAATAGCCTGAACATAGGACTACCCCCCACTGGGGGATATGCTCAAATTTGAGCGCATCCAAACAACCAAGTGCCTTTCGGCAATCACCGAAACGATAGTGGAAATGCTTAAAGATAGTTAGTGAGTAACTGAGTAACTTAAAGTAACTCACAATGGATAAGATTCTAAATCTAATCCCACCTGAGCCACCAATAAGGTGAGCAGCTTAAATACTTAGGTTTTCGTTCCACCAAAAAGAGGAGCGAAAAAACACAGCAAACAATTGTTGAAGTGCTAGAGAATTAAAAAAAAGCGTGGGCGTACGAGCGAGTTTAAATCCTGAGTTGGACTCCCCTTTTCCCCACCAAACCCGACAAGAAAACAGCCTAGCAGCACATAATTTGTATCCCAGTTTGTATCCCTAACTTTTTAATAATATTTTTATTATTTATAAACAATAACTTATTAAGTTTGTTCAATTGACGCCACCCCACCAAATTCTTAAATTCATATGAAGTTACATAACTAAATATGACTAAAAAAGCCTTAAACATCAGTGTTTAAGGCTTTTTCTATGGGTTTTGCGTCCAATGCTATCCAGAACAAATTGACCCAAATTTGAATAAATTGGGTCAAAATTGCGTCAATTTGACCCACAACATTTAGATCTATAATGACCTGAAGCGAAGTACATCTCTCAAACAACCCTTGTCATAAATTTGTAATGTTTGTTGCTTATAAATTCTTAGAAATTTCAACTTTATATTTTAAGGTTCAGGAATGTCAGCAAACATCAGCTTAAAGTATCTAAATTCATTGATCAGTGATGCTCAGACTAAAGGCAATAAAATTGAGAAAATATTATTGGGCTATAAGGCTTATTATTTTTTCATGTCAGATAGTGATTTCCATAAGGCAGTGACTAGCTCTGCACTCTCGCCAAGCAAACGTAAATATAAAGACCATAAAATTAAAGTGACCCAAGACGACTATCAAATTGAGGTAAAACTTCACGAAAAATGATCAGGATTGCTCACTTTTGCACAATACAGGTTCAAATCCACTTTTAGGATTTAAGCCTTTTTATTGGACGGTTTATTCATCTCCAAACATTTTTCGCTTTCATCCCCCAAACCGAATAACTCTCCCGCACAATAACAAAATAGATTATATTCTCCTTAATTGATAAAAAATTATGCGGAGTACACATGCAGGTATTTCCCTTAGGCAAGCGAACGATTTCCGTGATTGTGGTCATTGTAGCTTTGGTTTTATTGTTAATTTACGTAGTCTTACGCACAGGCCCATTTGCCCCTGTCAACGTCACCCTCACGCAAGCCAAATATCAATCCATTCAACCTAGCCTGTTTGGCATAGCTACCGTTGAAGCGCGTTATAACTATAAAATTGGCCCAACTGCAGCAGGTCGCTTAAAAAACTTAAAAGTAGATATTGGCGATAACGTACAAGCAGGACAACTGTTAGGCGAAATGGATCCTGTCGATTTGGAAGATCGTTTATTGGCTCAACGTGCGATAATCCAAAAAATTACCGCTCAGCAACAAGACACTCAAATCCGTCAAAATTTTGCGCAGCAACAAGTCAAGCGTTATCAACAACTGGCCAAAATCAATGCCACCAGCCAAGAATCTTTAGCCATTAAACAACAAGAGCTCGATTTGGCAACGGCGGCACTCAGCGCGATGCAACAAGAACTCAATAAAGCACGCGCAGACTTAAACACCTTACAAGCACAGCGCGATAATTTAAATTTAGTGGCCACAGCCGCAGGTGTCGTCACTGCACGTTATGCAGAACCGGGTTCAACAGTCGTGGCAGGTCAAACAGTACTAGAAATTGTCGATCCTAACTCCATTTGGATGAATGCCCGTTTCGATCAATCCAGTGCGATTGGTTTAGCTGCAGGTTTACCTGCTCAAATTCATTTACGTTCACGGCAAAATAATGCTTTGGCAGGTCATGTGTTATGGGTAGAACCCCGTGCCGATGCCATTACCGAAGAAATTTTAGCCAAGGTGGTTTTTAATCAACCACCAACGCCTCTTCCGCCTTTGGGTGAGTTAGCAGAAGTCACCATCAGCCTCGCACCATTGGCACGCAGTTTAACCATTCCCAATGCGGCAGTTCACCGTATCGATAACCAAGTGGGGGTGTGGAAAGTTGCAGCAGAAAAACCACAATTTGTTGAAGTTCAATTGGGACGTTCAAATTTAGCGGGCGATGTGCAAGTGCTCGCAGGCTTATCTGAAAATGATCAAGTGGTACTGTATAGCGAAAAACCACTGCATGCCAAAAACCGTTTACGGGTTGTGAAGCAACTTGCAGGAGCAGCTAAATGATTAGTCTAGCAGGTCGTGATATTTTCCATTCATGGGGTAAATTTGTATTTACTGGCTTTGGACTCGGCTTGCTGATTGGTGTGACCTTAATTATGGCTGGTGTGTATCGCGGCATGGTAGATGATGCCAAAGCCCTGCTGAATAACAGTGGTGCTGACCTATGGGTTGTACAGCAAGATACGCTTGGTCCTTATGCAGAACCTTCAAGTGTACGTGATGATTTATATCGTAGTGTGATGAATATGCCTGGGGTGGCGCATGCTTCAAATATTACTTATTTGACCATGCAAGTGCATCATCAAGACAAAGATATTCGCTCGATGGTGGTCGGGATTCAAACAGGTGAACATGCGTGGAATAACTTGGGGTGGCCACCACACTTGTTGGCAGGACGTCAATTGACTCGTGGACACTATGAAGCTGTAGCCGACATTAGTACGGGATTAAAGTTGGGTGATCGTATTAAAATCCGTCGTAACACCTTTACCGTGGTGGGTTTAACCCGACGCATGGTGTCTTCGGGTGGTGACCCGATGATTTTTATTCCGCTGAAAGATGCACAACAGGCGCAATTCCAAAAGGACAATGCTGCCATTTTACAAGACCGTAGACGAACTGCAGAAAACCCGATTTATAATCGCCCTGCTTATCCTGACTTGCTTGAAAGCGTACTCAATGCACAAAGCAGCAACCGTTATGTAAACGCCATTTTAGTCCGTTTAAATGCAGGCGCTTCGGCTGAAGAAACAGCTGCCCATATTCAGCGTTGGCAACAACTGACAGTCTATACCCGCCTGCAGATGGAATACATTTTAATCAGCAAAATGATTGCCACATCTGCCAAACAAATTGCCATGTTTTTAGTGATTTTGGCCTTGGTCAGCGCCGCGATTGTGGCATTTATTATTTATACCCTGACTATGGACAAAATTCGTGAAATTGCGGTCTTAAAATTAATCGGCACACGCAATCGCACAATCGCTTGGATGATCTTGCAACAAGCACTCGCGCTGGGATTAATTGGATTTGCTGTCGGTAAAATCAGTTCAACTTTTGCAGCACCATATTTCCCCAAATATGTCTTATTGGTTCCACAAGATTCGATTTTCGGATTTTTTGCGGTGATGCTGATTTGCATGTTAGCCAGTTTGGTTGCAATTCGGATGGCACTGCGTATTGACCCTGCCGAAGCAATTGGGGGATAACATGACACACGGCATTTTAATTGAAGGTTTAAAAAAGCGTTTTGGACAAGGTGACAATGCCTTTTATGCCTTAAAAGATGTCAATATGCAGGTTGCGCCCGGTGAAGTAGTTGGGCTGATTGGCCCCTCAGGTTCGGGCAAAAGTACCTTACTCAAATGTTTAGGTGCAGTGATTGATCCTACCGAAGGACGCATGACTTTGGGCGATGAGGTGATTTTTGATCAACGTTGGTTAGTCAAAGACTTAAGTGCCTTACGCCGCGACAAAATTGGTTTTATGTTCCAAACCCCGTACTTAATTCCTTTTTTAAATGTTTTGGATAATGTAGCGCTGCTGCCAATGTTGGCAGGCATAGCCAATGACATTGCTCGCGCCCGCGCATTGGAAATTTTAACGGCGCTCGATGTGCAGCATCGGGTACATGCTATGCCTGGACAATTGTCTGGTGGTGAACAGCAGCGTGTCGCCATTGCACGTGGCTTGATTAATCAACCGCCTGTGATTTTAGCCGATGAACCCACTGCACCATTGGATAGTGTACGCGCGATGACCGTGATTCGCTTATTACACGAAATGGCAGAAAAATTTCAAACTGCAATTATTGTAGTCACACATGACGATAAAATCATCCCTACCTTTAAACGCTTGTACCACATTCGAGATGGTGTGACTTATGAAGAACAAGGCGAAGGACGTCCTTTTAAGTAGGCTCTAAAGTTTTCAGCGCTGGAAACTGATGTTTTAGCTCAATATAAAAACCGCGCTTAAATCATTCAAACGCGGTTTTTTAAATATTCACAGGTCAGTAAACTGAACCCATCGGCATCTTATTCAGCCAACATTTTACTCAGTATTCATAGCCATTGTTGATAGACCATTGCTGCAATTTGCCATAATAGATTTCATCGTTGAACAGTAGGTCTGCTTTAGAGGCAGCATTACTTTCTTCAGTTGGGCAGAAACCATCATCACAATCGGCATCGACAACCCAGCAACCACGAACGAACAATACTTTATTGCCTTCTTGCTCCAGTTGTTTCTGAACGCGATCAATCGCTTCATGTAAGTCATCTGCGCCTAAATATGCGGTCAAATACGCATAAGAGCCTGTTTCATCGGATGCTTTGCGGAACTCGACACCCACACAAAATAAATGTTTTTTCATTCTTGGCTCCTTGTCATCTTATACAGCTAAACTAATCTTTAATTTGGTCTAGGTCTAGTGCTTTTTCTTACACTTAACAATACGTTACCTATTCACAATACTGCAGTTCAAAGTAAAAACATAGTATCCAAATATTAGACTTAAGCCATAATCGCTGTATAAATGAGGTAGAACGCAACACCAATGACTGTTGTAGCAAATACCTTTTGTACAGTATTGCTATTCATGCGATGTACCAAAGTACGTCCAAGTAACATCCCGACAATACACGCCAGAACAAAGGTGATGGTGACTGCCATTGGGTACTGAAAGCCATCTAAAACGTGTGCTGAAATACTCACGCCACCAATCAGGAAAATAATCATCAAAGAGGTTGCGACGATACTGCGCATATCCAAATCGGTAAATTTACGCAATAACGGCACAATAATAAAACCACCGCCCACACCCAACAAACCCGTCAGCAAGCCTGCAATTACACCAACACCACCAAGCAAAGACGCCGTTTTAACATTCCAAATTAAGCGTCCTGTGTTTTGGTTTACCTTACACGGTGGATTAATTTGGTCGTTGACTTTATTAAAGAAAATACGATACGCCACAATAAACATGACCAGACTGAACGCCAGTGTTAACCAAATGGGCGGGACAATACCTGCCAAATGCACCCCATAACGTGCAGATGGAATACTGATTAAGGCAATCCACAATGCAGCACGATAACGCACAATACGTTTGAACAAGCCTTCAACTGTGCCAACCAAAGCTGCCAAAGTGACTGCCAATAAACCCACGGGTGCAGCCTGCGCCACAGTCCAGCCTTGGCTTGCCATAAGAGCAGGAACGGCAAGAATACCGCCCCCTGCCCCAGTTAAACCCAGCAAAGTACCAATCGCCAAGCCTTCTAGGATTAACATCCACATGCGTATTTCCCCCTATTCCATCACTATGTTGTGCTGTGCAAACATCACTTGCCACAAACTTTGTTGGCAGGCAAAGCCACATCAATATGTTTTGGATAAGGCAGGTTTAAATTCTGCATGAGGGTAATAAATTCCGCTTTGGTGCGCCCTTGTCCTAAACGCGAGTTATTGCGTTTTTCCTGCCCAACGGTAGAAGACACACGCCCTTTGTAGTCATGCCCTGGGTACACCAAAGTGTCATCAGGTAAGCTAAAAATTTGTAGATGAATGCTGTCATATAAAGTCGCTGGGTTGCCTTCCTGAAAGTCAGTACGACCACAACCATCAATTAACAACGCATCGCCAGTGAATACCATGCCATTGACCACATAGCTGGTACAGGCGTTGGTATGACCCGGGGTATAACGTGCTTCAATCAATAATTCACCCACACGAATGGCGCTGCCATCGGTAATGAAAATATCGCCACACACCACACCTGAATTACGATGTAATACAGTTTTACAACCAAAACGTGTTCTGAGTTCGTTGGCAGCAGTAATATGGTCAGCGTGTACGTGCGTATCTAAGCTATACACCAATTGCAAATCATGCTGTTCTAGAAAAGCAGCATATTGCTCAACCTCTGAAATTACAGGGTCAATCAGCACCGCTTCACGGGTTTGTTCAGATGCCAATAAGTAAGTATAGGTCGAGCTGTCAGCTTCAAAAAATTGATGAAAGATCATGAGATAGATACTGAGTTTTATATTTTGTTATTCTTAATTTTGCAAATATAGTGCCAACTTAATCTCTTTTAAATATATTAATAAAATACAATATATTAAGAGATATTGTTTAATTTAGATCATCCTCCATGTTTCACATCTGTTGCATTTTGTGTTTCAATTGAATCAATAATGAAACAAAAGATGAAACATCATGAATGCGATACATGACTTTGAACAACAAGCCAGTCTTGAAAGCTTTTTGTTTCATTTACAACAACTTTGTCCAGACAGTTTGCTCTATGTTTATGACGACATTGCTCAAACATGGATTTATGAATATGCACAAGATGCTTCTGTTTCTGCAGCTACGGGTAAAACATTAAAAAACCAATTATTGAAATTAAAACTACAATCACAATCAGCATCACAACCACAGACAGGTCTGCTGCAACTCCCGAATAGTGCTAAGGCATGGCACTACCACAGCTTAAATATTCGTGTCCATACAGCCGATTTCACAGGATGTTTATTCTTTCTGCAGCCTAGCGTTGCAACAGTGTCATCACAAACACTCACCCCATCTGCCCAAGCACAAAATAGTTTGGCGGAGTTTTTCCATAGTGATTCGCCACAAATGCAGCATATGTATTCCATTATTGAACGGGTAGCGATTACTGAGTTTCCTGTTTTGGTGCGTGGTGAATCTGGTAGTGGTAAAGAGTTGGTGGCGCAAGCAGTACATGCACGCAGCCAACGGCATGCACAAGTCTTTATTGCGATTAACTGCGCGGCTTTAAATGCCAATATTTTAGAAAGTGAATTGTTTGGGCATGTGAAAGGTGCATTTACAGGGGCAATTCGTGAGCATAAAGGTGTGTTTGAACGTGCTGCAGGTGGTACTTTATTTTTAGATGAAATTGCAGAAATTCCACTGGAACTGCAAGCCAAATTATTGCGAGTATTAGAAACGGGCGAATTCACCCCTTTGGGCGGTGAAAAAGCGATTAAATCGAATGTCAGAATTATTACCGCAACCCATCGCGCTTTACGTGAAGAAGCGCGTTTAGGCAGATTTCGCCAAGATTTACTTTATCGTTTACGGGTGATTCCAATTTTTGTGCCACCACTACGTGAACGTAAACAAGATATCCCTAAAATTGCAGCATTTATTTTGCAACAACAAGCCCAGTTTCAGGTCACGCCACATTTGACCGAGCAAGCACTGAAGGTATTAATCAATTACGACTGGCCGGGCAACGTGCGTGAATTAAAGAATACCTTGCTGTATGCATTGACCATGTCAGCAGGTAAAACGGAAATTGATCAACACGATTTACCCGATGAAATTGTGCATGCTAGTTTGAAACTCGCCACAGCTACCCCAACGCCACAACCTATTGAGCTGCCCATCAAAACCAACAATAAAGTAGATAAAGACACACTGCAGGATTTACTGGAAAAATATCAGGGGCAAACTGAATTGGTGGCACAAGCCTTGGGCATTAGCCGAACCACCTTATGGCGTTATCGAAAAAAATATCATTTATGAGGCGGAAGTTTGCTGAATAAAGGACGCTTTGCTTTGATCTGCATATTCATAAATGGTGTCTAAATCTTTTTGAATGGCAGCTGCGACTCGGCTAGGCATCAACTGATTCAGTTTGACAAAGACTTTTTCAGGATAACCGACCTGATAGGATTGACGGTCTGTTTGTAAAAATTGATACAGTTCTTGTGCCACAAATTCAGGTGAATCCACTTTTGTACCCATTTTGATATTCATTTCAATCACATCGGGATTGTTCATACTGGTATTGGTCGCGCGTGGGGAGAAATATCTAAAACGAATGGCAGTCTGACAATACTCTCGCGCCAACGCTTCAGTTGCACCACGCAAGGCAAACTTACTGGCGCAATAACTCACATAGCCAGGATAGCCGATGCTGCCAAAAGTCGAGCCAATATTGATGATCTGACTCGGCTGACTGTCCGACATATATGGAATCACATCCTGAATCAGTTGCAGCGGATAAGCCACATTGACCAACATCATTTGCTCAATGGTATCCTGTGATTGCTGCGCAAACAGACGAAAATCATTCATGCCTGCATTGTTAATATAGTAATGAATCGGCTGTTTTAATGCGGCAAGTGCCTGAATAAAATCATGACGACTGCTGGCATCAATTAAATCACAACGCAGACTGTGTAATTGCAACTGAGGATACTGCTGCGCCAGACTTTGCTCTAGTTGTTGCAAGGTGTCTTGCTTACGCCCAACCAAAATTAAGTTTAAGCCTTTTTCAGCAAAATGATGCGCAATCGCATGACCAATCCCGCCTGTTGCCCCGAAAATCACCGCAGTTAAATTTGACATAAAAGATACTCTCAATTTTAAGATATTCGATACAACTCAATTATAAAAATGCAGGATTCAGTCCCAAGCCCATACAAATATAGAGTTTACGATCTTCTAATGGCACCAATATTTCACGTCTGCCATGCATAAAGCGCTTGTTATCAATGAGCACCACATCACCATCTTGCCAGTCAATTTCTGAGGTTTCACGCTCGCATCGCTCTGCCAATTCTTCCAATAATTCTGCTTGGATTTCGCTGCCATCGGCAAAGTAAAAACGCTGCTTTTCGTAATTATAAGAAGGCCCCAACAAGGTGTTGGCAAAGGCAGGCACAGCTTTTAAATTGTCATGGCGAATCATCGGCATGCTTAAATCGTACTGTACGCCTTCATCATGCGCAGGGCGAATCCGTTGTCTAGGAATCATCTCAATAAAATGAGCGAGTTCCTGCTGCCCGACCTGTACGGCATCGGCAATATTGAGTGCTGTCGCCACATACTTTTGCCACATCGCTTTGGGTAAGTAACGGCTGATGGTCATCGGTTCAGCAAATTTCTGCTTCAGTGTGTCAGGCAGTTTTTGCCATACCTCATGTCCATCACATAAAGTAGTCTGCGAACCACGCGAAGCACTTTTTTCACTAAAAAAAGCAATAATATCAGGCGGCATTGGGGTTGAACCATTTTCTATATGCAGTCCCATTGCCTGCGTACCTGCATCTACTTTTTGCGATTGTCGGGTCACATTTTCACGTGCAGGGTCATAGGTCAGCTTTTGGCAAATATTGCTCATCAGCCCACTAAACGCATTCACATCATAATGTTCATTTCTAAGTAAAACCCAACCGTGCTCCACCAAACGATCTTTAATTTGTTGTGGGGAATGTTTGAATTGCTGTTGTGCAATATTCATGTGATTTCTCTCTATCTCTATTGATGACTGACAGGTTGATGTCTATCTGTGAAACATCTCCAAGATCAGCCATTAAATACGTTGTAGGATGTGCCAAAGCTGTCTGATACTGTTGCTGAATGACTGCTCTACGCAATTTTCCGTTATCGGTTAACATCTGATTATTTAAAGAAAAAGGTTGTTCAGCACGGCACCAGTGTTTAATTTGGGCATAATCAGGCATACGGGTATTGGCACGATAAATCGCGGCTGCCAATTGCGCATCTGAACGATGTTCCTCGGCATAAATCACTGCAGATAATGACGGCTGCGCTTCACCAAACACGGCAATCTGTTGAATTTCAGGCTCACTCAAACTGTTCGATTCAACCCATTCTGGTGAAATATTGCGCCCAAAACTGCTGACAATAATTTGCTTGATACGCCCCGTGATATATAAATAGCCATCTTCATCAAAATAACCTGCATCGCCTGTGTGAATATCGGCTGATACCGCATCCTGCTCACGCCCAAGTTCATGCATATATCCCAACATGGCATTGCCCTTGACCACCACTTCTTGATTGGCAGCAATTTCGACTTGAACATGCGGTAATACGCGGCCAACACTGCCAATTCTGCGAGCTTCAGGCAGGTTTAAACTCACGACCGATGCACATTCAGACAGACCATAACCTTCATAAACAGGTAAATTGAATTGCTGACACTGCTTGAGTAAATCTGCAGACACCTTGACACCACCCACGGCAATAAACTGCAAAGTGCGCAAGCCCAAATCGCCGTGTTGATGGATATATTCCACAATCGCTTTGAGCATTTGCGGCAATAAAATCACGCTTTCAATGCGATATTGCTGCACGGCATCGACAAAGCGTGAAACATCAAACTCATAGTTGGACAGCAAACCGAACTGGCTGACTTCACCCACCACCACTGCACGTCCCATGTGAAAAGGCACATACACGCCTGCGATATTTTCAAGCAATGTTGCAAATGGAATTAGACACAAATGCCGCCCAAGCTGGCTACTTTGTAATGCCTGACTTAAAGAGTGTGTAATTGAATTGATGGTGGCTTCTGCCAAACACACACTTTTGGGTGTACCTGTACTGCCCGAGGTATAAGTAATTTTTGTAGGCTGCTCAGCAGAATTTGGGGATAAATGCGGTTGTGCTGTTTCAACGCTTAGACGAAACAACTGCCCTTGATATAAATCTGATGGTGGCAAAACCTGTGCCTGAACTGCATCAATCATCTCCAACAAAGCTTCTGGAATAGCAGTATTTCCAATAGCCGAGTTAACATTGGACGGAGTATCGCTTTGTGCAGTATCCGTCAAAATACACAGCAACTCCGCTTGGCTGTCTTGCAGTAAATGTTGCACTTGTGCAGCAGTAAAAAATAAAGGCACAGGAATGACTGTCATTGCAGCTTTACGTGCGGCTAAATCGACCACAATCCAATCGGCCTGATTCACACCCCACAACGCCAAACGCTGTACTTGATAAGTTGCCAATTCTGCACTGAGCAACTCAACCCGTTGCTGTAATGTGGCATAACTCAGTATGGTTTGTGCCGTCACAATTGCTTCACGCTCAGGGTCTGTTTGGGCATAGTGATTCAGGTTTTCAAATAACTCATTCATCTTTCAATTTCCGCCTTTCTGCATGACCTTAGGCATAAAAACAATATTGCTGTTGCGTGACCGCCAACGCTGCTGCAACGTCAATCGCCAGTACATAAGGCTTCTGTTGGTAATAACTGCCCCATTGATGCTGTGCATCGCCCAAGGCTTCGGGGTTGGCTTTTTCTAGTACCTGAAAATGCAAACCCATTTGCTGTAACACATAGCGCACTGCTGCTGTTCCTGTGCAAACTGCCCACGACACATTGTTCTGCGATAAGTGAAAGACCAAAAAAGCCACCATCAATTTGGCTTTGCTCATGTCTTGCGCTGCCAAGTTGCCAATTTCAACAATCTGCGCGCGCGTTACAGGCACTTGGCTCAATTGGGTTAAAATGGTTTCAATGGGTGCACCTAAATACTGTTCCAAAAAGGCTTGGTTTGCGCCCAATGGTTGCATGCCAATCACCACTTGCATGTCGTGGTTTACATAGCCTGCAAACAAGGTATCTGAAAAAGTATTTATGGATGCCTGATGGACTTTTTGGTATTTATCTCGAATAAAATGCTCTAATGCCAAGCGTTGTTCGCTAGCATCTCGGGTCACAGTTGTCACATTTAAATGTTGTGCTGTTGTGTGTGCTTGAATCACCGAGGCATAGCTGTGTAATACATCTAAATGTGGCTGTTCTAGGTTCAACTGTTTTGGGTTCGTTTGTGGTTTATACGGCTGCGCTACAGATGCATACCCGCTGAATTGTTTTTTATTTTTTTGCTGATGAAAATTCGCATCCAGAAAATGCGTTTGACTGGATGATTGAGCATCAAAATTAAATTTGATCATGTGCATCACATTGGATAGAAAATAACTCAATGCTCAAGATAGAAATCTAAACTTAAAGAAAACTTAAGTCGCTACAAACTGTCACAATTCATAAAGTTGTTTATGCACACAAAAAAGGAGCTGATCACTCAACTCCTTATATGTCTAAAACAATAAACTAATCAAAATAAACAGTCATCCAATTAGGCAAAACACAATTGTTCGCGCCCTACCTTAGATTTTAATAGGCATAAGACGCAATTGCCGTTGCAATTGGTTTATCTTCATCATTGACCATCGTCATGCGCATGGTGCAGCCTTTACGCCCTAAACGTAAAGTTTCCGCACGGGCAATAAAATACTTACCGCGTCCCGGTGCTAAGTAATCCACCCGCATATCTACGGTAGCCAAACGGGTGACTTTTTTTATGGTATCGGGCAAGTCGTCAGGTTCAGTTCTTTTATATAACTCACCCATCGCCACAATACCGCCCACACTGTCCAAAATGGTTGCAGCAACACCACCATGTAAAATTTGGAAAGCCACGTTGCCCACCATATACGGTTGCATCTCAATATAGGCTTCAATTTGACCATCGACCACACGCATGCTCATGCCATTGTGTTGAAAAAATGGCGATCCATTAAATGCATTGACCAATTGTCTTAGCACGACATCAATATCGACTTTCGCGCCTAAATGTATATTCCCAGTCCAATTTTTCTCTGCATTACTCATAACGTGCCCAAAAGTCCAAACAACTCAATTTACCAACAATAAAAACAGCCAATGTATGCCCAAATGAAATTTAAGGGGCTACAATAGTCGTCTAGTTTAATACTGATCAGTGAGATTTTTATGACCTATACGTTCAATCGTCCTGCATTTCCTGCCACTCGTATGCGTCGTATCCGTAAAAATGATCAATTACGCGCCATGGTTCGCGAAACTCACTTAACCACAGATCACTTGATTTATCCTGTATTTGTTTTACCGGGACAAAATCAAACCCAAGATATTCCAAGCATGCCCAATATTCAGCGTTTATCGGCAGACTTATTACTCAAAAAAGCCGAGCGTTTAATGCAGCTGGGTGTGTCTAAACTGGCATTGTTTCCAGTCACGCCACAAGAAGATAAAAGCCTGACCGCAGAAGCAGCATGGCGTGAAGATGGCTTGGTGCAAAACACACTACGCCTGCTGAAAAAAGAATTGCCAGAGATGGTACTTATTACCGATGGCGCACTCGACCCGTACACCACTCATGGTCAAGATGGCATTATTGATGACACAGGCTATGTCCTGAATGATGAAACGGTTGAATGTCTAATTAAACAGGCTTTAAGTCATGCCGAAGCGGGTGCAGATGTGGTTGCGCCAAGTGACATGATGGATGGCCGTATTGGTGCGATTCGTCAGGCGTTGGAAAGCAACGGGCATATCTATACCTCTATC
This sequence comes from Acinetobacter sp. YH01004, assembly GCF_013420455.1. Lineage (NCBI taxonomy): Bacteria > Pseudomonadati > Pseudomonadota > Gammaproteobacteria > Moraxellales > Moraxellaceae > Acinetobacter > Acinetobacter sp. YH01004. Next base: position 43,714 of record NZ_VOXZ01000014.1, read on the forward strand.
ATGGCTTATTCAGCCAAATATGCCTCTAGCTTTTACGGTCCTTTCCGTGATGCAGTCGGTTCTGCCAGCAACCTAAAAGGCGGCAACAAATACAATTATCAAATGGATATTGGCAACCGTGCCGAAGCCTTGCATGAAATTGCACTGGATATTCAAGAAGGTGCAGACATGGTGATTGTAAAACCAGGCATGCCTTATTTAGACATTGTACGTGAAGTGAAAGATAACTTTGGTGTGCCAACCTTTGTCTATCAAGTGAGTGGTGAATACGCCATGCTTGCTGCCGCGATTCAAAATGGCTGGTTGTCGGACAGTGTGATTATTGAATCGCTAATGAGTTGCCGCCGTGCAGGTGCAGATGGTATTTGGACATATTTTGCCGAAGAAGCAGCACTCAAACTTAAAGATATGGCATAAACAGGCGACTTTCATGCACATCGCAATCATTGGTGCAGGCATCAGCGGTTTGTTGTCTGCACTCGAACTGGTAGAGCAGGGCTGCTCTATCAGTATTTTTGATCAACAACAAGCAGCACAAGCGGCATCATGGGCAGGTGGTGGAATTCTTTCTCCCATGTATCCGTGGCGTTATCCTCAAGCGGTCAATGACTTAGCCCAATTTGCCAAACCGCAGTACCAAGCATGGAATGAAAAACTCAAACCTATTACAGGCATTGATTTTGAAATCCATGAAACAGGCATGTTGATTTTTGATGAAGATGATTTTGAGATTGGTTTAAATTATGCCGAACGTCATCATGAACCGATGCAGCAAGCTGAATATCTGAATCGGGAACAACTCGAACAAATTAACCCGCATATCCATCCCAAATTTAAACAAGCCCTGTATTTCTCACAACTTGCCAATGTGCGCAATCCGCGTTTATTACAATCGCTCACGCAATATTTGAAACAACATCCGCGCGTGCGATTTTTTGAACACTGCCCAATTCAGAAATTTCAGATCACTGAAGATCGTATTCAAGCCATTCAATCTGCCGATGGTCGCTTGCATCGTGCAGATCATATCGTGCTTGCGACAGGTGCATGGTCACAGCACTGGGCGGCACAACTGGGTTTAGAGATTCCTGTACAGCCTGTACAAGGGCAAATTGTGTTATTTAAAACCCCTGCACAATGGTTGCCAAGCATGTGCATGAACAAGGTGATGTACTTGATTCCACGTCAAGATGGGCATGTGCTATGCGGTTCCAGTATGCGTCACGTTGGTTTTGACACCACACCAAACCCGCAAACCCAACAAGATATTTTAACGGCTTGTTTTGAAATGGTGCCTGAATTGGCACAGTTCCCCATTGTGAAACAATGGGCTGGTTTACGTCCAGGCTCGCCTACAGGTGTGCCGTATATCGGCAAAGTGCCAAGCCTAAATAATGTATGGATGAATTTCGGACACTTCCGTAATGGCTTATGTATGGGCACTGCTTCAGCGCAGTTATTAAGACAGCTCATGCTTGGGCAAGAAACGATTGTTGATCCTGCCGCTTATGATCCAAAGCAGTTACAGCCCACCTCAATCTGTGCATAACACTCAGCAGCATCCTCTGTTTAAGTAGAGGATCATGCACCCAGACAAGCCGCTAGCGCCTGTTCAAGTTTTGGATATTGAAAGCAATAGCCTGCTTGTTCTAACGCTTGTGGTTTAACATATTGCCCATTCAGCACCAATTGCGATTGCTCGCCCAATAACCAACGCAAGACAAAAGCAGGTAACACCAAAAATGGACGACGTTTTAAAAGCCGAGCTGCGGTTTCGGCAAAGTCTTGCTGACTGGTTTTTTCAGGTGCAACCACATTCAAAATTTTGGCGTCTACAGGTTGCGTCATTAACCAGTGAATGGCCTGTAAAACATCTTGTATATGCACCCATGCAACAGGCTGCCGTCCATGCCCAATCCGCCCGACGGCATTTAAACGAATTGGTAATAACATTTGCGGTAAAATGCCACCACCGCGCCCAAACACCACGCCCAAGCGCATAATTTTAGTATTTTGCTGGCTGAAGCTTAACGCAGCCTGTTCCCATTGCTGGCACAACTGCGACATAAAAATATCTTGTGCTGCACTGTGTTCGGTACATACTGCTGACCATTGTTCCTGCGGGTCAATTCCGTAATACCCCACTGCCGAGCCTGAAATAATACACTTGGGGAAAATACGGCGCTTTTCAAGATATTGATATAAGTGCAGTGTGGTCTGAACTCGACTATCAAGCAATTTTTGTTTGCGTGCTGCTGTCCATCTGCCCTGCCCAATACTTTCTCCCGCCAAATTAATCACATAATCAATTTGGTCGGTGTCGAGTTCATCTAACTGCTGAATCCAGCGTAATTGTGGATGTTTGGATACTCGATTGGGCTGTCGGGTTAGCCCCACCACCCGATAATCCTGTTGCAATAAAAACGGCAACAATTGTGAACCAATAAAACCACTTGCCCCTGTTACCAGTACCAAAGGTTTATGCATCTTCCAATCTCAGCATGATGAAAAATATAGTTTTAGCTATACGTGATTTAGACTGAATGTTCAAGTCTAAGCAAATCATCATCACATAACTGATCATGTATATTTGAAGAAAATCAGATATTAACAACTTCTTTTATCAGCCAAACATTTTAACTGCCATACGCTGTGCCTGTTTACCATAAAACCAATAGGTCAGCAGATACAATGGAATTGCGATCAACAAGAACATGATCACCACCACACTCATAAATTGTGGCTGTTGCAAATACTGTAAAAAATCTTGCCAAATGCTTGGGTTTTGGCGAGAAAATATCGCCAAACCTAATAATAAAAACGCCAAGTTATAGCCCCAAAAAATCAGGCTAAATCCTAAAGTAAATGTCTTGCGTTCCTTGTCATTCGGCGCACGGCGTTGTTGTTTTAAAAACTTATACAGCACTAAAATCATGGCAACCAAATAAGGCACCGCAGTTAAAATCCCGCCTACACCCGCAGGTAATAATGCAGCCAATACGCCACAAATACAGGTCATCACAAAGCAATACAAGAAAAACCAGATAAAATAACGGCTTAGCGATACCATAAAGATGACTCAGACAAAAGATTCAGCCTAGTATAAAAAAAATTGATTTTTTTTTCATGAAATTGTCAACCGAATACAAAAGCCTGACGTTATATAGGCTACAAGGTCACAACAACCGTTAATGTGTATGGCATCCACAATATTTTCGGTGACCTGACTAAAGCAATAAATCGCATACAGTCATGCTTTGAACATCAGCCAAAGCTTTACTGTATCGCAAGTTTTTCTTTGACCGACGATTTCATCATCACTCGAATCGTCGGTCTTTATTTTTTAAGGTCTTTTTTTAGCCTTTCTAACATCAGTATTTTAACTCTCTATATTTTTCTATACAGATCACGACAGATTTTACTTTCCCTTCTCTTTAAAATCTCTGCGACCTAAATTGTCGCTTTAAAAGCAGAAAACTGGTTTTTTGCCGCAGTGTTGCGCTCAGTTATGTTAAGTTATCCCATAATTCAACATCAAGATTGGAACACGCATGGCTGTTCATTTTTTACATACGTCTGATTGGCATTTGGGGCAATTTTTCCATCACCATGAACGTGAATATGAACATACTGAATTTTTAAATTGGCTCTTAACTCAAATTAAAAGCAAACAGCCGAATGCCCTGCTCATAGCAGGCGATATTTTTGATGTGGTCAATCCTGCTTCGAGCGCTCAGAAACAACTCTATCAATTCCTTACCGATGCGCATGTGCTTGCTCCACACATGCAAACCTTAATGATTGCAGGCAATCATGACTCTGGGTATCGCATTGAGCAAGTTGAACCCTTTTTAGACCGCTTCAACGCCAAAGCTGTGGGCGTGATTGGTAAAACAGCCGAGCAAAAATTAGATTTAGATAAACTCCTAGTGCCTATTTATGACGCTGCGCAAAATATTGTGGCATGGTGTCTGACCCTGCCCTATTTACGCAGTGCAGAAATTACAGGTTTAAATGAACATAGCAGTGACAATCAATCTGCGGTTGCTTACTTACATCAACAACTGATTGCAGAAGCCAAAGCCCGTAAACAACCCGATCAAGCCCTGATTTTAATGTCACATGCACACATGCAAGGTGGCGAAACTTCCGACTCAGAACGCCCAATTGTAGTGGGGAATGAAGAAGCCTTATCGACTGCGCTGTTTGATGAGGTGATTGACTATGTCGCACTCGGACACTTACACAAACCGCAACAGGTCGGACAGCCACACATTCGCTATAGCGGCTCACCCATCCCTTTATCATTTAGCGAGCTGAATTATAAACACCAAGTCCTTGAAGTTAGGATTGATCCATTACAGGCTGATGCACAGCGTTTCCAATATGAAAGCTTGCTTATTCCACGTACGGTAGAGCTGCTTCGGATTCGCTGTGAACTTTCTGAATTAATCACCGAACTGAATAAATTGCCAAAAGATGAAATTGCAGAAGTTTGCGCACGGCATTTTTTAGAAATTGAATATATCAGCGATGCCCCGCCACCCATTGATTTACGCCAACAAATTGAACAAGCACTGCCTGCCAACCGCTATCGTTTACTGCGCATTGCACGACGCTTTCAAAACTGTGAAAACTCGAACGTGCAACAATCAAAAATTGATTTAGAGCCGCCTACGCCTGAAAAATTATTTTTAGATTTATGGGAAAAAATGGGCTATCAACCTGACCCAGAAGTGAGCCAAGATTTTTTACAGCTTTTGGCCGAAGCCCAACAAGAACTTGATCAGAATAAAGCTTAAGGATTTGCCATGAAAATTTTACGTTTAAGTTTAAATAATTTGGCATCTTTGGCAGGCACGCATGTCATCAATTTTGAAGATGAGCCACTGGCACAGGCAGGTTTAATTGCAATTACGGGCAAAACTGGTGCAGGCAAATCGACTTTGCTGGATGCCATGTGTTTGGCACTTTATGACGAAATTCCACGTTTGAGAGGTGCTACAGGCAGTCTGACCGATACCGCAGGCAAAGAAATTTCCTTAAAAGACTCTAAACATATTTTACGTCGTGGTACGACTTCTGGCTTTGCAGAACTTGAATTTATCGCGCTCGATCAAAAACGCTATTCGGCACGTTGGCAAATTCGCCGTGCACATAACAAAGTGGATGGAAACTTAAAAGTTGAACGTGCCATTACCTGCCTAGATGAGCAACGGGTTTTAAATCAAAGAATTTCTGAAGCTACGCCAATTGTAGAGCAGTTGATTGGCCTTAGTTTTGAGCAATTCACACGCGCAGTATTATTGGCACAATCGGAAGTTGGGGCATTTTTAAAAGCCAAAGACCATGAACGGGCAGATTTACTTGAATATTTAACCAATTCGCAAATTTTTACCGAAGTCAGCAAACGTGCAGCCGTTAAATTTAGTGAAATTAAACAAAAGCGAACAGATCTTGAAAATGTCATGGGGCATGTGGTGCTCCTCAGCGATGAAGCACTAAAAGACTTAGAAACCCAACAACATGACCTAAGTCAACAATTAGCTTTGCTGACCCAAACCGAAAAACTGTATGAAAATGATGTGAAATGGCACAAAGATTGCCATGAACTCTATGCCAGCACCCAAGCTAAAAAAGAAATATATGATGTTCAAGTCGATGCCGATCTTAAACTCGCCTCTCAAAAACAATTGCTCAAACATTTAGATGAATTTCAAACCATCCGCGAGCAATTTGTCTTGCGTCAGCAAGCAGATACCGAGCTAAAAAATCTGAATCAGCAGCTTTTGAAATTTGAACCAAACTTGCAACAAGCGGAATACGCACAACAGCAAGCGATTAGTCAGCAACAGCAAGCGGAAAAAGACCTTCAGGCATGGCAGCAGCATGTTGAACAATTGAAACCACAACTTGAAATTGCGGCACAGTTACAACATGAAATTTCTAGCAAACTTCAACAATATACCGCTTTGGATGCTGCACAAAAATTATTTGCAGAGCAGCAAATTCAGCCTGTGCAAAATAATTTGAAGCAACTGACGACTCAACTTGCAACCGAGCAACAACAACAGCAACATTTACAACAGCAATTCAAACAGACTGCGGCATGGGCAAATTTTGATGATAATTTAGCCCTTACGTTGCAACGTCTGCAAGATTATTTGCAGCTTGAACAGCAACTACGTCAGCAAAACCCTACGCTGTTCCAATCTGCATTAGATACTTTAATTGAGCAACAACAACATACACAGCAACAACTGTTGGTTTGGGAAAAACAATATCAACATCCTGAACAACTTGAGCAGCAACTCACGGCAGAGCAACAGCAATTACAACATGCTTTAAAGAGTGTGCATGTTTTAGAGCGCTTGCAACAGGCACTTGAACAATGGCAACAACAGACCACCCTATTTGAGCAGTTACAACAGCGTCAGCAAGAAACTTTAAGTCTGCAACAGCAGACACAGACTCAAATTCAAACCCAACAGCAGCAAGTGCAAATTACTGAACAAGCCTTGCAACAATTACAGCAGATCTTTGAACAGCAGCGTTTATTGCAGCATCAAAGTGTGCAGGATTTACGTGCCCAATTAAAACCGAATGAAGCCTGTATGGTCTGCGGCAGCCATGAACATCCGTTTATTCAGCATGAAAATTTACTCAGTGACGCTTTAAACCAATTGCAGGATCAGCAATTGCAGCAGGCCAAAACTGAATTTGAGCATGCGCAAAAACAGCTACAACAATTGGAGCGTGCTCGCAGTCAATACGATGCAACTTATCATCAACAACAACAACGCAGTCTTGAACTGCAACAGCAACTTGAACAACAACAGACATTGGTGCAACAGCTTGCAACATCCTTATCTTTAGATTTGGATGCAGCGCTGCCTGTTGCAAAGCAAATTGAACACGTACAGCAACATTGGGCAACAACACATCAATCCACTCAACACTTGCAGCAGAGTATTCAACAAGCAAACGATACCCTGAAACAATGGCGCAATGCTGCACAGCAGGCAGAACAACTCAAATATGCTATTCAACAACGCCAAGACCTCGCTCAGCGTTTACAGCCTATTTTGTCGCTTTTAGATGCAGAACAAAGACACGCTTGGCTCAATCAACCGATTGAATACTATCAAAATGCCTTACAACAGTTAGAGCAACGTCATCACTTGCAGCAGCAGCAAGTTCAACTGAGCAAAACGATTGAACAACTGACTCAACAACAGCAGCAAGTGCAAGAAAAGTTGCTATTTTTACAACAGCAACATGCAGAGAAAACCCTACAACTGCAGCAGATTAAAACTGCAGGAAGTGAGCTGCGTGATCAAATTAAGCAGCTTACAAGAACTCATGCGGGATGTGAATATCAGACCTATCAAGAATGGCAGCAGGCTTTAGATCAGCAACAACAGCAACTCAATCTTGCACTTAGCACACAACGAACTGTACTTAATCAAGCAGAACAGGTGTTAAAAGACTTACAACTGCAAAAACATGGTTTGGATAGTAGAATTCAACAGCGCATGCAGCAACACACTGAATGTCAGCAACACATTGCAACGTGGCAAGCGACACACACGCATTTTCAAGCCAGCATCATTGATAAATGTTTACAGATTTCTTATGCCGAACATCAGCAAATACGCAACATGCTGCAGCAACAACAAAACAGTTTGGAGAGTGCTAAAACGGCTTGGCAAACATTGGAAGAGCAATATCAAAAACACTTAAAGCAACAGCCACAACTGAGTTTTGACGAGGTCACCACGCAACTGGCAGCGCTGCAAACAGACAAAGCCAAACAACAGCAAAACTATAATGAGATTGAGGCACAGCTACGCCTGAATAGCACCAATCAAGGGATTTTTGCTACCTATCAAACTCAAATTGAAAATATCAAAGCTGAAGAATATCGTTGGGGACGTATTTACGATTTAATTGGGCATAAAGAAGGGACAAAATTTAAGAAAATTGCCCAAGAACATCACTTGGATATTTTGGTGGAATACGCCAATCAGCAATTGCTACCACTGAGTTCGCGTTATCAATTGCATCGTATTCCAGACAGTTTGGGGTTAGCGATTATTGATTTAGACATGAACAGTGAAATTCGCCCTGTTCTGTCTTTATCGGGTGGCGAAACCTTTTTGGTTTCTTTAGCTTTGGCACTGGCAATTGCCAATATGGCATCTGGCTCAATGAAACTGGAATCGCTATTTATTGATGAAGGCTTTGGCACTCTCGACCCGACTTCCTTGCACATGGTGATGAATGCCTTAGACCATCTGCAAAGTCAGGGACGTAAAGTGGTGCTGATTTCGCATATTCAGGAAATGCACGAACGAATTCCTGTGCAAATTCAAGTCAAACCAGTGGGTGCAGGGGCAAGTGAAATCAATGTGGTGGGTTAAAGCCAATACTGCCTAAAATCTGAAGATTATTTGTCGATTGAAGAATTATTGAGATGACTGTGAGATTTCAGATTTTAGGCTTCCATGAAGTTGTATTGAATTTATTTTAAAATCACACACACTTTAAGTACTTAATTTTATGGATATAAAAACGATTATTCTCTTTGCTGTATTGCCCAGTTTAAGTATTATTTTTCTCACATGGTTAATACGTTTCCCTAAACCTTGGGTTTTTAAAGCGGTTTTAATTTTTGAAATCATTCTCACCGTCTGCACTTTAGTCATTGAGTTGGATGCAAGAAAAACACCTGGAAATAGCGGTTGGACCATCATTTTCACAGGCTTCTTTCAGTTCTGTTTTTTGCTATTTTTACTGATTGCCCGTATTCGAATCTGGATAGAAAATAAATCTTGAATGTCTACTTCACCTATTTACTGGACGGGAGTGGCGCTTTCTAAAAATAGTGAAGGTTATTAAAAATAATCTACACAAGCCAAAACTTTGACAGCTTTACAGCATACATAACTAAAAAAGCCTCGACATCCTGTCGAGGCTTTCTAGATTCAGTTTTTGGTATAACTCCTGTCGTACCAAGCACTTCCGTGTTGTTCTATTTCTTATTCTTCTTATTTAGGAAACTCCCTGATTCCCGATAAGTTCATATTAAGAAAATCCAACCTTCAGCACTAGCCGCAAAATTCCGCATTTCATGTCAGCCAAAACGTACAAGATAATGTTTGCAAAATCTTGGCAGATTCTTTGTTCATCTAGCAATTAAGCCTTGGAATAGTCACGTGCGCCAAACAATGCTGTACCAATCCGTACCATAGTTGAACCTGCTGCAATTGCGGCATTTAAATCGCCCGACATCCCCATACTCAAAGTATCCCAATCTTCAGGTTGTGCATGTTGTGCTTTCACTGCATCAAACAATTGTTTGGCATCTTGAAAAGCTTGAGGATGATCAGGTGCAGGAATCACCATCAAACCGCGTAGTTTTAAATGCGGTAATTGGCTGATCTGTCGGACTAATTCTGCAACTTCGCTCGGCTGACAACCATCCTTCGTGTCTTGCGCATCAATATTTACTTGTAAACAAATATTCAGGGACACTTGTTGAGCATCGCGCTGATTCGATAAACGCTCGGCAATAATCAAACGATCTACCCCATGCACCCATGCAAATTTTTCTGCCAAATGTTTGGTTTTATTGCGCTGCACATGCCCAATAAAGTGCCATTCAATTTCTAAATCACTCAGGGCCTGCATTTTATCCAAAGCTTCTTGCAAATAATTTTCGCCAAAAGCGCGCTGCCCTGTCACATACATTTCACGCAAGGCTTCACTCGGATGAGTCTTAGATACTGCCAACAATTGCACCGTATTTGGCTCGCGCTGTGCCAACTGGCATGCCTGTTGAATTTGTTGCAAAACCTGAGTGCGCATAAGCTGCAGATTATTCATTGATGCATTTCTCATTTCATTCATCTTTTTTTACCTTGTCCAGCAACTAACAGTTGGTTAAGCTGATGGAAAGCCGTATTATTCTATCAAAATAATTAAGATTTAATTGATCTCGGGGACTTTCATGGATATTACAGAATTATTGGCGTTCTCCGCTAAAAACGGCGCTTCGGATTTACACTTATCTGCGGGCATGCCACCACTGATTCGTGTGGATGGTGAAATTCGTCGAATTAACTTACCAGCATTAGAACATAAAGAAGTACACAAATTAGTGTACGACATTATGAATGATAAACAACGTCGTGATTATGAAGAAAATCTAGAAACGGACTTTTCTTTTGAAGTCCCAGGCGTGGCTCGTTTCCGTGTGAACGCATTTAACCAAAACCGTGGTGCAGGTGCAGTATTCCGTACCATTCCTTCTAAAGTTTTGACCCTTGAAGATTTAGGCATGGGACAAATCTTTAAAGATATTTGTGAATATCCACGTGGTTTGGTATTGGTGACAGGCCCAACAGGTTCAGGTAAATCAACCACACTTGCCGCGATGATTGACTTTATTAATGACAATCGCTACGACCATATTCTGACCGTCGAAGACCCAATCGAATTTGTACACCAATCTAAAAAATGTTTGGTTAACCAACGAGAAGTACACCGTGATACGCATGGCTTTAACGAAGCATTACGTTCGGCACTGCGTGAAGACCCTGACATTATTCTAGTTGGTGAGATGCGTGACTTAGAAACCATTCGTTTGGCACTGACTGCTGCTGAAACGGGTCACTTGGTATTTGGTACGCTACACACCACCTCTGCAGCAAAAACCATTGACCGTGTGATTGACGTATTCCCTGCCGAAGAAAAAGACATGGTACGTGCCATGTTGTCTGAATCTTTACAAGCCGTCATTTCACAATCCCTGCTCAAGAAAAATGGTGGTGGTCGTGTAGCTGCGCATGAAATCATGATTGGTATTCCTGCAGTGCGTAACCTGATTCGTGAAAACAAAGTAGCTCAAATGTACTCGGCAATTCAGACTGGTGCCAACTACGGTATGACCACCCTTGACCAGAGTTTGAAAAACTTGGTATCGCGCGGTGTGATTAGCCCACAAACGGCTCGTACGGTTGCAAAACAGCCTGAATCATTCTTATAAGTTTAAAATTCGAGATACGCGATGGACTTTAATGATTTACTGAATTTAATGATTCAGCAAAAAGCGTCTGACTTGTTTATTACAGCCGATGTTGAACCTTCCATGAAAATTCATGGACAAATTGTGCCTGTAGCCAAAAGTAAACTTACAGGTGAAATTGTCGGTCAGCTGCTTAACTCAATTATGAGTGAAAAACAGCGCAAGGAATTTGCCGAAACCCGTGAATGTAACTTTGCGATTACCAACCGTGAAAAAACAGCACGTTTCCGTGTCAGCGCATTCCAACAACGTGATGAGCCGGGCATGGTACTCCGTCGGATTGAAACCAAAATCCCGACCATGGATGACTTGAAACTGCCACCTATTCTCAAAGATTTGGCGATGACCAAACGTGGCATCATCATTTTTGTAGGTGCGACTGGTACAGGTAAATCGACTTCTTTGGCGTCTATTATTGGTTACCGCAACCAAAACTCCAAAGGTCATATCATTACCATTGAAGACCCGATTGAATTTGTGCATGAACATGCGGGCTGTATTATTACCCAACGTGAAGTCGGGATTGATACCGACTCCTTTGAAATCGCATTAAAAAATACCTTGCGTCAAGCGCCTGATGTAATTCTGATTGGTGAGATTCGTTCCCGCGAAACCATGGATTATGCAATTGCCTTTGCCGAAACAGGTCACTTGGTATTTGCCACCCTACACGCCAACAACGCTAACCAAGCAATTGACCGTATTATTCACTTCTTTGAAGCAGACCGTCATAACCAGTTGTTCATGGATTTGTCGCTAAACCTGAAAGCAATTGTGGCACAGCAGTTAATTCCAACCATTGATGGCAACTCACGTCGTGCTGCGATTGAAATTTTAATTAACTCACCACTGATTGCAGATTTAATCCGTAAAGGTGATGTGCACGAAATTAAAGACCTGATGAAGCGTTCACGTGAGTTGGGTATGCAAACCTTTGACCAAGCGTTATACGATCTTTATAAAGCCAAACAAATTAGCTACAAAGATGCACTTAAACACGCCGACTCGCCAAACGATTTGCGTCTACAAATCAAACTTGCAGAAGAAGGTGGCGAGCGCTTGTTACATGCAACTTCGAATATTACCTTCGATGGGCAATAACATCACAACAACGCTTAAACACAAACAAAATAGGCTTCCATACGGAAGCCTATTTTTTATGCTTACAGCAAATTATTTCTTGCGTAAGGCTTCACGACATTCTGGCGCATCACAATAACCATATAAATTCAGCGAGTGCCCTGTGAGCTCAAAACCAAATTTTTCAGCTACATCATGCTGTTCTTTTTCAATGGTATCGTTAATAAATTCAACCACTTTGCTACAGTTCAAGCAAACCAAGTGGTCGTGGTGATCTTCCTGCATAATTTCAAACACAGAATGATTGTTCTCAAAATTATGACGCTCAATAATGCCTGCAGCTTCAAACTGTGTTAACACACGATACACAGTTGCTAAACCCACATCTTCACCCTGATCGAGTAAAGTTTTGTAGATATCTTCTGCACTTAAATGATGTTGTTTTGAATTTTCTAATAATTCTAAGATTTTAATTCGTGGAAGGGTAACTTTAAGTCCAGCTTTGCGTAATTCTTGATTTGAAATAGGCATGAAAAAAGGTCTCTCAACAAAATTAAAGTTGGAATATGCAACAAAGTTAAGATGCAGTATGATCTAACACTGGATCAAGATCAAATGCATCATAATTAATTTGGGATAGTGTAGCAAAATGCAAAAAATCATGTTGACGTTATTGGTCACTTCACTGCTCGCAGGCTGTTCGACCTTGGGCGTTTATAAAGTCGATATTCCACAGGGTACACCTTTAACCCAAGCTCAAGCGTCTAAAGTCCAAGTCGGTATGAGTCATCAACAAGTCCGCTTTTTGCTGGGCAGTCCTACCATCGCCGACCCGATGAATCCATTACGTTGGGACTACATTTACAACTATATCCCAGGAACTTATGCTAAAAAAGCCAAGATCCCTGCCGCGCATGGTCAGCATTTGAAAATCTTTTTCAATCAAAATGGTATTGTAGAAAAAGTTGAAGGATTGGAAACGATTCCAGAATCTCAACCAGGCCTACCAGGATCGAAAGAAGCGATTCTCAACGCGCCACCACTATAGCCGCTTTAGAATAAAAAGAAACCCCTCACTGAAATTCATCTGAGGGGTTTTTAAAATCATTGCAATTGTTTCAAGCGATTGCTTTTGGCATAACGCCCTACAGGGTTCTTTGCGGCACGTTTACGACGAATATCTTTCGGGTTAATGGTCAAAGCACGATAAATCTCAACCCTATCACCTGCTTGTAATACATGCTGCGGCTCAACCCGTACACCAAAAATACCCAGCATCAACGGTTCAGGTAAAGTCGTTGCTGTCACAAGTCCACTCTGCTGAATTGCATCCAGTACAGTCATGCCCTGCTGAAATGCGACAGCCACATGCCATTGTTGTTCGGGTGTGGCATACGCCACCCAAACCTGCTCCATTTGACTCATGCGATCCACTGTCCAATTAACGCCACCATCGCCACTACGATAGATACAGGTAACACCACACGTACCGCAATACGCCAAATGTTATAAAAGGCTTCACTGCTAAAGTTCATGGCTTTACGCAAATGGCTGATTTTCATAATCCAGCCTGCAAAAATTGCGTAAATCAAACAAATAACTAAGCCCCAAAGCAATAAGGCAAAATTAAATACAGGACCAATGGCAGGAATTGCCCAAACCAAAGTTGCTGCAATCAATACAATCCACTGAATCGCAACCGCCATTTGACGTTGTGCCAATTGTTCACGTGCCAATTGCAATAGAACCGCTGCTGCTGCAACAGTTGCCACCACCAAAGCCAACGCTGGAATTTGTGCTTGCACGGCAAAGAATGCAAAAGCAACGACTGCCAATAGCTGTGCAATCCAAATTGGCAATACCGTTGAGGTTGCTGCAGATTGTTGCTGTACTTGCGGCAAACTGGTTTGCCAGTACAAGCCCATGCCTAAACCACTGGCCACCAAAGCCAAAACGGTTGCACTGCCCCATTCACTAAACTCGATTGAGGTGACTTGCCATGCAGGAAGTTCTGAACCCATCACCATTGCTAAAACCAAAGCCGCCACAATAGCAACAGCAGTACACAACAATAAAATTTGACGCGGAACTAATGACAATGCCAGTGCTAAAACAGCCACAATCACAAATAAGACATGACTAGCCAAGTCTGCAGCGGCATATTGATTTAAAATTTGCGCAGCATTAGACAACAAACCGCCTGCTAAAAATGGAATGAACACCACTGCAAGCCAGCCCACCAAACGCCATTTTTGAGAAGCATCGGCATCACGGGTTAAACTTGAAAGTGCTTGTAATGCTGTCGTTTTTGAGCGTTTGGCTAAGGCAATTTCCAAATAAGTAATCGGTAATGCCAAAATCAGCATGGTTGCTAACCACAACAACCAAAAGTCGAGCTGGCGCTCAACCTGAATACCTGTCATTGGTGCGAGTGTGGCAATAATAATGAATGATAAACCAAATGCCATCAGCGGCGATAACCATCGTGACATAGCATTGTCCTGCATGACGCTGTCCTAATAAAAATCTACGGCTATTTTGCCTTTGTCATCAAGGAAAAGCAAAACCTCAAAAAAGAAAAAAGCAAACTATCGTTAGACAGTTTGCTGCGCAAATTTATAATTTTTATTCTTTCATTTTTTATGGCTTCAGACTTATGAGAAGAAACGAGCGAACCAACCTTTACCTTTCTTCTTCTCATTTTCCTTAATAATGCCCATCATATTCTCTTTCACAGCACCAACATAATCGGCGTCATCGTGTTGAATATGATTAATTAACCATTTTGATAAGACTTCATGCAATTCGCCTTCAATGGATTGTCCCATTTCATAACGATCGCGATAAGACTCAATTTTTTTAATGAATAAATCATGCACACGTTTATGTGGTACGCGGTATTTATAACCCGCTTCTTCTTGTAATGATTCTTCAAACGTAAAATGCGACTGGGTGTAATCAATAATATTATCTAAAATCTGCTTTACACGTGCTCGATCTGTACCATCGCTAATTTCAACAATTTCATTAATATAATCGAGGATACGTTTATGCTGATCGTCAATCACATCGATACCAGTATTGTATTCTGGAACCCATTTCATCTTCATACGACCACCTTACAGAAATAAATGATTAATCACATTGCGGAATGGTAGCCGTATTTCCCATAAATAAAAATGAAGCGAATTGGTAGGGATTGGTTTAAATCGCACAAAAACAACACAAGACATTGATTTAAATAAATTTTAACAAAAATACCCGACTAAAAGAATCAATTATTAATTAACCAATTTATACATTTTCATTCTTGATTTAATTGAATTATACAATAATAAAATGAATATTTTTCAACCACACATACCCGTATAAATTAGTATTGATCCGCTTTGGTGATCCGTCTTAATTCAGGATTTAAACGCTCACGTTCCAAACGCGCAATATGTGTCATTTGGGTTTTAATTGGGCGTCCATGTTGAAATAAAATCATTTCACCTGGCTGAAATGCTGTCCATGTTTCATTTTGAGTCAAGGGTTCAGTGGTAATCACTGCCACACAATCCTCTGCTGTGGTGACTTGGCTAAAATCAACCTCAACATCTAAATCAATTAATTGTGCAGGCTGAAATGGATAAGCACGCACCAACCAATGTAATTTGGTCACCGCATAACTAAATAATGCCTGACCATTGGACAAACAAAAATTAAAAGTGCCATGTTCTGCAATTTTAGGAGAAATTTCGGCTAACAAGTCAAAAATTTGCGTCAGGCTCGGTTCATCATAACCAAAATGATTTACCAATTGATCTAACAAATAACAAAATGCACGTTCACTGTCGGTATTGCCCACAGGGGTAAAACGACCTGATAAACGTGGATGAAAGTCATGTAAATCACCATTATGGGCAAAAATCCACTGGCGTCCCCACAACTCACGACTAAACGGATGTGAATTTTCTAAATTAATTTTGCCTTGTGTCGCTTTACGAATATGGGCAATCACATTACGCGATTTGATGGGATAGTTACGGATCAATTCTGCAATGGGTGACTCCACTGCAGACTGGTTATCGACAAATAAACGGCAAGCTTTATCTTCAAAAAAAGCAATGCCAAAGCCATCAGAATGATCTGAGGTGATTCCTGCGCGCTGCGAAAATCCCCGAAATGAAAAGGTAATATCGGTAGGTGTCGCACAATTCATTCCAAGCAACTGACACATAAGGCCTTATCTTTATACAAATAATGAAATTATCTGATTATTGTGCATCAGCCATGTGGATAATTCAAATCTGAAAAATATAAATAGATTTCTACAGTACCACTTCATAGATATGCAGTGCTGTAGAAATCTCTGCTTAATTATTCTAGTTAAGATGCTTTCACTTTCTTTTGGCGAATAAAATGTTTCGCCATTTGTTTCACATCTAACAAAACAAAATAATCTAGACAGTTAAACTCACGGTCATAAAATGCTTGCTCAGACAGCTTAGCATTCATTTTCAGATAAACATCAAACAGTTTAGGTATTCGTTCATCTTGGCTAAAGCTATGACTTGGACAACTTGGCTCAAACGGCTGCTGTGACTGAATATCGCAGCGTTGATTTTCTGCCAATTGTTGAATCGCTTGATGGGTATGATACGCGCGTGCTTCATTACCTTCCAAACGAATACTGACACAGCCAATCATGTGTTTGGCACGCATTTCCCATAACACTTTAGGCACTAAATTCAGCCATAAAATAGAGAGTGTTTTGCCTGAACGATAACGTGGATGCACACAAGTACGCCCCATTTCGACAATATTCGAGAGATGCCCTAACTCATCTATAATTTTAAACTCGTGCGCACTATAACTGTTGGCTAGCTCATGCCCTTGCCAAAGTTTTAAACGAGTATAAGCAACAATTTCACCCGTAGATTTATCTCTGAGTACGGCGTGTTCACAGCCAAAATCGTACAAGTCCTGATCTAAACCCGATTCAAATTCAATGCCAAATTGCTTGGAAAATTGCTGTGCACGAAAGCGCTGTACTTCTTGTAGTTGCTTTAAATTTTCAACCCATTCAAACGCATATTGCGTAGCTTTGCTGTTTTTTTTCTGTGCTTTACCCACTTTAACCATAGGAAAGCTAAACTGCTGACGATACTGATTTAATTTTTGTAGCATCATAGATACCTCATGTTTTCTCCTACACTAGGACAGCAGCATGACACTATGATGACCGCGATTTTAGCGACTACAATTTTAAGATTGCAGGATAGGTGCAAAGCAATTTCAAGGATGCTGAATCAACAAAATTTCAGTTTCTTGCCGTAAATTTGACATAAAAAAGAGCTTCAATTGTGAAGCTCTTTTAGGGATCATCTTATAGAGTTTTATTTACGCGTTTGGACACGGTTGGTAATTAATGTTCCCACACCATGATCAGTAAAGATTTCCAATAAAGTAGCATGTGGCACACGACCATCTACAATATGTGCACTGATTACACCGCCTTTAACTGCATCCAATGCACAACCCACTTTTGGAATCATGCCACCGTAAATCACGCCTGTATCAATTAAACGATCTACTTCCTGCGTAGTCAAACCAGTTAACAGGTTTTTATTTTCGTCTAATACACCCGTAATATTGGTCAGCAAAATTAACTTTTCCGCACCCAATGCTTCGGCAACTTTACCTGCGACTAAATCGGCATTAATGTTATAGGTATTGCCTGCATCATCGACACCTAAAGGTGCAATCACTGGAATAAAGTCGCTGCTGGTAAACATTTCCAACACGTCGGTTTTGACACCCACCACTTCACCCACCAAACCAAGGTCAATTTGTTGTACTTCGCCTGTTTCAGTAGTTTTTTGCATCAATAATTTTTGTGCGCGAATCAAGTTACCATCTTTACCCGTCAAACCAATGGCACGACCGCCATGTTGGTTAATCAGATTGACGATAGATTTGTTGACGCTACCACCCAAGACCATTTCTACGACTTCCATAGTCGTAGGATCGGTGACACGCATGCCATCAATACGGTCAGACTCACGTCCCAATTGCTTGAGCATAGAATCCACTTGTGGACCACCGCCATGCACCACAATCGGGTTTAAGCCTACAGTCTTTAACAACACGATATCACGAGCAAAAGAACTTTCCAGCTCAGGATCGGTCATGGCATTGCCGCCATATTTCACAACAAGGGTCTTGCCCGCAAAACGTTGAATATACGGCAAAGCTTCAGTCAAAATTTGCGCTTTGTCGATACCAGTCTGTTGATGTGGCATTCGCCTCTCCTTATTGAGCATCTAAAATGTCTTGGGCGATTTCAGGGTATCGCTCACTTAACATGGAAACAAATGTATCGCGAATATCATTCAGTCGTGATGGATTATCGGCATCAAAACGCACCGTAAAATATTCGCCTGTATTGGATGCTCGAATAATGCCAAATCCATCTTCAAAATCAAGTCTTACACCATCTATTTTACTTAATTCTGCACCACTGCGATGGCTAGAACTTTCAACATCATTTAAAACCGCACTCGGTTCAATATTCCGTGTGCTGATATACGTGTCTTCAGTGCAGCAACGCTCAGGGTATTTCTGCATCAATGCCGAAAGGCTGCTGTAATTACTGTGGCTTAAATATTCCAACACGCGCAGCGCTGCGTAAATACCATCGTCATAGCCAAAACCACGTCCATCATTGAATACATAATGTCCTGCGTATTCGCCACCGAACACAGCCTTGCCTTGCGACTGCGCCAAATAACGCCGCAAGAAGGTACTGCCCGTGCGAATCATCACCGCTTCGCCACCCAAATCACGCACGGTATTGCGCACCATAGTGGAGCATTTTACATCAAACACCACTTGATGCTGAGGATGAGTTTTTAAACACATTTCTGCAAATAAAGACAGCAAACGATCTGCTGAAAGCACATTGGCATGTTCATCCAAGAGGACGACACGATCACCATCGCCATCTAAAGCAATGCCAATGTCCGCCTGATGTTCACGCACCGCAGCTTTTAAATGTTGTAAGTGTTTTTCTTGTGATGGATCGGGTGCATGTTCTGGAAAATGACCATTGGCTTCGCAGCGTAAAGCAATCACCTCACAGCCCATTTTTTGCAAAACCAAAGCAGCGCAATGACCTGCCGAACCATACATCCCATCTAAAACCACTTTAAAAGTGCCCGCCAGTTGAATATCGTTCAACATTGCCTGCTGATATTGCTGACACGCATCTTCAATAAATTCATGTGAAATATTGGTGGCGTGTTGTGAGGCGATGGATGGTGCTGCATCGGTATTTAAATAATATGGCGCTGCATCGTGTGCCACGTGTTGAATCATTTCAGGGGTTGGCGGTTCGCCCTGCACAATCCATTTAATGCCGTTGTCTGATTTTGGATTATGACTGGCCGTAAGCATAATGCCATTGCCTGCCGTGTGTCGTGCCATAAAATACAACATCGGGCTAGAACAACAACCCACCATCGTCACTTGAAATTGATGGGCAAGAAAGACTTGGCGCATAATTTCAGCATAAGCGGGGCTATTTAAACGCGCATCATAACCAATACTAATTTGAGTTTGCTTTTCTTGTTGATATTGTTGCACCAATCCTTGTGCAATGGCGTGTACCAATTTCGCGGTCAGCACAGTTTCTTTGCCACGAATGTCGTAAGCGCGAAAAATATGCTGAGGAAAAAGTGTTTGTGGATTGTTCATAGGCTTACAACTACAAAGATGAGCCAACATAAAGTGAATAAATCTTGGCTCGAGATATTTTGAAAATTCTAATTAGATTTTTTAATAGATGTGCAATGGTCTCATCAGAGCTAGTGATTTACTTGTCATTATTAGTACATCTTTCGTTACTTTTCAAGAATTGTTGGTAAAGTTTCAGATAAAACTTTACCAAACGATATAGGCTGAAACCTAAGTAACTTAGTTTTTGCCCGTATGCCCAAAACCACCTGCACCACGTTCGGTGGCAACAAATTCATCTACTTGTTCAAACTTGGCCTGTACCACAGGAACCAAAACGTATTGCGCTAAACGCTCACCAGGTTCTAAGCTAAATGCTGTTTGGCTACGGTTCCACACCGAAACCATCAATTCACCCTGATAATCTGAATCAATCAAACCCACCAAGTTCCCCAACACGATGCCATGTTTGTGACCCAAGCCTGAACGCGGCAAAATCATGCCTGCAAAACCTGTATCTTGAATATAAATCGCTAAACCTGTTTTGACCAAGACTGTTTGACCCGGCTCAATCACGGTGCTGCTGTCTACACAAGCACGTAAGTCCAAACCTGCCGAACCTGCGGTTGCATAAGTTGGCATTGGCCATTCTGTGCCTAAACGTGAATCTAAGACTTTAACTTGAACTTTCATGAAGTTTATCCTGTTTTTAAATTTTCAATTTTCTTTCGATTTTCGATGTGCCATTTGATGCTGTACTTGCATCAATGCCCTAAGTATTTTCAAAAAATTAGCGCTTGATTAAGGCACGTAAATTTTCCAAATAATGCTGTGCCTGTAATTTCGGATCGACATCACCGGCTAACTTTTTCTTACGTCCGAGCCATTCCAATTCATCTTGTGGTAATTCATCCAAAAAACGACTTGGGGTCATTTGTTTCATTTGCCCGCCCGCTTTGCGCTGCTCTGCCAAAGTAATGGTTAAGCCCTGACGTGCACGAGTAATCCCCACGTACATCAAACGGCGTTCTTCCTCGACAGTATCTGCCACAATTGAGTTTTTATGCGGTAAAAGCTCTTCTTCCAAACCAATCAAATACACGTACGGAAATTCCAAGCCTTTGGACGCATGCAGGGTGAGTAAATTGACTTTATCAGTGTCTTCTTCTTCCTGTTGCTGTTCGAGCATATCGAGCAGCACCATTTTACGAATCACGCTTTCAATATTCTTTTCATCGACATCTTCAGCACGGTTAATCAAACTTTGGATGCTGCTATATAGAACTTCGATATTATCTAGCTTGGTTTTTTCCTGCGCAGGGGTAGCTGCTTGCTCTTTAATGTAGTCGATATAACCTGCTTCGAGCATCATTTGACGGATGATTGGCACAGGTTCATCATCTTCCAATAAGTTACGCGTAAAATTGCTAATAAAATCTGAAAACTCTGCCAACTGCGTCGTGGCTTTTTTCGGAATTGCCATGGTTAGGCGCTGATCACCTGCAGCAGCCAATAATGACAAATGGTTTTCCTGTGCAAACAGCCCTAGTTTTTCCAAAGTCACAGGACCAATCGCGCGTTTAGGCGTGTTAATAATGCGTAAGAATGCGCTGTCATCTTCAGGGTTAATAATCAGACGCAAATAACTCATGATGTCTTTGATTTCAGCACGTGCGAAGAATGACTGCCCCCCCGAAAGCTTGTAAGGAATTTGCATTTGACGTAATTGGGTTTCCAGAATACGTGCCTGAAAGTTCCCTCGGTACAAAATTGCATAATCTTTCCAGCTTTTACCATTCATCAGTTTATG
The DNA here is from genome assembly GCF_013420455.1 of Acinetobacter sp. YH01004. Taxonomy (NCBI): domain Bacteria; kingdom Pseudomonadati; phylum Pseudomonadota; class Gammaproteobacteria; order Moraxellales; family Moraxellaceae; genus Acinetobacter; species Acinetobacter sp. YH01004. The sequence continues at coordinate 65,412 of NZ_VOXZ01000014.1, forward strand.
CGTGAGTAAGTCTTTAACCACGCGTTCTGATTCATCATCATCATTGCGGCATGTAATTACCCGAATCACTTCACCATGACCTTTATCTGACCACAGTTTTTTGTCAAAAATATGTGGATTATTGCCAATGACGGTGTTGGCCGCTTTTAAAATGCGACTGGTCGAGCGATAGTTTTGCTCAAGTTTAATCACTTTTAAATTCGGGAAATCATCTTTCAGCAAGGCCATATTTTCAGGCTTCGCACCGCGCCAAGCGTAAATCGATTGGTCGTCGTCACCTACCGCAGTGAACTGCCCCATTACGCCCACAAGTAATTTCACCAAGATATATTGTGCGGTGTTGGTGTCCTGATACTCATCGACCAATAAATAACGAACACGGTTTTGCCACTTGTCACGCACTTCGGCATTTTCTTGCAAAAGTCGTGTCGGCATTACAATTAAATCATCAAAATCTACCGCGTTATAGGCACGTAAATTACGTTCATAAAGTTGATATAAATGTGCAAACTGGATGTCTTCTGGCGTTTCGCAGGTGGTATGCGCCTGCTCTGGTGCAATCAGATCATTTTTCCAGTCTGAAATCATCTTCATGGCTTTGGCAATCAATTCTTTGCTTTCTGCACCCGACAAATTATCGCGGTGCATTAAATCCATCAGAATACGTTTGCAGTCATCGGCATCTAAAATAGAGAAGTTGGCTTTTAACGGCGTGTGTTTTAATTCATGACGTAATAAATTCAGACCAAAGGTGTGGAAAGTCGAAACCGATAATCCTTTAGCTTCTTCACGTGACAACAATTTGGTCACACGCTCTTTCATTTCTCGTGCTGCTTTGTTGGTAAAAGTCATCGCTGTAATACGATGCGCAGGAATCCCGCAATGCTTAACCAAATAGGCAATTTTTCGGGTAATCACCGAAGTTTTGCCTGAACCTGCACCTGCAAGCACTAACAAGGGTCCTTGAGTGTATTTCATCGCTTCAAGTTGCTTGTCGTTTAACTGACTTGCCAGTGTCATAGTATTTCCTCTATTTCGGTTCGAGCTCGATTATAGTCATCTCCGCCAAAGATGACTAATCTAAAATGCTACTTTAGACGTCATTGTCTATTTGCTGAGTAGACCCTAGAAATTGCTTGCATAAAAAAACCGCCCGAAGGCGGTTCTTTACAATCTATACAATGCCAGATTATTGGATTGCATAAATGCTGATTTCTACACGACGGTTTTGCTCACGACCTTCTGCAGTAGCATTCGATGCGATTGGGTTTGCAGCACCGTGACCTTGTGCATTAATACGTGAAGTTGATACACCACGGCTAGCCAAGTAGTTTGCAACCGATTGTGCACGTGCTTGTGACAATGGAATGTTGATTGCGTCGTTACCAGTGCTGTCAGTAAAACCTGTTACCAAAATACCGCTCTTGTTATCTTGGGTTAGCGTTTGCGCTACTTTGTCCAAGGTAGAATAGAAGTTTGGTTTGATGTTTGATTTGTTAGTATCAAACGTGATGTTACCCGGCATGATCAAGCCAACAGAACCATCGGCATTACGGTTTACTTCTACGCCTGTACCAGCCATTTGTTGACGAAGTTGTTTTTCTTTATTGTCAAGATAAACACCCGCAGCAGCACCCACTACAGCACCAATTGCTGCAGCACGGTTGTTTTGTGCACTTGTATTTGCGTTACTTTTAGAGACCCCATAACCTGCAGCAGCACCAATTACTGTGCCTAACGCAGTTTTGTCATATTCCATACCACCAAGGTTGTTACCAGTCGTTTGACAACCAGTTAAAACCATTGCCCCTACGACTGCTGCCGAAATTGCTAATGCACGCATGGCATGCCTCCTTACTTGTGTTTTGTTGTATATGCTGAATATTGAATGAAAAAATATACTTAGACCATTGATTTTTTGTTAATAAAAAAACTTTTACTTACAAATATACATGATCATGTACAAATCTTGGTATAACTTCATCACAATTTCTACACACTTTCACTTCAACACTTTTTTATTTTAAAAACAACATTTATATTGGAGTCATCTACAAACACGTGACGCATTGGACGATTTATCTTCAGGATTGATTTATATGTCATCGCAAGCAAAGAAACACCCTTTATTAAAAAAAATCACAAAAGGTCTCACCGTGGGTACAGTCATCACTGGCAGTACATTTTTTCACGGCCCTCCTGTGTTGGCTTTGGGCTTAACCAAACTGTTAAAGCAGTCACGTAAGGTCGATGAAACCAATATTCAAATTACCAACAGTTGGCTCAGTGTAAACAACTGGCTGATTGATCATGTATTACCCAATACCCAATGGGATATCAGCATTGATGAAGATTTGCAACTGAGCATGCAAGGTCGTTATCTCATGACCTGTAACCATCAAAGTTGGGTCGATACCACAGTAAATCAGTATTTTGGCTTAACCCGTATGCCATTGACCCGCTTTTTTACCAAGTGGGAACTGATCTTTATTCCCTTTGTAGGACAAGCCTTTAAAATTTTAGGCTTCCCAATGATGAAGCGTCACAGCAAAGCACAAATTGCCAAAAAACCTGAGCTGAAAGACCACGATATGGAAGAAGCGCGTAAAGCCTGCCAACAGTTATTAAGTCAGCCCTTTACCCTGCTGAATTATTTAGAAGGCACACGCTTTACCCAAGAAAAACATGATCAACAACAATCGCCTTATCAACATTTATTAAAGCCAAAAGCTGGTGGTTTAGCTTTGGCATTGAATATTTTGGGTGATCAAATTGATGCCTTGGTAGATATGACCATTGTGTACCCAGATGGCGTGCCGGGCTATAGCGAGTTTTGGTTAGGTGAGGTGCCGCGCATTGCGGTGAATTTACGCAAAATTAATATTCCAGATTGGGTGTTGGGCGGCAATTACGAAGATGATGCTGAATATCGTGAGCGTTTTCAGCAATGGGTGCATGAACTGTGGCTGGAAAAAGATCAATTGATTGAAAGCATGCAACAAAAACTTGCAGCTCCGACTGCATAACCATTCAGGTACGCCATGAAAAAGTCTGAAGAACCTGTCATCAAATCCTCTTTTCATCCCCTGCGTAAAGATTCATGGGGATGGAAAATTGCCTTGGCTTATGACTTGTTTTTGATGGGTTTAATCATCTTTAACTTGTTCTGTTTAAGTGCCAATGCCATTTTAATGAGTGATTTTGGCGAATGGTTGTTCGATTTTATTCGTCTACCTGAAATTTTACAGTTTTATCGAACAGAATTGCGCCCTTGGGTGGTGATTACCGAAGGCTGGTTTACCACGTTTTTAATTGTAGAGTTGGGCGTGCGTTGGGGTATTGCAATTATTTTCAAACATCATCAGCGTTGGTGGTTTTTCCCGTTTATTCACTGGTATGAAATTCTTGCAATTATTCCGCAATTGCGTTTTTTACGTTTATTACGTGCCATCGCGATTGGTTACAACCTGCATAGCCATGGCTATAAAGTCATTCCAGACAGTTGGTATAAACGCGGCAACTTTTACTACAACTTGCTAATGGAAGAACTGAGTAGCCGTGTGGTGCTCACGGTACTTAATGGTGTGCAACGTGAATTGACCACCAGTACCACTCACAAACAATTTATTGATGATTTGGTCGAGCATCATCGTCAATTACTCGCGATTGCCCTAGCCGATATTTTGCAGGAATCCTTAGGCAAAGAATTACAAATGCAGCGTCACATGATTGCGAAAAATGTCGGGTTGGTGGTGAATCAAGCCATTGAAGATACGCCTGAACTGACGCAATTGCTGCGCCTGATTCCATTGGTCGGTGGACGTATTGAACAGCAAATTCAAAGTATCGGACAACGATTGGGCGAAAATATCACCCAAGGTTTAATTGAACCTTTTGCACAGCAGCATCAACAAGTACAAAATCCAACTTATCAAATGATTGCTGAAAAAATTAGTCAGATTGAGATTGAACATAATCAGCATATTGATAAATTAGTGGAATCAGCGATATTTGAAAGTTTAGAAGCAATTCGCAAACAAGTAAAAGTTAAACAATGGCAACAAATTTTAAATGAAGGACAACAACACGATATTTCATAAAGGTCTTTCGATAATTTTAGCTAAAACAATGTGAAATATTTTTAGTAACTGAACTAGAGAATTCACCCAATTTGTTCTAGGATTTGCTCTATTTATAAGATGACTTCAACAACCAGCAAAGTTAGAAGTGTTAAGGAATTATTATGGCTGACATACGGATAAAAGGCAGATTGGTCAATGCGATTCGCATTAGCTTAGACACCAATGATCATGATGCGATCCGCCAGCAACTAAGCCCAATGTTGCAAAAATCATTTCCACCAGGGGTTTTGGTGGTCATTGAAAGTTCAGTCGAACAAGAATTGATTGCGCTAATTCAATTGCTAATTAGCCTAGAAGCACAGCCAATTGCTGTGACTGAAGGCATTATGGCAGATCAGGCACGTGCTATTCAGTTCCCTGTCATCCCGCAAGACCGTCCATTGCAGGAAGTGAAAGCCACCAAAGAACAAGTGGTTGAAGTAAAACCTGAACCTGCGGCAGAACAGCAACAGACGGAAAATCAAGTTGCTGAAACTACACCTGCTGTAGCGCATATTACGTCTTATCACGATGAAATTTTGCGTACAGGTCAATGCTTGGTACAACATCAGGGCGACATTATTTTAACCGCAGGCATCAACAGCGGTTCTGAAGTGATTGCTTCAGGAAATATACATATTTATGGTAGTGTACGTGGTAGAGTCATTGCCGGCGCGGGCGGGAATATTGCGGCACGAATTTTCTGTCATTCCCTAGAAGCAGAATTGGTATCTATTGCAGGCACGTATTGCGTGGCGGACGATATTCCTCAGCATGTGACTAAAAAACCTGTGCATATTTACTTAAATGATAACCAAGAGCTTGTATTTGAAGCTCTACAATTTTAATGTATAAATAATCACCAAAAATCCCCGAAAAAATATAGGGGAATTTAAACCATAACAGGAGTGGATTCGGTGGCGAAAATTGTTGTCGTAACATCAGGCAAAGGTGGCGTAGGTAAAACCACTACAAGTGCATCTTTTGCAACAGGTTTAGCCCTACGTGGTCACAAAACTGTTGTTATCGATTTTGACGTGGGTTTACGTAACCTTGACTTAATTATGGGTTGTGAACGTCGCGTTGTTTATGATTTTGTGAATGTATTAAATAATGAAGCGCGTTTACAACAAGCATTAATTCGCGATAAAGATATCGAAAACCTTTATATTCTTCCAGCTTCACAAACCCGTGATAAAGATGCCCTCACCGATGAAGGTGTGGCACGTATCATGGATGAGTTGGCACAAGAATTTGATTACATTATTTGCGACTCACCTGCTGGGATTGAGCGCGGTGCCATTCTTGCAATGTACCATGCCGATGAAGCGATTATTGTGACCAACCCTGAAATTTCTTCAGTACGTGACTCTGACCGTATTATTGGTATGCTTGACAGCAAAACCAAAAAAGTAGAACAAAACGAAGGTCGTGTGCGTAAGCACTTGTGTATCACACGTTACAACCCAGAACGTGCCGATAAACAAGAAATGCTAACCATTGACGACATTTCTAAAGATATTTTACGTGTACCAACTTTAGGCGTTATTCCTGAATGTAAGAGCGTACTTCAAGCATCTAACGAAGGCAAACCTGTCATTCTGTATAGCGATGCTGCTGCAGGTCAGGCGTATGATGACTTGGTTGCACGTTTCTTGGGTGAAGAACGTCCGTTTCGTCATATTGAAACAAAACCGAAAGGTTGGTTAGCACGATTATTTGGAGCGTAGACATGGCAGGATTTTGGAGCAAATTATTTAGCGGTGAAGACAAGACATCTAGCGCACAAACAGCAAAAGATCGCTTAAAAGTGATTGTTGCTTCTGAACAAGGTCTAGGTAAACGCTTAAGCCAAGACAAAATTGATCAGATGAAAAAAGAAATCATGCAAGTGGTAAATCGCTACGTGCGTGGTGTCGATGAACAACATATTCAAATGTCTGTGCGTTCAGAAGCCAATATTGAAATGTTGGAAATGAATATCAATTTGCCTGAAGAGCGATAATCTGAATACTGATTAGTCAAGCAAATTGAATCAGGGCAAAATAACACTAGTTATTTTGCCCTATTTTTTTCAAAAGAATATAAAGGAGATTGCCATGGCATTATCTCAACCTGCGACCTTTAACGAAGCATGGTCGGATGAACGTGTATTTGCCTATTTGAATCAACTTCCACCTGCAGGTGTGAATGCAGATTTTCACGTACTCTATCACGCATTTAAACACATGCGTCCAAGCGACTATGAACGTCTATTGACACAATTTGTTGCCGATGGTCGCGATGTCAATGCCACTAATCCTGAAGGTCAGCGTATTCACGATGTGATTGCTGAATTTCCACGTCAAAAAGATGGTTTTTTAGCCGTTTTAGCCAAGTTTGCTTAAACTGTTTAAACACAATCTCTGGCTAAATTCAGCCAAAAAGATTGAGTGTAAAAAGAAAAAATCCCGCAATTGAATTGCGGGATTTTTTTATAGCACTACTTGATTCAAAATCAAACAGAAAGTGAAAGCTTTACACTAAAATTTCACGTTTCCCATTTGCTCCTTGCTCGCTCACAATGCCTTGCTCTTGCATCTGATCGACAATACGTGCCGCACGGTTATAGCCCAAGCTAAATTTGCGCTGTAAAGATGAGGTCGACACTTTACGTGTTTCCAAAACAAATGCTACACACTGATCATACAACACATCACGGTCTGGACTGCCTTCACCATCTTCAAAACCACGTGAAGATGGTTCTTCATCAAATGGCGTCAAGATTTCATCGACATAGTCAGGATCGCCACGCTCACGCCACGCATCACAAATACGGTTGACTTCATCATCCGAAATAAATGCGCCATGCACACGTTCTGGCTCAATTTTACCCGGCCCTAAAAATAGCATATCACCATGACCAAGCAGGTCTTCTGCACCGCCCGCATCCAAGATAGTACGTGAGTCAATTTTCGAGTTCACACGCAAAGCTACACGGGTTGGAATGTTGGCTTTAATTAGACCTGTGATCACATCCACCGATGGACGCTGAGTTGCTAAGAGTAAGTGAATCCCTGCTGCACGTGATTTTTGTGCCAAACGGGTAATCATTTCTTCCGCTTTCTTGCCCACTTGCATGATCATGTCTGCAAACTCATCTGCCACAATCACAATAGATGGCAATGGTGTTAAACGCGGTGCACGTTCTTGCGTTGCTGAATCTCCCGGCTTCCAAGTTGGATCAATTAAATCTTCACCATTGGCAATAGATTCTTCAACCTTACGGTTATAGTCGCTTAATTTACGAATTTTCAGGAAAGACATTAGCTTATAACGACGTTCCATTTCATTGACACACCAATTTAAAGCGCTGACGGCATCTTTCATATCAGTCACTACAGGCGTCAATAAGTGTGGAATATCGTTATAGTTGGCGAGTTCCAATTGTTTCGGGTCAATCAAAATTAAGCGTAATTGATCAGGCTTGTATTTCAGCAACATCGACAAAATCATCGAGTTCACTGCTACTGATTTACCTGAACCCGTTGTCCCTGCTACGAGCATGTGTGGTGCTTTGCCCAATTCAGTAATCACAGGATTGCCTGAAATGTCTTTCCCCATCGCCATAGATAAAATGCCGTTTGGATCTTCAAAAGCAGGCGTTTGTAATAACTCAATCAAACGTACCATTTCACGTGAACTATTCGGTACTTCAATGCCAATATACGGTTTGCCCGGAATCACTTCGACCACACGTACCGATGCCATCGACATTGAACGCGCCAAGTCACGAGAAATATTGGTTACTTTTGAAGCTTTGACCCCAGGTGCCAAATCCAGCTCAAAACGGGTCACGACAGGACCAGGCTGTGCTTCAACCACTTTGGCTTTGACATTAAATTCCTGTAATTTAATTTCCAGCAATTCCGACAAGCGCGATAATTGTTCTGCGGTGAAGTTCACTTTTTTGTTTGGATCGACTTTATCAAGCAAATCCAAACCCGGTAATGGCGATAAATCACGACGTTTTTCTGCAACCTGCATGGCGCGTGACATCGGACGACCATGTGCATCGGTCAGCGGCGCATCAAAATCAAAGTCATCTTCGTCTAGTGGTTTGCCTGCGGTTTCCTGCCAAGCTTCGATAAATGCTTCTTTGGATAACGCCACTTTTTCTGCTTGTTCAGCCTGTGTAGCAGTCGCTGCGTTTGCCATCACTGCGGCAGTGGCTGCCGTCTGAATAGGTGCCTGAACAAAAGCAGAACTTTGTGCATAGCTACTGGTACTACGCGCTACAGGCGCTTGATCTTGAAATGCATCTTGCTGTAACTCATCACCCAAAAGATCATCCACCAACAAGTCATCTAAACTGTCTAAATCATGCTGCAAATGGCGCTCTTGGCGTACAGCATGATTTTGCGTATTCGAAGCACTTGACGATGGCGGGTTAAAATCTGACTCAAATCTGCTGAGATCATCGTTAAAATTGTGAGCCGTAGGATTCGAGTGCGGATGCACTGTTTCTTGCTGGGTCACAGACTCATCTAAAGTATCCATTGCCCCGCTGTTTTGGAATGGGCTGTGTAAATCACTTGCAGCTTTGCCTTGCGGAACTGCTGCGAGCAATTCATCAAAAATTTGATCATCATCCCAATCTAACGAAGATTTTGCAGTGGCTTGAGATGCCGTAGATGCAGGACGCACTTCATCAAAAGGATTCGATTGTAGATGTGGCTCTGGTTCTTCAGAAGCACGTAATAATGCATGAATGTCTTGGTTATGCTGACTGTCGGTATTTTCTTGTAAAGCACGCCACACTTCGCCTGTCGCAACAATACGCTGGCTGTCTTGTTCTAAGCGATGCGCCTTTTCGATGGTTTTTTCTAACTCAACATCATCAATTTCATCTTGCACCAATAGCTGTTGCTGCGCCTGTTGCTCTTCTTCTTCACGTTGCTGCATGTGATTAAACATACGCTCTGCCGCAGGATGTGGCGCAGTTGTTTCAGCTTCTTTCGCCTGTGCAACCACGGGTTCACTTGCTGCTTCTAAATCAGTTGATGCCACTTCAACAGCAACCACAGGTGCAGCAGCGACAACGGTCTTTTTCACCTGTGGTGTAGAACGGTCAAAGTCAGATTCTGCTTCAGGTACATTGCGATAGAACAAATCTTGCAGATAAGCAGGTGTAGCTTTTAAAGTTGCCCACGTTCTGTTCCACTTCACCCCAAATGCGAGGGTAAATAAGAAAATCCAAAAGACGACTAAAAAAAGTGTTGCTCCATAAATGGTTAAAATTTGCGATAAACTTTTCCCAAGTTCAAAACCAATGATGCCGCCTGAGGCATTGTCTAACGTATCGGCAGGTACTTGCCAAAATAAATACAGCAAACTTGCTGTTGCCAATAAAATGAAGAATTGTGCAGCATAACGAAATGGACGGTTTAAAAAACTACGTGGCCACCAGACTTGTAAGGCTTCAATAAAAAAATAAGCAGGAAGAAGCAGACTCGCCCAACCTAAAAAGCCAAACAGTAAATCGGCAATCCACGCACCTGCGATTCCACTCGCATTTGAAACCTGTTGGGTGTCACTGGAAATGTGCATCCAACCTGGGTCAAATGGAGTATAGGTCACCGTTGCAAGGAACAGATATATTCCAAAAGAGACCAAAAATAATGTCGCTATTAAGCGATGTGCATAAGCACCCGACACCGCAGTCATATATTGTCCTGTCGCCAATTCTTCATCAATGTTTTTTGTTTGTTCGATGGTCTTAAAAAGCCGCCTGATTCGGAGCGTCTGTATTTCATTTAGCTGTGTCATTTAAGTTGCATTTCACGATGCAAGCTTCACCACACAGCAAGCTATAAATTATAACAGACCTTCTATTATGCATGTGTTGCCTAGAAAAAGATGCAAGATTATTGAAGTGTGTTGTTAACTTTTTCTATATAGCTCAAATCGATTTACATGATCAGTAATATCAACTTTAATCACACAGCAAACTCATCCTGTTTCACGTATAATTCCATAAATTTCTAAATAAAAAAAGGATGCTGTGCATGAGCGCTCGTCACTCACGTTTAATTATTTTAGGTTCAGGCCCTGCAGGTTATAGTGCTGCAGTATATGCTGCACGTGCCAACTTAAAACCGACTTTAATTGCAGGCTTACAATTGGGTGGTCAACTCACCACAACTACGGAAGTTGATAACTGGCCAGGTGATCCTGAAGGTTTAACAGGCCCAGCGTTAATGGAACGTATGCAAGCTCATGCGGAACGCTTTGGCACAGAAATCGTGTATGACCATATCAATGAAGTAAACCTGAATGTGCGCCCATTTGTACTCAAAGGCGATATGGAAGAATTTACCTGTGATGCTTTAATCATTTGCACAGGTGCGACTGCACAATATTTAGGTTTAGAATCTGAAGCAGCATTTATGGGTCAAGGCGTAAGTGCCTGTGCCACCTGTGATGGTTTCTTCTATAAAAACCAAAAAGTGATGGTCGTTGGCGGTGGTAACACGGCTGTTGAAGAAGCATTATACCTGTCTAACATTGCATCACACGTGACATTGGTGCATCGTCGTGATTCACTTCGCTCTGAAAAAATCTTGCAAGATCATTTATTTGCCAAAGAGAAAGAAGGCAAAATCAGCATTCTTTGGAACAACCAAGTTGATGAAGTCTTGGGCGACAACACAGGCGTAACTTCAGTACGTTTAAAATCAACCACTGATGGCTCTACTCAAGATGTTGATGTGTCTGGCTTATTCATTGCGATTGGTCACAAACCGAATACAGGCATGTTCGAAGGTCAATTGAACTTGCGTGATGGTTATATCCAAGTACAAAGCGGCACTTCAGGCAATGCGACTCAAACTTCTGTGGCTGGCGTATTTGCTGCAGGTGATGTGGCCGATTCAATTTATCGCCAAGCGATTACTTCTGCAGGTTCAGGTTGTATGGCAGCTTTGGATGCAGAAAAATATTTAGATGCACTTGGTGAATAATTTAGTGACCAAGTTTAAAGACCGCTCTCCTTGAGCGGTTTTTTTATCACGGCATTTTTAGGTATGATGAAATCAAGTTCATCGTAAAACTTCATACGGCAATTGATATGCACACGCTCCCGGCTTCACAATTCATTTTCCCCGATCCCATTGAAGTTGATCCTGAGGGTGAAGGCTTGATTTGTGTAGGTGCAGACCTTTCCCCTTCAACCTTATATGAAGCCTATACACATGGCTTATTTCCATGGTTTTCAGAAGGTGATCCTATTTGTTGGTGGAGTCCTGAGCCACGTTGCGTAATTATTCCGCAACATTATCAGCCGAGTAAGTCTTTAATCCGCAACATGAAAAAAATAGATTATCGCATTACTATCAATCATGCCTTTGAACAAGTGATTCGCAATTGTGCCTTGCCCCGTAGCTACGCCAATGATACTTGGATTTCTGAAGAGATCATTCAAGGTTATTGTCAGCTTTTTGCAGCAGGTTATGGCTATAGTTTAGAAGTTTGGGAGCAAGATAGTTTGGTCGGTGGTTTATATGGAGTCAGTATTGGCAAAGGCTGTTTTGGCGAGTCCATGTTTAGCCATCGTACCGATGTCTCCAAAATGGCATTTTATAGTTTGATGCTGCTCGGACAAGAACAACAATTGCCTTGGATTGACTGCCAATTGGTCAATGACCATTTAATCAGTCTCGGAGCATGTACACTTTCTCGCCAAGACTATCTTAAATCGTTACAAGATGTTGTAAAACAACCTGCAATCAATTGGAAAAAATATCAGGACAGTGTATTTTCAAGTAAAACAATAGCGCAGTATGCGCGCCTACTTGAATGACAATAACAGAGAGGGATCTTGACAATGAATTCATATCACCCAAAATCCCTGCTAAATGATTTGCAGTATTACATTACTCCGCCGCATGATTGCAGCTATTTACCTGAAAAATCTGCGCGGATGGTTTTTTTAGATCCTGCACATAAAATTGATGTGCTGACTTTGTCTGAACTCTCTCGGGTCGGTTTTCGTCGCAGTGGCGATTTTGTCTATCGTCCTGAATGCCATTTGTGCCGCCAATGCCTTTCTTCACGTATTCCTGTCGCTGAATTTAAAATGAACAGCACGCAAAAGAAAGCTTGGAAACGCAATCACGATTTACAGATCAAAATCACCAAGCCACAAGATGCAGGTGATTTGCATTATGCGCTGTATGAACGCTATATCAATGAACGACATGCCGATGGCGATATGTTCCCTGCCAGCCGTGACCAATTTGAAAAATTCCTAATCCACAGTTGTACCAGCAGCTTCTTTTTAGAGGTTTGGCAAGATGATCGCTTAATTGCAGTATCGACCTGTGATTATTTAGATGATGGTATTTCTGCGGTCTATACCTTTTTTGACCCAGACGAAAGTCGTCGCTCACTCGGAACATTTGCGGTATTAAAACAAATTGAACAGGCACAGCATTTGGGACTGCAATATGTTTACTTAGGTTATTGGGTACCACATTCCAATAAAATGAACTATAAATCGCAATATGTGCCCCTTGAGCTACTGCTTGATGGTCAATGGCGACGCATTAACCGCAGCCTAAATACCGATGAGGTGCAGCAATTGGGAAACTCCTTAATGACCACGCTGCCCTTAGGCTGGAATAACTCCATCATCAAATAAAAATGTAATGATGCAATACTGATTTTTGCATCGATCAGATTCACTTAAACAAACTGGCAAAATCATCGCTACAAGATTTCACCATAATAATGGCATGCTCCCGTGTGCCATCCGTTTTAGGATAATAATTTTTACGTAAATCAATTTGATGAAAACCTGACTTTTCATACAGGGCTATCGCAGCTAAATTACTTTCACGTACTTCTAAAAAAATCTGCACAGGTTGGTTTTTCAAACCTGCAATAGAATGTTCTAGCAGTTGATAACCTAAACCTTTGCCTTGCTGACTTGGATGCACCGCCATCAACAACAAATTTGCTTCATCCAACACAGGTTGCAAAATACAAAAACCCACCACTCTCCCTGCATGTTCAATCACGGTACTGTGATAACTCTCTACCGCTTCGGCAAATTGTTTGGCACTCCACGGATGACTTTGTACCAAATTTTCAATCGCAACCACATCGGCGACATCATGGGCTTGCATTAAACGAATCATAAGAAATGATCTTGTGCTGTTCTAAGATGTAGGCATTATAGATTTCACGACAAAAAAATCGAGCAAAAAAAAAGGCAACTTACGTTGCCTGACCAAAAGGAAAAGTTTAAAAGCCTAATTTAGCTTTCCAAGTATTTAATAATGTTGTGGTATCAAAATCGTTAGGATGAAAATTCGGTTTGAAATAGAACAACATTTCTTTGCCCATGCCTGTAATAATCCCTTTAGATGGACTATAGGCATAACGATAAATCATGCGTAAATTTTCCAAATTCAACTGCTTGTCTTGTTTTAGTAAACGCCACAAAAAATAGTTTTGTACAAAAAATAAAGTCAGCATCGAAATAACCAAAGAACTTGTACGTAGTGCATAGGCTTTCAGACCTTTGCCAAACACACCTTCAAATACATCATACGCAACAGCTTTATGTTCGTTTTCTTCAATCGCATGCCACAACCACATAGTTTTCATGGTGTCATCGGTCATCAATTCTTGAATATGTGAATTGGTCAATAATTGTGAGGCAATCGTAGCTGTGAAATGTTCTAGCGCAGTGGTCGCAGTTAAATCTACCATTTTCTGTGTAATGCCAATCGGTTTAGCCAACTTTGCCATAAATTTGCGTGTAGTTTGAATCACAGTATCTGTATAACAATCCAAAGTATCAACATCATGCCCAAATTTCTGTGCAGAGGCATTAAAACCGACATGCTCATGCGTGTGCATGGCTTCTTGTCCAATGAAGGCACTGATTTCTTTCTGTAAATCTACATTGTCTTTCAGCATTGGGTGATAACGCACAGCACGTACACTGTCTATAAAGAACTTCTCACCTGCAGGAAATAACGCAGATAATGCAGTCATAAAATGCGTTAGACCTGCATTACCATTCATCCAATATTCAGGTACAGCATCAAAGTTGAAATTCATTCGACGGACAGGAAAACTCGCCCCTGCACGTTCACTAATACTCACTTTAGCATTCATGTTGCTCACTCCTGAGGTTACAACAATGAAGTCATTCATTTCCTGTAACCCGCTATATTTTTTATTTTTCGGTATGAGTTCATATTACGGTTTTCTGTGCAGTATTTAAGTGCAGTTAAGGACAGTGAGTTGTCAGTTCAGGACATGAGGAATAAAAAATAATGATAAGTGAAATTATTTTTTGTGACGCAAGAGTAAAAAATAGACAATGAAATTATTTTTACGACGCAAGAGTAAAAAAATAGACGATGATTTTTTATGACGTAAGAGCAAGAATAATTAGACAGCAAAATTATTTTTATGATGTAAGAGAAAAAAAGGCAACTAAACCGCAGCAAAAGAATGTTCATAAAATGGTTTTAGATTGATTCAAGGTTTAAAGAACAGCTATTTCATCCATCAATACAGTAGGACAAGCTTTCATCCATCTGGAAACTAGCGCACAAAATACAGCCATAAAAAAAGCGCCCCAAATGGAGCGCTTTTTCACACTATAAAGTGATTATGCTGTTACTTTAGCAACAACACCAGCACCTACAGTACGACCACCTTCACGGATCGCAAAACGTAGACCTGGGTCCATTGCGATTGGGTGGATTAATTCTACTGACATTTCAACGTTGTCACCTGGCATTACCATTTCAACGCCTTCTTTCA
>NZ_VOXZ01000015.1:0-77572 GCF_013420455.1 Acinetobacter sp. YH01004
TACTTCATGTACCACCATCATTTTAAAGGCGAAGCTATAATCACGTTGTGTGCGCTTAACTCGTTGTTCTCGTGCATGTTCCATAAAATAAGTCTCTTAAGGTGTAAACTTATTTCAGGACGGGACATAATACACAACAAAAAAGCCACTTTCACAGTGGCTTTTTTGCATTTTGGATCATTACATTCCGACTGCTATTTAAAGCGTTTCAAATCAAGATTCAGCAGCTGCTAATACAGGAATTTCAATCCACTGTGCATTCGGGAAGCTATGAGCCAAATAATTTTTTAAATACTTGGCAGTATCCTGCGAAATTAAAGGGTCTTGCAATTCATCATTTAAGTTATAAGCCAGTGCATACAAGTTCAAACCACGTGTTTTTAAAGCTTCCAAACTGAGCAAAGTGTGGTTGATACTACCCAAACGCCCAGAACTCACCAAAATAACAGGATATTTTTTTTGCTCAATATAATCGATGGTGAGTAAATCTGTAGTTAACGGCACCATTAAACCACCTGCACCTTCTAATAATACCGCATCATACTTTGCCGCCAGTTGCGCAGTCGCAGCCTCAATTTTAGCAAAGTCAATTTCACGACCATCAATTTGTGTAGCCAAATGCGGTGAAGCAGGATAACTAAAAATTTCAGGCATAGTGAGCTTGTCATCATCTTCAGGCAACCATTCGCTGCCCATAATTTTACGATGCTGCTCAATATCTTCTGAAACGTCTTGATTGCCCGTTTGAATCAGTTTTTGGGTAATGGTCTGAATACTCTGTTCATTCATAGTCTTGGCCAAATAACCTGTGGCATAGGTTTTGCCAATCCCTGTATCAATACCACTCACAAAGTAAACTTGAGCTGTCATGGCATTCTCCGTGCAAGACAATAAATAGGATGATACGTGAGCGTATAACTTTTTTGCTGTGAGCTATGCTGCTGACTAAACTGTTCATAGCCCTGATAAAAATGCATTAAACTGGCTTTGCTCCAACGCTGACCTTGCGCGGTGCCTGTCACCCCTGTGGCTTTTAAATGCTGTAAAACTTGTTTGGGATGCTGAAAATTCAGTTGCTGTAATTGCTCTGAACAATGTAGCACTTCAAAGCCTTGCTGTTGCAGCAGTTGTTGAAACTCAGCTGCACTGAAATAGTCTAAGCCCTGCCCTGTTAGTTGCTTCATTTCCATCAAGTTTTGAGGGCCAAATGTCGAAAAGCACAAATATCCATGTGGTATTAACGCTTGATGGGCCTTGTGTAGTAAAGCAGCTAGGTCTTCAACCCATTGCAGGGCTGAACTGGAACAAATTAAATCCAACGACTCAGGAAAAGCCAACTGTTCAATATCGCCAATTAAACCGTGAATGTGTGTTGTTGTATGCGGCAAGTGCAGATAAGGCTGTAAAACTTCAGTATATAAGTCATTTAAAGTCAGCTGCTGAATATCAAACTTGCTTAACAACAAGTCAGTCAAATTGCCTGAACCACAACCGATTTCAAGTACATGCGATAGTGCTGTGCACGGCTGTGTATGACTTGAGTGCTGCACAAAACATTGCTGCATTTTAGTGATTAAATGCTGACAAATTTGCTGCTGTACCACCGCATGCGATTTATAACTTGCATGTGCCCGGGCAAAACGCTGTGCGACCTGTGCTTTATCTATACTCATGCCAAGATACTCAAAGCATGCTCAGCAACGGCGCTAAGTCTGTTGTTTCAAATTGCGTATTTAAACAAATGCGCAAACGTGAACTGCCTTGCGGTACGGTGGGTGGGCGCACAGGCATCACATAAAAACCTGCGGCCTGTAATTGTTGAGCTTTAGTTACGGTTGCACTGGAGTCGCCGATAATCACAGGAACAATTTGTGAGCTAGATGGACACGCAAAGCCTTGTGCACGAATCCCCTGCTGCATATATTGGCTCAAGGCAGCCAAATGCTGACGCTGTGCCTGCATTTGCACAATGTGCTTGAGCATGAATTGTGTCCATGCCATACAAACAGGTGGTTGTGCGGTACTGAAAATTAGTGGACGCATCCGATTAATTAAGTAATCACGGATAATCGGATCACAAATCAAATATCCCCCAATCGAAGCAACGGCTTTACCAAAAGTCCCGACCAGAAAATCAATTGCATCAATCACGCCATATTGTTCAGCACAACCTAAACCTTGCACGCCACGTACGCCAATGGCGTGTGCTTCATCTACATATAACATGACTTTGGCAAATTGCTGTTTAAGCGCCACTAAAGCAGCTAAATCAGTTTCATCGCCATCCATACTAAAAATGGATTCGGTCACCACAATAATGCGTTCATAATTATCATCGGCATGATATTGGCTGAGCAATTGCTGCAAATGTGCCAAATCATTATGGCGATAACGCAAATATTTGGCAGATGACAAGCGAATCCCATCAATCATGCTGGCATGTACCAGTTTATCGGCCAAAATGAGCGTTTTTGCATCTGCTAAGGCGGGTAAGATACCAATATTCATGTGATAACCGCTGTTAAACAGCAAGGCGGCACGTCCATGAAATAATTGACTCAGCTCGGCTTCAAGCTGTTCATAGGCAGGGAAATTTCCTGTTAACAAACGTGATGAAGATGCACTCATCAAGCGTTCAGTATTTGGCGTTTCATCAAAAAACTGTTCACGCAAGCGCAAGTCAGAGGCCAAACCCAAATAATCATTGGAAGATAAGTTCAGCATGTGTTGTTGCTGAATTTCAATCATTTTGCCGTGTTGCTGATTACTGCGAAATTGACGAAAATTACCTTGCTGACGAAGTTGATCGAGCTGTTCTGCGTAGTGGTCAAGTAAATTCATGCGTCTGCTTCCTGCATTTCACACACTACGGCTACCAGCTGCTGCAACAAGGTATCCAACTCTTGTGCTGTAATCACATACGGTGGCATCACATATACCAATTTTCCAAATGGACGTACCCAAATACCACGTTGCACGAATTGTTGTTGTAGACGTTGCATATCTACCGCATGTTTCAACTCCACGACACCAATAGCACCGAGCACCCGCACATCCTGCACCCATGCCAAATTCGCTAATGGCGTTAAATGCTGTTCAAGTTGCTGCTGAATACGTTGAATATTGGCTTGCCAGTCTTGTGACAATAATAATTGAGTGCTTTTTAGCGCAACCGCACAGGCCAATGGATTGCCCATAAAGGTCGGGCCGTGCATAAACACACCTGCTTCACCTTGCGAAATCGTTTCTGCCACCTGTTTTGTGGCCAAGGTTGCAGACAAAGTCATATAACCGCCTGTCAGTCCTTTGCCTATGCACATAATATCGGGTTCGACCTGTGCATGTTCCCAGGCAAAGAGCTTGCCTGTACGTCCAAACCCTGTAGCAATTTCATCAAAAATTAGCAGAACATTATATTGTTCGCAGAGCAATTTAGCCTGACGCAAATATTCGGGATGATAAAAGCGCATACCGCCTGCACCTTGCACAATTGGCTCAATAATCATGGCAGCAATATTGTGATGCTGGTCTGCCAAACTTTGCGCCAGCTCTGCAATATCGTCAGGATTCCACTTTTGATCAAATGCGACTTGCGGTGCGGAAACAAAATAACGCTGTGCCAGACTTGAGCCAAAAACCTGATGCATCCCTGTGACAGGGTCACAGACTGACATGGCATTCCATGTATCGCCATGATAGCCAGAACGAGTGGTAATAAAGTTGGTTTTTTCAGGCTTGCCTTGTGCAGTCCAATATTGCACGGCCATTTTCAAGGCGACTTCTACCGCAACTGAACCTGAATCTGCATAAAAAATTTTATCTAAACTTGGTGGCGTGATTTGCAGTAACAAACGCCCAAGTTCAATGGCTGGGCTGTGAGTTAAACCACCAAACATGATATGTGCCATGTTGTCGAGTTGTTCTGTGACAGCACGATTCAGTTCAGGATGATTATAACCATGAATCGCGCACCACCACGATGACATACCATCAATCAATTGACGACCATCTTCAAGTTCAATGGTGCTGCCAAATGCCCGCTTTACTTTGAAAGTCGGCAGCGGCTGAGTCATAGAGGTATAAGGATGCCAAAGATGTTCACGATCAAAAGCCAAATCCATCTGTTCTGTCATCCTGTCCTCATCCTTGAAATTACAAAACTAAGCTGTCGTAAATCTTAAACCTGTCTGCCTGCAAAATAAATTGCGAGATTTGTCAGTTATCCCTGAGTTGACGGATTTTTCTGTAAATATTGGCAGATTTTGCTAGTCAGCTCATCCGCATGGAACAATGGCAGCCCATGCGAGCCTGATAAAACATCTACACTTAAAAACTTTGCAGCTAAATTTTGAAGTTTAGTGGCAACTTTGCAATCAACTAAAACATCTTGCTCAGCAAAAAGATGATACTGCTGACCTACATACTGCTGTAGTTTATTTACCAAGTTTAGGTTTTCCAGTAAAGCCAAACCGTGCTTGAGTAAAGATTGAGGCTGTGCCTGCACCAAACTTTGCAATTGCAGTAAGTCGGTTTTACTGCTGCTGACACCCTGACACACCATAAAACCAAATCGCTTTAACGTCAGAATTGGGTCTTGTTCAAAAGATTGTTTAAACTGGGCAAAAGTAGCAGAAGACATAGCGGTATCCCACCCTGCGTGTGCCACAAAACACGGATTAGACGCAATCGTGATTAAGGTTTTATATTCTGCATATTGGTGGGCAATCGCATCGACCAGTAGTGTTGCCAATTGACCACCAAGTGACCAGCCCATAATCACATCAAACTGGCGTGCCAATTCCACCTGTTGCTGTAACACTTGTGCATCGGCAGCGTTAAAAATATTGATCAGTTCAACCCGAAAACCTTGTGTAATCAAGGCTTGCTGCAATGGGTTCAATAAAGCGGTGCCACCGCCCCAGCCCGTAATCAATAAAATTTGTTGTTGCACGCTGCTTGCTCTCAAATTCAAAAATAGCTTCAGTATACCCAATCTGTTCAGCCAACATAGCTTGTTCAATTTAAAACACAGATAAAAAACCCGATCTGAATAGATCGGGCTTTTGGGTATTTGTTTACATTACATTTGCGATTGAATGTAGTTTTGCAAACCAATCAGCTCAATTAAACGCAATTGTTTTTCTAACCAATAAGTGTGGTCTTCTTCGGTGTCGGTCATTTGCTGACGCAACATATCACGGCTGACATAGTCACCTTTTTCTTCACACAATTTTACGCCTTGCGCCAATTTTTCACGCACTTCGTATTCCAATTTTAAATCGGCTTTTAAGCAAGACACCACATCTTCGCCCACATCAACATCATCACGTTGCATATTCGGTGTGCCTTCAAGGAATAACACACGGCGAATCAAGGCATCTGCATGTTGCGCTTCTTCCTGCATTTCATGGTCAATGCGCTCAAAAATTTTGCTTAAGCCCCAATCTTCATACATACGCGAATGAATCAGGTATTGATCGCGAGCAGCCAGTTCGCCACCGATCAACATATTTAGATAGTCTACGACTTCTGGATTGCCACGCATTTTCTTCACTCCCTTTCTTGATCTAGTCATTATGGACATATTCGGTTTAAATTGCAAAAGTTAATTATTGTAAACCTATGATTTTTATAAAATTAAAATGAGAAACATACGCATTTGCAATTTAGTTTAAAAATTCCCATATATAAAACAAACGCTTGGAAAAACGGTGCAATAAAAATGACAACACAATGATTTTGCATCATTTTGTAAATACAGAATGAAAACTCATTTTGACGTTCGGGTATTGTGAAAAATACCCGAAAAGCGGATTTTAAAACCCAGCTGCATTATCATAGCCACAAGTTCCATCACTTACGTAAAATAATGACAAATCTAAATCCCTCTGCACCCATTTTAGTCACAGGCGCAACAGGCTATATTGCCAGTTGGGTGATTAAAAACTTATTGGAGCAAGGTCATCAAGTGCATGCCACAGTCCGTGACCTCAACAAAACCCACAGTTTTCAGCACCTGACCGATATTGCAGCCAACAGCACTGGCAGCTTGCAATTATTTCAGGCCAACTTACTTGAAGATGGTGCGTTTGATGCCGCCATGCAGGGCTGTGAAATTGTGCTGCACATGGCTTCACCCTTTGTGGTCACCAATTATAAAGACGCAGTAAAAGACATTATTGAACCTGCGGTGATTGGCACCGAAAATGTTTTAAACAGTGTTAACCGTACTGCATCGGTAAAGCGTGTGGTGGTCACCTCTAGTATTGCCGCAACCTATGGTGATGCGATTGATATTTTAAAGACTGCACACAACCGTTTTGATGAAAGCCATTGGAATACGACCAGTAGTCCTGAACATCAGCCTTATCCTTATTCAAAAGTAGCAGCAGAACGTAAAGCTTGGGAAATGGTACAAGCACAGCAACGCTGGGATTTGGTCTGTATTAACCCTGCTTTGGTGCTCGGGCCATCCTTAACCAAAAACACGCAATCGGGCAGCGTGGAGGTTCTCTTGCAATTTGCCAATGGCTTAACGCTAGCAGGTGTGCCAGCCATGTGGAATGGTATTGTAGATGTACGTGATGTTGCCGATGCCCACATTCAAGCCGCTTTTAACCCTGCAGCGCAAGGTCGCTATATTATTAGTGGTGGTACATTCAGCTTACTGGAAATGGGCAAAATTTTAGCACTGCATTTTGGCCGTAAATATCCGTTCCCACGTAATCAGTTGCCTAAATTTGTCTTTAAAGCCTTTGGCCCTTTACTTGGTTTTTCCCGTAAATTTGTGGAACTGAATATGGGCTACCCGATTTATTTTCATGCGGAAAAAAGTCAGCGTGAATTAAACATGCGCTACCGCAATATTGAAACCAGTTTGGTAGAGCACTTTCAGCAATTGATTGATGACGGGATTGTCAAAAAACGCTAAATCGTCAACTTCTCTATATAAAACAAAGGCACTTCATCATGGAAGTGCCTTTGTTCTTAAAGCGGATAAAATGTGCATAGTTGATGCTTATTCAAGTACACCATATTCCCGCATGAGCTGAATAAACTCAGCTTCATTCATCACTTGCACACCCAACTTCTCGGCTTTTTCTAGCTTTGAGCCAGCTTTCTCACCAGCCACAACACATTTGGTTTTGCCCGACACACTGCCGCTGACCCGTGCACCCAACGCTTGCAATAATTGGGTTGCTTCATCGCGTCCCATTTGGCTTAAAGTACCCGTAATCACCCAGCTCTCACCATTTAACGGCTGGCGTGTTGGTGCTATCGGAGCATCCCAATGAATGCCTGCTGCCAATAATCGGTCCAATACTTCTAAATTATGCGGTGCTTGGAAAAAGTCTAAAATCCATTCTGCGGTAATGTCTCCCACATCTGGAGTTTTCTTTAATGCTTCTAGGTCAGCTTTACGTAAAGCCTCTAAAGTCTGGAAAGTATTGGCAAGCATGCGTGCTGTGGTTTCACCCACACCCCGAATCCCCAAAGCATATATAAACGCTGCCAATGTGGTTTTTTTACTATTTTCAATCGAGTCAATCAGGTTCTGAACTGACTTTTCACCCATTTTTTCAATGCTGAGCAAGGCATCACGGTGTTCATGCAAATGATAAATATCCGCCACATTTTGCAGTAAGTTCAGGTGCAGCAAGGACTCGACCCAACGATCGCCCAAACCTTCAATATCCATGGCTTTACGTGAGACAAAATGACGAATCGCCTCAATACGTTGTGCGGCACAATACAAACCACCCGAGCAACGTGCCAGTGCCTCACCCTCAGGCATCACCACAGGTGAATCACACACAGGGCATTGTTTAGGTAAATGCACTTCTTGAGCATCGGCAAGGCGAAATTCAGGCCAAACTTTTTCCACTTTGGGAATCACATCTCCACTACGGTAAACACTGACCGTATCGCCTAAACGGACATCCAAACGGTGAATTTCACCAATATTATGCAAAGTAACATTGGATACCGTCACACCACCTACGGAAACGGGGTTTAAACGTGCCACAGGGGTCAGCGTACCTGTGCGCCCCACTTGCCAATCAATATTCTCAATGGTGGTTAAAGCTGTTACTGCAGGGAATTTATAGGCAGTCGCCCAGCGCGGCTCACGACTTAAAAAACCCAATTGCTGTTGCTGCTTCAAATCATTGACCTTAACCACCATGCCATCAATTTCAACGCTTAAATTCGGACGCTCAAGGTTAATTTGCTCATAGACCGCCTGAACCTCTTGAATGCTCTTACAGACAAAATGACGTTCACCAATTTCAAAGCCAAACTGCTCCAACCATGCCAAACTGTCGGACATGGTACTTTGTCCATGAGGTGGCACACATTGCGCAATGCCATAAGCATAGAATGCCAAAGGACGTGATGCCGCTATCTTTGGATCTAACTGACGCAAACTTCCTGCTGCTGCATTACGTGGATTAGCAAAGGTTTTTTCACCTTTAGCTATATTGGCCGCATTGAGTTTTTCAAAACCAAGTTTTGGCATCAACACTTCACCGCGCACTTCCAAAAGTTCAGGAATGGCAGCTTCTGTTGCAGTCAAGACTTTAGGTAAATTGCGGATGGTTTTGACGTTGTGGGTAATATCTTCCCCAGTTTCCCCATCACCACGGGTCACACCACGCACTAAAACACCGTGCTCATACCAAAGTGAAATCGCCAATCCATCAAATTTAAGTTCGACATCGTATTCAATATTTTGATTAGGCAAACGCTCTTCGACACGTCTTGCAAAAGCAAATAATTCTTCCTGATTAAACACATTGCCTAAAGACAACATGGGTACGGCATGCCTAACCGTAGTGAACTTCGCCAAAGGGGTGCCACCGACTTTATTGGTCGGTGTATCGGGTTGTACTAAATCTGGATGCTGTTGCTCTAACGCTTTGAGTTGATGGAAAAGCTGATCATATTCGCTGTCTGCAATTGTCGGTTGATCCATCACATAATAGGCATGATTGTGCTTGGCAAGCAGTTGAATCAATTGACGCATTTGCGTCACGACAGTTAAATCTACAGACATATTTTCCACCATAAAAAAGGGCGGTCTTGTTCCGCCCTTCTGTTTCTATGTAGCCGAGGCTACCATTTTGCTGACAGCATTATAAAAATGCCTACCACAAGTTGCAATTTATCTCAGATCACTTTGATCAATAATACTCTACGCAATTATGCTTACATTGCGCACAAATGCAGCATGTTAGCTATGACTTGCCTGACCCGCACGATAATCAATCGCTTGATGACGCCAGTGCTCACGTAATTGTGGGGTAAATTCCAAATGGTTTTGGTCATAGACCGTACCATCAATTTCACGCGCAATCAGTCCCGAAATACTAACCATGGTGTCAAAAGCATTTTGCACATCGCTATGCGGTAAAGCGAGGAAAAATGCCAAACCTTTAACCTGTTCAGTCGATAGCGTTTCTAAATCAAAGCCATCTGCGCCTTCATCATTAATTTGTAGCACAGAGAATAATAGCTTAGTGCCATCTTCGTTATAACGATGGAAACATGACATTTCACCAAAACGCAAACCGTATTTCATCAATACTTTTAAGGCCTTATCACCCGAAAGTATGCGACGCTCTGGGAATACATTCAGCGCAATAAAAGATTCCGCTGTGGCCAAAGCACTTTCTTCATCCATGATTTTTTGTTCATGCAAGTGCGAATCTAAAATGCTGCTTTCTTCGTTAAATTCTGAAATTTCCGCAGTTTCAATGTGTTGATTCAGGCTGTATTCATTTGATGTTTTGGCCTGTTCACTGGTGTTTGGCTCAGTTTCTGCGAATACCTGTTGAATTTCATCTGACAATGAATATTCGGTCGTGTTAGATGTGGTCGATACTGTTGCAGTGCTTGGCTCAGCGACATCGGCAGTTACTGGCGCTGTTTCAGTCGTTACCTGAGCAGTCGTTTCAGAGGCATCTTGAGCTGACACATCGGTCTGTAGATTTGCCGTAGATTGAGTCGCTTCAGTACTTTTATCTGCAGTATCATCAGAAAATGCCTGTGGTTCAGTCTTGGCAGAAACTGGGGGTTCATGAACGGCATCTGCA
The DNA here is from genome assembly GCF_013420455.1 of Acinetobacter sp. YH01004. NCBI lineage: Bacteria > Pseudomonadati > Pseudomonadota > Gammaproteobacteria > Moraxellales > Moraxellaceae > Acinetobacter > Acinetobacter sp. YH01004. The sequence goes on from NZ_VOXZ01000015.1 coordinate 10,095, forward strand.
GTCAAAGTCGGTTCTACCCGAACTGGAGTGGCGTCGCTCTGCAATTGATCACGTACATGCCGTGGAATAATTGGTTTTTGACTATCTGCATTAAACTGCAATTCAGAGTCCAATGACGGCGCTGAATCTGCTGGTTTTTTCAGAATCATTTTTAAACCAAACGCCATGATCACAATAGCGATGACAATTCCAACGATTGTGGTGATTTCCATATTATGCCTCCGCGACTAGGCCGTATTCTGCGGCTTCTTCTAAATTTACGGTTACTAATTTTGAGGTTCCCGGTTCAGGCATGGTAACACCTAAGAGGTCGGTTGCCATCGTCATAGCAAGTTTATTATGTGTAATGTAAATGAATTGCACTTGTTCAGAAAGTTCTTTTACTAAATTACAAAAGCGCCCCACGTTAGCATCATCTAACGGTGCATCAACTTCATCGAGTACGCAAAATGGCGCTGGGTTTAAACGGAAGATTGCAAAAACCAAAGCCAAAGCTGTCAGTGCTTTTTCACCCCCTGAAAGTAAGGCCAAAGAACTGTTGCGCTTACCTGGTGGACGCGCCATCAATTTCACCCCAGATTGCCAGTCATCTTCCAAGCTCAGACTCGCTTCACCGCCATTAAAGACTTTAGGAAACAACTCCTGCAATTCGGTATTCACCTGATCAAAAGTATTCATAAACAGTTTACGAGTTTCCTGATCAATACTTTTCATTGCCGCCTGTAACTGCGAAACGGTATTTTCCAAGTCTTCAATTTGATGGCTTAATTCTGCAAAACGGGCAGATACTTCTTCATATTCTTCCGAAGCCGCCAAATTGACCGCACCCAATTTATCAAACTGTTGCTGCGCTTTCGCCAGTTTTTGTTGATGCGCAGCGACATCAATCTGCAAACCTGTGATGATCTCGCTGTTTAAATCTTTTAACTGTTCAGAATAATGCTGATAGTCCGACTTTGCCGATTGCCATGCCAAGCGCTTTTCTTCGAGTTTGGCACGTAATTGTTCATCTTGCTGCTGTTGCTGCTGCCGTTGCTCGGTCAGTTGCTGCTGTTTGGACTGCACACTGTTCAATTCCACTTGCCATTCCTGCCAAGTTTTTTGCAGCTTTTCAGTCTGCTGCTGCTGCTCTGAAAACTGAGTTTCCAAGTCAGGCAATTCCAACTGAACAGGATCGACAAACTTTTTGGCTTGTTCCATTTGCGCCACAATTTGTTGATATTGTGCTTTTAAGAAAGTGGCATCTTTTTCTAACAGTTCAATTTGCTGCTGAGTTTGTACCGCTTGACGACGTAACAGATCCACTTCTTGTTGCTGCTGCTGAAACTGTTGCTGTGAACTATCCAGCTGCTCATTCAGCTGCTCGACCTGAAATTGCAAGATTTTATACTGCGGTAAGGCTTGCTCAAGTTTAAAAGCCAAAGCATGCAAATCAATTTCCAGATCATCTTTTTGCATGGCATCTTCTTCAAGCTGCTCATCTAATTGTGCCAATTGATGCTGTAATTGCTGTTGCTGTACTGCAAAAGCCTGTGCCGCACTTTCGGCTTTCGCCATTTGCACATCTAGCGTTTGCAAGGCTTGCTGTTGCTGTTTGAGCTGTTGCTGTTGTTGCTGCAATTGCTGCTGCAACTGTTTTACCTGTTGCTGCAATTCAGGCAGTTGCTGTTCTGCTTGCTCATATTGTGGCAGTTGCAACGCCAACGCCTGTTCAATTTCATCCAAGCGAATCCGATGGCTTAATGCCCCTTGCCCTGCCTGTGCCGCTTCATCATAAAACAGCCCGATTACCCAGTCTGCTCCCACATGATAACCATCTAAACTAAGGATAGACTGCCCTGCTTGTAATTGCACTTGCAATGCCAAAGCCTGCGATAAACTTTCTGTAATTGCGACACTTTGCCACAAGCTACTTTGCGGTGAAGCAATCCAGTCACTGAGCGACTCACACCCCGAAATCTGTATTTTTGATGTTTTTGAATCTACAGCCAAATGAATTTTTAGCTGACGTGCGCGGCTGTCCTGAAATTCAATATCTGCTTCTACCACCTGCGCAGATAACCATTTAGCCAAGAACTTTTCAATTAAATTGGCATGTGGTTTCGCCACATCTGCAAGTTGTAATACTTGCATCAACTGCACCACATCGGTTTGGGCTTTTGGACTTTGCTTAATGAGCAATTGATTGAGGTTTTTCTGTTCTGACTGCAAAATCTGAATCTCAGATTTTAAGGTCGCACACTGTGCTTTGTGCTCATTATAGTTGGTCTGCAACGTGGCGAGTTGCTGAGTGCTGTCTTGAATATTCTGTTCTAGTGTTAGCATTTCAGCCTGCAAGCGGGTCTTTTCGTCTTGCAGTTGTTGCATTCCCTCTTGCTGATCTTGCGGCTGAATTTGTGCAAACTGCTGTGTCAGGGTTTGTTTTTGCTGTTCAATACGGCTGATATTTTTGGCTAACTGCTCACTTTGCGCCTGCATGTGCACATGCTTTTGTTGTTGCTGTTCTACTTGCGCTTTGACTTGGGCATATTGTGCAGCTTGGGTTTGTTGCTGTGCTTTTAAATCCTGAAATTGCTGGCTCTGCTGCTGCGCCAAATGATCTTGCTGCTGTAGATTTTCCTGTTGGTTTTCTTGCTGATCGACCAAACTCTCTAGCTGCAATTCAATCAACTGCAAACGCTCTTTGGTTTGTGCTTTTTGTTGTTCAAGCTGCGATAAAGTCGCGGTATTTTGCTGAAACAAACTTTGTTTTTGTTCCAAAGTCATTTTCAGTTCAGCCAGTTTCTTTTCTGCCTGTTGCCATTCTTGCTGTAGCGGTGTCGATTGCTGAATCAAACGCTGAAACAACTCACTGGTCGCAGTTAAGTCATGTTCCAAAGTGGTCAGCTCAGAGCGCACCAATTTAAAACTTTCCCCTAACTCATTCATACTCAGGGTATATTCTTGCTGTAAACGTGCACTTTGTTCACACTGAAAAGACAACACTTCGACTTTAATGGTGCGAATTTCGCTCTCAAGCGCTTTGTATTGAATTGCTGTTTCTGACTGACGTTTTAAGGTTTTTAATTGCGATTTTAGTTCTGAAGCAATATCTTCCAAACGCGCCAAGTTCTGCGTGGTGTGATCCAAATGCAGCATGGTTTCACGACGACGCGCCTGATAACGTGACACGCCTGCCGCTTCTTCAATAAACACCCGCATTTCTTCAGGTTTAGCATCAACCAAACGATTAATCATGCCCTGTTCAATAATTGCATAAGAACGCGGGCCTAAACCTGTACCCAGAAAAATATCGGTGATGTCACGACGACGACACTTGGTTCCATTTAAAAAATATTCAGACTTACCATCACGGTTGACCTGCCGACGTACCGACAGTTCATTATAGGCGTTATAAGCACCGCCCAATTTGCCATAGGTATTGTCAAAACGCAGTTCAACACTGGCTACACCTACAGGTTTGCGTTTGGCAGTTCCTGTGAAAATTACATCCTGCATACTGCCGCCACGCAACTGGCGCGCACTAGATTCGCCCATCACCCAACGAATGGCGTCAATCACATTGGATTTACCACAACCATTCGGCCCCACCACAGCGGTACGGTTGGCTTTAAAATGTAAGGTCGTACTGTCGGCAAAAGATTTGAAGCCAGAAAGTTTTAAACTGCTTAAACGCATAATGTCCCAATTAACGGCGTGAACGTCTTGCCCATGCAAGCTCGATCTGTTTCATACGGGTCAGAGATTCCAACACCAAGTTGCGCAAGTGTCGGCAAAAATCTTCCATAAATAAAGTGGCTTGTTGTGATTTTCTGCTTAAAATTGCATCACTCACCAGTTTAAATAATTCAAAAGATTCTTGTAACTCCCGACGCGAAGTATTTAAGGTCAAAAAGTAACTGCGTCTTAACGATGGCAATAACTCTTGATAGAACTTCATTAAATATAAATTTCCCACCATATCAGGCTGCCGTGCCAGATATTGAAAAATTAAATCATAAAACTTTTCAGTATTGCCCAAGCGACATTGCTCTGCCAGTTGCAGCAAAAGTTGTTGTAAGGCTTCGGCTTCATGCATTCGCCACGTGTCCGCAATACGCTGCACAATATAACCCAATAACAAACTGCTGCTGTCAAACAAAGCTCGGACTTGCTGTGCCGACATTTCCGACACAATTGCACCACGACGTGGAAAAATTTCAATCAGATGAGTACGTTGCAATAACAACAGCGCTTCACGTACCGAACCACGACTCACGTCCAGTTCTTTGGCGATGCGCAATTCCTGAATACGCTCACCTTCAACCAAATCACCGCTAATAATCTGTTCTGCGATGTGTCGGGCAATTTGTTCCGATAAACTTTCTGATTCTTGTTGTTGCATACTGTTCCTATCTTGTTTTTATAAGATGCAGTGATGAAAATTCGGAGCTACTCTCATTTAAGACATCTCAGGATCATCCTTCGACTGCAAGCATAGCTCCGATACAAGCATCTTTCTTTTTACTGCGAAACAGATCACAACGCCATGACATTGTCCGACAATTTCATGGCGCTAGAGCCAATTTTACATGGCTTAAAACAAAGAAAATAGCGACTCAACTTAGAAAAATACTCGCATACCCTGATATACAAAATAACAGCCAACGGTGGTCAGCAAGCAGGCAAAACATTTTTTCAACATCGCTGGCGATAACAAATGTGCCACTTTCGCACCAACTTTGGCAGTAATAAAGCTCATCACACTAATGCCTATAAATGCATAAATGTGGATATAACCAATGGTATTGGGTACTGCAACTTCGGCTTGCTTACCAAACCACATAAAGCCTAATGCGCCCGCCACCGCAATTGGCAAACCACAAGCGGCTGAGGTTGCTACCGCTTTTTGCATGACCACGCCGTAACGGTTTAAGTACGGCACTGTTAAACTGCCACCGCCAATCCCAAAAATTGCAGAGGCAATGCCAATCCCACCGCCCGCCATGACTTGCTTTGCAGTTGAAGGCAAATGATGTGAAGGATCAACCGCAATATTTGCGCCTCTAAACATCTTAAAAGCCACCCACAGTGCAAAACCGCCAATTAATAATTGTAAGCCTTGCCCCGAAAGGAAATCGGCAATACCTGCACCAACAAATGCACCCACAATTAAACCAGGCGCAAGATTACGAAATACAGGCCACATCACCGCACCTTTTTTATGGTGTGCCGTAACTGAGCTGATCGAAGTTACAATAATGGTTGCCAATGATGTCCCCACCGCCATGTGCATTAACACCGATGGGTCATAATTGAGTTGAGTGAACACAATATATAAAATTGGCACAATAATTAAGCCGCCGCCCACGCCAAACAGCCCTGCTGCAAATCCAGCAATTGCACCAATCAATAAATATATGATTAACTCCATAAATATATTCCACTATTTGTAAATTCGTATGGATGTAGAAACCCGACAACTGCAACAACAACTCACAGAAGCAGGACGGCTTCCAGAAGTACTCATCCTGAAGCCGATTACCACTTCCACCAATGATGATGTACGGGAAATTGCACAAAAAGGTGTGCAGAGTGTCTTGGTATGCAGTACCAGACAAACGCATGGTCGAGGACAACGTCAACGGCAATGGGTATCACCCGAAGGGAACATCTATTTAAGCACATTGCTAAATTTACGAACACCTGTAAATGGGCGTTTGGCTTTAGAAATTGCGTTAAATATCTTGCAAATGCCGAGTCTACAGGCGCTGAATCTACAAGTAAAATGGCCAAATGACTTATACAGCCCGCAAGGCAAATGGGGCGGCATCTTAATTGAGCCAATTTCTGCACAGCAAGTCATTGTTGGGGTTGGGCTTAATCTTGCACCTGTCAGCTCAGCAGTTATTGATCAAAAAACCACATCTTTAACCGAACTGGGTTTGGTATCTATTGATCGTGTGCGCCTGATCGCAGAGCTTTATCTTGCCATTCAACAAGCCTGCGACTGGTTTAATCACGATTGCTATAATTTGGCATCTCGCTTCAATCATCATGCCGCATTTATGCAACAACAAGTTGAATTTGAACATTTTAAAGGTACTTGTCAGGGTACTTTTTTAGGCATTCAGGATGATGGCGCAGTGCAAATTGAAACGGCACAAGGGCTTGAAGTTTTTTATCAGGGACGTTTACGCCCTATCGATCATGCCGAGTCATCTTCATGAAAAATTTATGGCTAGATATTGGTAACACCCGCCTGAAATATTGGGTCACAGAACAAGACCGCATCATCGAACATGAAGCAGAATTGCATTTGCAATCTCCTGCCGATTTGTTGCTGGGTTTGATTCAACACTTTAAAAGTCTGAATGTGCATAAAGTAGGCGTGTCATCGGTACAAGATCAGAAGAATAATCAACGCATTCACTTGATTTTAAAAACCCTGAATGTGCCTGTGATTTATGCCAAAGTGCATGCAGATTATGCAGGTTTGCATTGTGAATATGATATTCAACAACTGGGGATAGATCGCTGGCTGCAAGTGCTTGCCGTGGCAAATGACCCACAAGAAAATTATTGTGTCATTAGTTGTGGTACGGCGCTGACTATTGATTTGGCGGATGGACTGACGCATTTAGGCGGCTATATTTTACCGAACTTATATTTGCAACGTGATGCACTGATTCAAAACACCAAAGGCATTAAAATTCCCGATGCTGCATTTGATGAACTCACCCCAGGACGCAGCACCATTGATGCTGTTCATCATGGTATTTTACTCGGCTTGCTCAGCACCATTGAGCATGTAATTCGACAGTCACCACGTAAACTGATTTTAACGGGTGGCGATGCACCGCTGTTTGCCAAATTCTTGCAGCAATATCAACCGCAAGTCGAGCAAGATTTATTGCTCAAAGGTTTGCAGCGTTATATTCAGTATGCAACGCATGGAGTGCACTAAAAACCAAACATTGCGTCCATCTACGCTGATCAGTCTTTCGGTGTAGCTGTCATCTGCAAATAAAAAAACAAAAAAAAGCAGGCGCATTTTTATGCGCCTGCTTTTTTAACACTTAGATTCTAAGATGCTTTAAAAACAATTATTTCTTAGTTGGGTCGTTGCCACCAAACAATGGGCCCATACCGCCGCCACTAAATTGCTTTTGTAAACCGCCCAGTGAACGCATCATTTTTGCCATGCCCGATGGATTGGCAAATTTTTTCATCATTTTTGCCATTTGTGCATGTTGCTTGATCAACTTATTCACTTCCGACACATCCATACCACAACCCGCAGCAATACGTTTTTTACGGCTTGGATTCATCAGGTCTGGGTTACGACGCTCTTTGATGGTCATCGACTGGATAATCGCTTCCATCTTTTTCACTTGCTTTTCAGGATTGGCTTGCGCAATTGCATCTTGAATACCTGAGTTGCTCATGCCAGGTAACTTGTCTAAGAAGCCCATCATGCCGCCCATTTTATTCATTTGTTCAAACTGCATCAGCATATCTTCAAAGTTGAAGCTGCCGCCTTTTTGCAGTTTTTTCGCCATTTTTTCGGCTTTTTCTTTGTCGATTTTACGTTCAACTTCTTCGACCAAAGACAGCACGTCACCCATGCCCAAAATACGTTGTGCAACACGTTCTGGGTGGAATGGCTCTAGGGCATCGAGTTTTTCACCCATCCCCAAGAATTTAATTGGTTTACCCGTAATCGCACGAACTGAAAGTGCTGCACCACCGCGCGCATCACCATCAGTTTTAGTAAGGATTACACCTGTTAATGGCAAGGCATCATTAAAGGCTTTGGCTGTATTTGCCGCATCCTGACCCGTCATGGCATCAACCACGAACAAGGTTTCAGTCGGTTTAATCGCTGAATGTAATGCCTTGATTTCATCCATCATGTCATCATCGACGTGCAAACGACCTGCAGTATCGACAATTAACACATCAGCAAACTGAATTTTTGCCTGTTCGATGGCACGGTTGGCAATATCGACAGGGTTTTCATTGGCATTTGAGTCAAAGAAAATTGCGCCAACTTCGCCTGCAACCGTTTGTAGCTGTTTAATTGCCGCAGGACGGTAAACGTCGGCAGACACCATCGCCACTTTTTTCTTTTGACGTTCTTGTAAGAAACGTGCCAATTTTGCTGCAGTGGTGGTTTTACCCGCACCCTGCAAACCTGCCAATAACACCACAACCGGTGGCTTGGCAGCAAGGTCAAGGCTTTCATTGGCCTCGCCCATCATTTTTGTGAGTTCGTCATAGACAATTTTGACGAACGCCTGACCAGGGGATAACTGAGTCATCACTTCCTGACCCAATGCCTCTTCCTTAACTTTCGCGATGAATTCACGAGTTACAGGTAACGCCACATCGGCTTCAAGAAGTGCCATACGTACTTCACGTAACGTATCTTTAATATTGTCTTCGGTTAGCTGCCCTGAGCCAGTAACATTTCTTAAACTCTGCGTGAGTCGTTCTGTTAAGGTATCAAACATTGCAAATTCCGCTTAAAATAGCCATTAGCAAAAAAATGTTTCTTTAAAATAGAAAATTTATGCACAAGATGCTATAGGATACTGTAGTTCGCATCGAATTTATATAAATGAATATTCATCATCCTGAAAAAGGTTTGACATGATCAGTCTCCCCTTGGTTTATACGATTTTAGCATTAATCGCTTATACCAGTTCTTTTTGGTATTTATTTTCACATTTAATGTCTAAACGTGCGCCAAATCACTGGTTTATTCGTTCTCTGCTCAGTTTGGGCTTATTGCTGCATGCTGCCGTGTTGTATAACGATATGTGGACGCCGATGGGTGTCAACTACAACGTGTTTAACCTAATGTCATTTACTGCGGGTTTAATGTTGTTATTGAGCTTGCTGTTCAGCAGTTACCGACCTGTAATTGCGCTAAATTTGATTGGTATTCCTGTAGCAGCAGTGGGTTTAATTGCAGGTTTTTCATTCAGTCAGCACAATTTATTTATTCATAAAAATTCGATTGGTTTAGATATTCATATTATTTTATCGCTGTCTGCTTATGCCGTATTGTTGATGGCGACCATTCATGCCGTGCTCATGTGGTTTCAAAACCGCGAACTGAAAAACAAACAAAAACGTCGGGTTTGGGTAAATTTGCTGCCGTCTTTGCAAGATATGGAATCTTTGCTGTTTGATATGTTGATTGCAGGTTTTGCCTTACTCACAGTCGCACTAGGTTTTGGTTTCTTTACGGTAGAACATTTCTTTGCACAGCATTTAGCACATAAAACTGCCTTTAGTATTATTTCTTGGTTTGTCTATGGGTCGTTGTTACTTGGGCGTTATAAGTTTGGCTGGCGTGGACAAAAAGCGATTCGCTTTACCATTATTGGCTTCTTTTTATTGGCGCTCGGTTTTATTGGTTCTAAATTTGTGTTGGAAATGATTTTGAGTAAGTAAGGTGTTTTTATTTTGCTCATTCAAAGTGTAGGATGATCAATTATTTAATAGCATAGTCGAGGGGGAATGGGCTGTTTAAATTAAGCCAATCATTTAAATGATTTCTAACGATGTAAGAACTCAATTAAAAGATCTAGTCTAGGATGCACATCAACTGCATGGACTAGATAAAACTTGAGATACAGATCACTGTGTCAAATAAAACAGCTTAAATACCAGAACCTTAGCTACAACCACTTCAATTCAAAACCCTTTTCCTAGACAACCCACAGAAAAAAACGTATAACTCCACTTTTGTTTGAACTGGCAGCATCTTGTGAAACTGATTCTTGCACCCATGGAAGGCTTAACCGACCCCATCATGCGTGATGTAATCACGTCTGTAGGCAGTTTTGACTGGTGTGTAACAGAGTTTATTCGGGTCACAGACAGCATTTTGCCAGACCATATCTACCACACCTATTGCCCAGAACTACTCACCAATGGCAAAACTGCGGCAGGTACGCCTGTGCATGTTCAGTTTTTGGGGAATAATCCTGAAATGTTAGCCGCCAATGCAGCCAAAGTTGCGGCTATGGGTGCACCTGCAATTGATATGAACTTTGGCTGCCCTGCCAAAACAGTCAATCGGCATCGTGGCGGTTCAGTTTTACTCGATGAACCCGAAGTAGTATATGAACTGGTTAAAGCGGTTCGCGATGCCGTTCCTGCTCATATTCCAGTTTCCGCCAAAATGCGTCTAGGCTATATGGATCGGAACTTCATGCTAGAAAATGCGCACGCCATTGAAGATGCAGGCGCAGCATGGGTTACAGTACATGCACGTACCAAAGCCGATGGCTATACGCCTCCCGCATTTTGGGATCAGCTACGTCCTATTCGTGAAGCCTTGAAGATTAACGTCATCGCCAATGGTGAAATTTGGAACAATACCGATGCCAAACAATGCCAGTTAGAATCGGGCTGTGAAGATTTGATGATTGGTCGTGGTGCGGTCACCACCCCAGACTTGACCCAATGTATTCGTCAAAATTCAGACCTGCCTTTGCTGAGTTGGCAAGATTTGCTGCAACTACAAATTCGCTTTATTCACGGCCCTACCAAAACAGAAATTGGGATGCTGGGACGTTATAAACAATGGCTCGGCATGATGTCGAAACATTATCCCGAAGCCAAAGCTTTGTGGGATGAAATCAAGCGTCTGAAAAAGCTGGATGAAATCATTGAAAAATTAGTCGCGCACACGACTTAAACAGTGCATCCAGCGAGCTCCAGATTTATCTAAAAAATTTCAGCTTTTATTAGGGTCTGCTCAGTTTTAGCCTACAGCACAAGCCATTTATGAAATGTCAACAGACCCTAGTGAATGTCATTTATTCAACCTTGCTGACAAAGCTTGGCATTTCCCATGCACTGCCTGCAAAGCCTTTGCATTGTCCTGCATCAAATTGATAGCTTTTGACAAACTGCTGACCATTCCACGCCCATTCAATTTGACTGAAACAATCGCCAATTCCACGCCCTTTTTGATAAGCAAAAATCTGTCCGTTGCTAAATTCTGAAGCAGAATCAGTTACAAATTGCTGTATCTTTTGCAATTTCTTATCCATAACCCAATAAGCCACACCCCAATTATAAGCCCCTCGCCAACAACTTGCCTCAACCAACACGCTGTCCTGATTTAATGGATAAGTATGAACTTGCTGTTCTGCTTGTTCAGGTTCAAACAACATATAACAATCTTCACGATCTACGGTTTTTTGTAAAATTGGATATAACTTTTCTGCACTGGCCGCGGTAAGCACCTGTGCTTTGGCGGTTCGGTGTTGAGGCTGCATGAGAATGTTAATTTTAGGCATCGCTTGCGCTTTTAAGACCTGCGTGGATGCTTGATTGCCTTTTGCCAATATTGCGGAGTCTGTACCCACACGTTTTTGAAATTCATCCATTTTTAGCAACACTGCACTCATGCCTGCATCAGACAATTTCCAGCGTTGTTGACCATGTTTTAACTCGATCACGACATGCTGACGCGCCTGCGCCAACAGCTTTTGCACACTGGCAGCAGATAAATTGGCGATACTTTCATGAAAGTTTAATTGTTGCAAAGTGCGTCCATTTAAAAATAAAGTCGCTTGAGCAATATCTTCTTGAATTTGCAATTGCCCTTGTACAGCACTCTTTGCACCTGCTTGACGGGTCAATAACATACTGATCGGTTGTTCAAAATCATCATCGCTTTGGTAGCCTGCGGCACGGCAGGTTCCTGTATTATCACAGGCCAACTCCCAATCTTGATGCTGAAAATACAGTCCTTGCAAAGCAGTCGACTGGCTTGAAGCAATCGTTTTTTCAGCAGTGATCGGTGCTGCAAAAATACCAACACTACCGAATAAACCACTGATCGCCAGCAATATTTTTAGATTGCATCTGAAATTCATAATCTTCGTAACTCCTGAAATGGTCATCTATAATTCAACGGCTCAATCAAAGCTAAATTTAGCACCTTGCCTACTCAGCTCAATAAAAAAGCACGCCAGAGCATGCTTTTCTAATGCAATTGAACATCAAGATTTAATGTAAAAAATTACGATTCCTGTGTTAAATCCTTGACCGTGGTGCTTGCGCCATTGGTTTTCACTGACTCAATTCCTTTGTCACGTGATTGTTCAGAAGTATAGAGCTGACTCGTACCAATAATCTGATGGTTGGCAGCTTTTAAATTAAAATACGGCTTATCATTCTTAGATGTCAGTCGATCATAACGCCCATCATCCTGACTGTTCTTTTGTACCGAAGCGATGCCATTTTTTGCCGATGCTTTCGCCTTATACTGTTCACTGGTTAAGATAATTTCGCCATTCCCAGCTTTAAGTACAAAGCGGTACTGACCATTGCTTGCTTGTGAAATCTCAAACCTTCCTGACATACTTGCCCCCAGTTTTCTTATGAGTGGTGAAGTGTGTTGTTGAATGATGCTAGGCTTTAAACTGCCTAAAAATTATTCTTTTCACTTAAAATATAAAGGACTTAGGCACAAGAAAACAGTATTAATTTTGTACACTCTTAAAGTTATTGTTGCTCAATTTGAATACTAAAATACTTTTATAAACTCCATAAAAAAGCGCAGGCAACTCAAGTCGCCTGCGCTGTTGAAATCTGCTTAAACTTAAGCTTTTTTCACATATTCAGATTTTAATTTCATAGCCCCCATGCCATCAATCTTACAATCAATGTCATGACCATCTGCTGCATCTGGAATTAAGCGAATATTTTTCACTTTCGTTCCCACTTTTACAGCAGCCGAAGAACCTTTAATCTTCAGGTCTTTAATCACAGTCACCGTGTCGCCATCTGCCAACACGTTGCCGTTTGCATCTTTAATCACAGCAGCAGTTTCTTCTAGCTGTTCCCCTTCTTTCCACTCATGTGAGCATTCAGGACAAATCAGTAGGTCGCCATCTTGGTAAGTGTATTCTGATTGGCATTTTGGGCAATTTGGCAAAGACATAAAAAACCTCAAAAACTATATTATAGCATTTTTTACTGAATTTTCATAAACTTAAAATCCTTATAAAGCACAAGGATAATCAAATAAAACTCTTTAATTGGACTGTGCTAAGCGTTGCAGCATCACGCGTTTTAATACCACTACATGATTGTGCTGCTCATCTTTAGCTGCTGTGACCAGAGTGATTTTTTGCTGCTGTGCCAGTTCACACAACGCCTGTAAAGCCTCTTCTTGCTCTGCTAATTCAGCTATATAACGCTGCTGAAACTCATCCCAATGTTGTTCAGGGTTTTGATGATACCATTTACGCAGCCCAGTCGAAGGCGTAATTTCTTTGGGCCATAAGTCAATACGAGCGCGTTCTTTACTCACACCACGCGGCCATAAGCGATCAACCAGCACCCGTGTTCCATCTGCCTGAGTCGCTTCAAGATAAGCGCGTTTCATTGCAATATCCATATTTGCACCTCTGCATCTTTTATGATGACGTCATCAGCGCCAAAGTTTTAGGCAGCAGATTATGTATCACAAATAAAAAAGCATGTGATCAACACATGCTTTTCAGATACCCGATTTAATCTTTGTAATCGTCTTCGTCTTCATCATCGTAGACGTAAGCCATACAGCCCCAGCCATCGTATTCACCGCCATGTTCTTCAGCAATTTTGCTGAACCATTGCTCTAAATCGATAATGTCTGAATACTCTGGTTCCATGTAAACATAAATGGTAATGATCCATTCAACTGCGTCAGATTCTTCATCTTGGAATAATGAAATTTTTTGTTCTTCGGCCAACAAATACAAAGCACATTTTTCAGCTTGTTCTTGTGTGGTAAAAGCGATGGAGTACTCAATCTCATGTGGCTCTGTCAGGTCATCCCCATCTTCATGCATTTGCCAAAGTACATTGCCATTATCATCATCAGGGAATTGTTCATAGTCACGTGTCATGCGAATATCCTTGTTATCTTTTTAGCCAATATATATCTGGCAAGTGACAAAATAGTGAATTCAACATAGCACAAATTTGCCCGAAGGACTCAATTTTCATCTCGTTTTACACTGACTTTAGTCTGAATTACCCAGAAGCTTGCTTTTACATGACACTACAATTGCTTTAAGCATTTGCAGCCAGTTTAATTTGTGGCATCTGACAAGATGCTTTCCTGTTTAAATGCCAACAGTAAAGCAGCAAACTTTAATTCTTCTTGTCGAAGTGTTAAGTAAGAGTCTAGAATTTTTGCGTGTCCAAATGCAGCCGCATAATGATTCAGCAAAGTAGAATCATCCTGCAAAGCTTGAAGCGATTCAGCCAGATTATGTTCAGTCAGCTGCGCCAAATATAAATCTGCTTTACTATTAAATGCTTGAGCCAGCAAAGTCACTGCCGCTAGACGGCGTTGCTCATCGACAAAAGCACAATGCGCAACTTCTTGATTTTTAACCGCATCTTGAATCTTGTGTCGTACTTGCTGCAGGTGTTGTGCTGCATCACTATAGCCATAACCTTCAATCAGATCATCCAATAGCTGCTGTGCAGGCAACTGAAAAGCAGGCGTATGATGTTCAATTTTATGATACAGCGCGGTCATAATCTGTTCGAGTTGCTGACGTTCTTCAACCAAGTTATAAAAAGCACCCAATTGATCTTGTGCTGTTTTAAGCGTTTTGGCTTTGGTTTTTTGCTCATGCTCGGCTAAAAAATCTCGGAATTTTTCAACTTGTTGCTTGCACTGCTCCCGCGTATTTTCCGCTTCGGATTTAATCATTTCTACAAACATTTCTACTTGTTGACGACGTTCTAATACATATTGCTCAACGTCTAAAATATGTTGATAGTGCTGCAAGGTTTCTAAACGACCTTTTAAACTGCCTATTTCGATGCGTAGCATGGTGAGCTGATGCTCTAATTCATTACTTTCTAACTCATCGGACGCCAAATTGGAGCGAGTGCGGTCTAAATTGCTTTGTAAAGATTGAATGCTGGCAGACAACTCACGGCGGCGCTGAGATTGCCAAAAAATAATCACCACCAAAACAATAATGATTGCACCCAATATATACAGCATATAACTTCTCCCACCCGCATTGGTCTGCCATATTTTAAAAAGTCATCTTCAGTTTTTAAAGACGCTTTCTAACCCGCTTTGACAGCCCACCACACTCAAAAACACAAAGTTTTAAAACAGCGAGTTATTCACATCCTTTATTTATGCCAAGGCAAATGAATAACGACAGCTCTAAGGATACGTTAGCGAGTTAGCGGCACGAAGACTATCCCAATTTTTGAGTATTTTCACAAAAAAATTGAAAAATATGCGCCTGTTAGAAAAATTGAATCCAAAAATCTCTAAAAAGGAAGCTGTGCCCGAATTGCAACAGGAATTTGGCTTAACGGTTGCGTAAAAGCCAAATAACTAGCATGCAGCGCCATCCGACCTAAAGTGCTATTTTTCGGTTCAGGATGATATAACTTATCACCTGTAATGGGATGTCCAATATATTGCATGTGTACTCGTAACTGATGCGAACGCCCTGTGATTGGGGTGAGCAAAACACGGGTAATATCTTCAACCGCACAATATTCCAAAGCTTGATACAGCGTTTGCGCAGGCTTGCCTAAATCGAAATGCACAATTTGGCGTGGACGGTTTTCCCAGTCAGTAATTAAAGGCACATCGACACTGCCCTCACCTTCAAGTTTGCCTTGAATTAAAGCAATGTAGTTTTTTTCTACTGTTCGTGCCTGAAACATTTTACTCAATGCGACTTCTGCATCACGATGCTTGGCAAACATGAGAATACCTGAGGTGGCCATGTCTAAACGATGGGCAATTTTTGCCTGAGGATAATCTGCGAGTACTCTTAAATATGCGCTGTCCTGATGTTCGGGCAAACGCCCAGGCACCGACAATAAACCTGCGGGCTTATCAATCACCAATAAATCGTCATCTTCATAGACAATTACTAAGGGATCTTGTGGAGGTGCATAAATAAAGTTGTCGTTTAAAGCCATGAACATACAGCATACAAAGCGGTGCGGGCAAAATATCAAGCACAGCCCGAACTGTCAATTCAGTCGGGCGATGTACTTTTTAGTGTAAAGATTTAGATTTTGAATTGGCTGAGTCTGCCAAGCTAAATCTGCCAAACTTAGTCTGCGAAACTTAGTCTGCGAAACTTAGTCTGCTAAATAGTATTCCACCGTAGACACCACACGTACTTTTTTCAAATATGGCGTGTTGCTGTCACGGTCTTCAATACTAAATACGCCCTGATTGGCCGATTTAATTTTGCCTAAACGACTGTCAGAATCTGCAGCAAATTTTTCTGCAACACTGCGGGCATTTTGTGTGGCTTGCTCAATCATGGCAGGTTTGATGTCATTTAGTTGCGTATATAAATATTCGGTGCGTTGCCCGTAATCCTCACCGCCAAAGGCAATTCCATTTTTACCTAAATCGACCAAGCGACTTTGTGCGCTGCGCACTTTATCAATATTTTTGGTATAGACCGTAATGGTTTGATGTGCGGTATAACGTAAAGCAACATTACCATCGCCACCATATTGCTGGGCGTATTTATCGGTAATTACAGGTGCCGCAATGGTAATTTCTTCAGAACTAAAACCTTCATTTTTTAAAAAGTTTTGAATTTGGGAGGTTTGGCTTTGCATGGTGTCGTATAGCGCTGCCAAGTCTTGACTGGCAGTACTAAAACGAATTGGCCACACCGCCACATTGGCTTTTACTTCACGTTCAGACAAACCTTTGACTGAAACCACACGCTCATATTGTTTAATTTTGAGTGCGCTATTGCCCAATATCCAACCTGCGAGCACCATTCCCAAACAAATTAGACCGCCTAAAATCAATGCAGGTTTAAATTGATTCATGTTTGCCAACTCCTCAAATTGCGGGCTTTTCGCCTCTATTTCAATGACCGTGTGTTTTTAATGTACTGTCTAAAGCGGTTGTTTCTATGCTTTTCGATGCTTGTTTATAGAGTTTTAAATTAAGGTCGCATCATATACAGCGCAATGAGTGGCGCAATATTCAATAGCAATACCCCAATTTTATAGACTGCCATGCCGCCATAATGAATGGCATCAAAACTTGCATCTGACAATTTGAACCATCTACCATGTAACTGTCGCAGCCAGTCATGCGCGAAAATCACCACCACAAACCACAGCATTAAAATGGCATAGTTAATCAGTGCGCAGGTCAGTAATAAACGACACCAAAAATCGTAATCAACACTCATATCACACCTAATTAGATGTAGATGATTATTGCAAATTAACAGATTTGAATGAAAAATTTGATGGGAGTTTTGTAGCTGAAAGATGGTTTAAAATTCATTTAAGTTTTTATTTTGTCTGGATTTTATTTTCTTGATCATGTTTTGTTTTTTATATTTTTAACAATATTCTTTAGGGTGTTAGGGAAAACAACTGTGGTTTACTTCAACTATCATGCTGGATAAGCCATGATCTTATAGCCTATAAACTTCTGGTTTATAGCGTCCTAAGCCGAATCGAGACCTTTTGGGTAAGTACTACACGCACGTTGTACGCAACTGGTAGCAATCTACTCTTTTCGATCCCCATCACACCCTTGAGATATATAGTAGTGATTTGAGGATGGGATTGTTTCCCCGAAATGATTTTATTTTGATTAATTTTTAAAATTTTTATCACTTTTTAAGTCATATTTTAAAAAATTTTCCAAATAGACATTTTTTATGCACTTAAATCATCAAATAAAGCTCAAATATCAAATTTATTACCATGCTTGTTTTTAAAATATTTTCAAACTGACCCAAAAACCTATGTTGAGGATTCAACAACTTTCTTTTTGCCTCGAATCCAGCGAATTGCCCAAATTAAGGTCAGTAGCACTACAAAAACCACCAATACAGGCACAATGAAAGACAACACTGAAAGTACGGCAGCCCCAATCCACTCTCCTGTTGAAATTACAGGATTAGCAACACCGCCTGTGGTTGCGGTTGATACACCACGTACCGCAACTGTACTCATTTGCACCACACCTGCTGTTCCACCACCGACAATAATGGCCGAAGCCCAACTGGCAAATTGCGACATTTCGCCACTGCTTACAGCCATTGTGGTGAGTGTACCTGCAATCATGGCGGCAGGCGTTGCAACGGTATCGAGTAAGTTATCAACCCACGGTACATAATACGCAGCAATTTCACTGATTGTTGCCACGGTCAAAGCCAGACAAACAGCAGGCATCGCCAACCATTCAAAACCTTTTAAGGGTTCAAACCAACCCATGAGAGCGGCAACACTCATAACCAATAAAGGTACGAAAACCCGAAAACCACTGGCAGCACTTAGCCCAATGCCGACACATAAACCGAGTATTGTTTCCATGTTGTACCTCATTGCCTTGGGTTTTCTTTAGGTAAAATAGCAAAAAGCCCCATCGGGTGATAGGGCTTTAGATTAAAAACAGGATCAGCTGTTTTAAGTCGTGTAGCTTAGGCAACCTTGTTGTTATATTCGGTGCCATGGCATTTGGTACACGGTGGTAGACGGTCTGTACCAATTTCTAAGTAAACGCGATGCCCGCATTGGACACAAAAATAGAAGCCTGTTCCTGGTTTATCACCTGCAGTTACCATCTTTGTTCTCCGTGTGGTTTAGAAATGGTCAATCCAGTATATCTATTCTGTGATGATTGTCTATTGTCCATTTTGACGGGTGATGAGGGCAGTTAGGCAAAGGATGATTTTTATAAAAAATCTAACTCACTTACAAAGGATTAGATACCCAGTTTTCGACTTTTAATCCATCGACACGAGTAAATTCTTTTTCGTTATTGGTGACCATGACCCAATGATTTGCACGTGCATGTGCTGCTAACCATAAGTCATTTGCGCCAATGATCTGCCCCTTAGATGCAAGGTTCTGGCGTATTTCTGCATAATGGTGTGCAACATTTTCATCCAATTCAACCACTTGAATCATTGATGTTAATTCATCTATGACTTTTAAAGCCTTTTCTTTATGTTGACTTTTTTCTGCACCAAAACGTAATTCTCCCAACGTAATGACAGAAATTAATATATTTCGATGCGGAAGATGTTTTTCAAAATACTGACGCACAATTTCAGGTTGGTATTTAATAATGTAAATACAAATATTTGTATCTAATAAATATTGTACTTGCATTAGAACATTTCCCGTTCTTGAGGCGGCAGATCTTCTCTTTCATCTGCATAAAAGTCATTTGGCATTTGGGATAACGCTTTAAATAACCGATCTACCGTGACTGGTTTTTCACGAAGAATCACTTCATCACCACGACGAAAGATTTCAACTTCTTTGCCTTCAAAGCGAAATTCTTTAGGCAATCGAATGGCTTGACTTCGTCCTGTCATAAAAACTTTTGCGGTAGTCATTGGGCTACTCCATCGTTTTTGATACATATCTTATGATAGGTATTTATTGGGTGTTTTTCAACCAAATAAACTTCTACTTTTAAATTTTATTGTTTTTGATAACTGCTGATTTTTTGAATGAAAGATACTTTTTAGAAAATTAAGTTAGGTTTACAAGGAGTTTGCTGTTTAATTCACAATATATTCATCTTCCAAAAAAAAAAGACCTCACTTAACAATGAGGTCTTTTCTCAACAATAATCATTCTCTAACATTTCTTTAAAGAAGAAAAATTAAAGAAGATTCTTAAAACATCATCAAGCCACATTCCCTTCCAAGAAATCCTGCGCAAAGCGTTGCAATACACCGCCCGCCTCATACACAGATACTTCTTCTTCGGTATCTAAACGACAAGTTACTGGCACTTCAATTGTTTGGTTTTTACCATCATCCGTTGAACGCTCAATCACCAAAGTCAAAGTCGAACGTGGCGCAATATTACCAATCACGCTATAAAGTTCCGTACCATCCAAACCTAAAGTTTTACGGTTAACACCCGCTTTAAACTCAAGTGGCAATACGCCCATACCCACCAAGTTGGTACGGTGAATACGCTCAAAACCTTCAGCCACAATCGCTTCCACACCCGCAAGACGCACGCCTTTTGCAGCCCAGTCACGGCTTGAACCCTGACCATAATCTGCACCCGCAATAATAATTAACGGCTGCTTACGGTTCATATAAGTTTCAATCGCTTCCCACATACGCATTACTTCGCCTTCTGGCTCAACACGCGCTTTAGAACCTTGCTTAATTGTGCCGTCTGAACGTACCACCATTTCATTAAACAATTTCGGATTCGCCAAAGTTGCACGCTGTGCAGTCAAATGATCACCGCGATGCGTTGCATAAGAGTTGAAATCTTCTTCTGGCAAGCCCATTTTTGCCAAATATTCCCCTGCTGCCGAGTCTAAAATAATCGCATTCGATGGAGATAAATGGTCTGTGGTGATGTTATCGCCCAAAATTGCCAACGGACGCATATTGGCTAAAGTACGTGGCGCAGCCAATGCACCTTCCCAATATGGTGGACGGCGGATATAAGTACTTTGTGGACGCCAGTCGTAGAGTGGACTTTCAGATTTTTCCGACTCTCCCAAATCGAACATTGGAATGTACACTTGGCGGAATTGTTCAGGTTTAACCGATTCTTTCACCAAAGCATCAATTTCAGCATCAGATGGCCAAATATCTTTCAGATAAATCGGGTTACCATTTTGATCTGTGCCCAAAGCATCTTTTTCGATGTCAAAACGAATCGTTCCTGCAATCGCATAAGCCACAACCAACGGTGGCGATGCCAAAAATGCTTGTTTCGCATACGGATGGATACGACCATCAAAGTTACGGTTGCCCGACAGCACCGCAGTCGCATACAAGTCACGGTCAATGATTTCTTGTTGAATCGCTGGGTCTAATGCGCCCGACATACCGTTACAGGTGGTACATGCATAAGCCACAATACCAAAACCAAGTTTTTCTAAGTCTTTCAGTACGCCTGCTTCTTCCAAATACAATGCAGCCGCTTTAGAACCTGGTGCAAATGATGATTTCACCCAAGGTTTGCGTACTAAACCTAACTCATTGGCTTTACGTGCCAACAAACCTGCTGCTACAGTATTACGCGGGTTTGAGGTATTGGTACAAGAAGTAATCGCAGCGATGATGATGGCACCATCTGGCATTAAACCATCGGTACGGTTTTCAACCACACCTGCAATGCCTTTTTCTTTTAGGTCTGCTGTTGAAACACGTGCATGCGGATTCGATGGGCCTGCAATATTACGAGTTACCGTTGAAAGATCAAAACGTAATACACGTGGATACTCTGCCTGTGTCATTTCAGATGCCCAAAGACCAATTTCTTTAGCATAAGTTTCAACCAGTTTGACCTGATCTGCTTCACGACCTGTTAAGGTTAAATAGTCGATGGTGTTTTGATCGATGTAGAACATAGCGGCAGTTGCACCATATTCAGGTGTCATGTTGGAAATCGTGGCACGATCCCCCACCGACATGCTATCTGCACCTTCACCAAAGAATTCTAAATATGCACCGACCACACGTTCTTTACGCAAAAACTCGGTTAAAGCCAATACGATGTCCGTTGCCGTAATACCAGCCTGACGCTGACCGACCAACTCCACACCAATAATGTCTGGCAGACGCATCCAAGAAGCACGACCCAACATCACGTTTTCAGCTTCAAGACCGCCTACACCTACAGAAATGACACCCAAAGCATCGGTATGTGGTGTGTGTGAGTCTGTACCCACACAAGTATCTGGGAATGCAATGCCTTCACGGTTTTGAATGACTGGTGACATTTTTTCCAGATTAATCTGGTGCATGATGCCGTTGCCTGCAGGAATCACATCAACATTTTCAAATGCAGTTTTCGTCCATTCAATAAAGTGGAAACGGTCTTCATTACGACGATCTTCCACTTCACGGTTTTTACGGAAAGCATCTGGGTCAAAACCGCCATATTCCACAGCTAAAGAGTGATCGACAATTAACTGGGTAGGTACGACAGGATTCACTTTAGAAGGATCGCCACCTTGATCGGCAATTGCATCACGTAAACCTGCTAAGTCAACGAGCGCAGTTTGCCCCAAGATGTCGTGACATACCACACGCGCTGGATACCACGGAAAATCATGCTCTTGTTTACGCTCAATCAATTGTTTTAAAGATTGTTCTAAAATTGCAGGATCACAACGGCGCACTAACTGTTCTGCAAGTACTTTTGAGGTATAAGGAAGTTTGGCATAAGCGCCTGGCTGGATATCTTCAACGGCTTGTCGCACGTCATAAAAATCGAGCTGAGTGCCTTGCAGTGGTTTGCGGTAGTTGTTATTCATCTGGTATTCGCCCTTACTCTATTGTTCTCAACATCTTATGGGATGATTGTTTCCACCCGTCGAAAGCATTGTACGCTGCCAAAAACCCATTTCCCAAATCCTATATATTTCATACACTTAAATATAAAAACAGGGGTTTTTGAAACATTTAATTACATTTTAAGTAAAATTCTTGCCCTAAAAATGCTTTTTTTTGAAAAATAGCGCAAAATTGACCTCATTCTTTAGTCTTAGATTTCAATGTGAAAGGTTATTCATGCGCGATTTAGCTTTCAGTGCTTTAAGTTTAAACGGTGTCGATGCACAAAAATTCCTGCAAGGTCAGGTAACAGTCAATGTCGAAACATTAGCTGAAAATACAACCTGTTATACCGCAATTTGCAGTTTAAAAGGACGCGTTCAGTTTGGCTTCTGGCTTAAAAAAATCTCGTCCGAATGTTTTGAAATCATCAGCACAGCCGACCAAGCCGAAGATTTAGCCAAACACATTAAAAAGTTTGGTGCATTTTCAAAAATGCAGCTTGAAACCATCGGTACGGTTTACCCAACCATTCAGGGCAATCAAACTGAATTTTCAGCTGAAGTGACTGATTTAAACGCATGGCAACTACAAGCGATTGAAACAGGTCAGGCATGGATTCAAGCCTCAACAGCAGAAGTGTTTCAACCGCAGGAATTGCGTTTGCATCAACGAGATGGCGTGCATTATGACAAAGGCTGTTATTTGGGTCAGGAAGTCGTGGCACGTTTATGGTTTAAAGCCAAACCAAAACATTGGTTGCATTTAATTCAGGGTTCAGGCGAAGCCCCTGCACCTGCCGCCAAACTGAATAATGATGTGGAAGTGGTGAATAGCATAGCGACTGCAGAAGGTTTTAAAGCGTTGGTGGTTGCCAAACCAAGTGCTTTGGAAGAGTTAGCTGTACAAGTATTGGCTTTGCCTGAACATTTGAATGGCGATGTTGCACGTCCGCAATAAAATAGATTCCACCCGCTCAGGTTAAGGGAGTCGCAAGATTCCCTTCAAATGACAATGAAAAAGCATTCGTACACATTTTTTATATTTACATTCACACTTTTCAACTTATGATGAATGCACCACTGTAAAAACAAAACGCACATCAACGGAATGATGTGTAAAAGAGAACAAGGTACAACTCAAATGATGAAAAAACTACTCATTGCGGGTACAATCGCCCTATCTAGCAGCATCAGTATGGCAAATAGCAACATTCCAACCGATCCTGCTTTTGCCAAAATTGAACAATTAATGCAAGCCAACAAGGTTAAAGATGCCTATCAGGAATTAGAAAAGCTTGCCAAAACAGGCAATGCGCAAGCCATGTATAACTTAGGCTATTTGACACAAACTGGACAAGGCACAGCAAAAAATGAAAAGAAAGCCATTCAGTTGTATGAGCAATCTGCCCAAAAAGGCTACCCAGTTGCGAGTTATGTTTTAGGCAAAAACTATCTTACTGGCGCACTGGGTTTAAAACAGGATGCTGCTAAAGCCAAACAATATTTACAGACGGCATCCAATCAGGGTTTTAATGATGCCACAGTCGATTTAGCCGTTTTATATTTCTCGGAAAATACGGCAGCATCTGACCAAAAAGGTTTAAAACTATTACAACCTTTAATTGCCAAAGATCATTATCAAGCCATACATGCAAAAGCCTTGTACGAAATTAGCACAGGCTTTAAAAACAAAGATGAAGCACCAATTAAGCAAGGGCTGCAAAGCATTCAAAACTTGGCGCAAAAGGGTTATATTCCTGCACTCATGGCAGTGGGCAATATGTTTGTGAATGGCAATATCGTGCCGCAAAACTTGCCTGAAGCGAAAAAGATTTTTGCCTCACTGGCACAGGAAAATGTAGCGCAAGCCAAAGAATCATTGGCTGTGGTTGAAAAAATGATGGCAGATCAAGCCAAAGCTTCCAACAAGGCAACCGCTAAGAAAAGTTAAGATAGTTTCTTTATAAAAGCTATTAATCAGAGAAATTTTTAAAAAAGTCTGTATCAGCATGGTACAGACTTTTTTTATGATTTGAGCACTTCGATACCGATGCTATAAATACTTACCCGATTGTGTCAATAAAATCGCCACCATCACAAAACCAAAAACTGTACTCAACACCAAGGGGGCTAAGGCTTTTTCATGTAAACCATAGTGCTGCCCGAAAATACCAAAGGCAATTGGCATTGGTAAAGCCGCAAGCAAAGTCCCGACAAATAGCATTTCTCGGTTCACATCTAATGCCCATAAAATTCCAAAAATCGTGAGTGGCATCAGCAATACTTTGAATGCAACCAAAACAATACTTTGCAAATTCACCGACTTGATTTGCATGCCGACCAAACTTCCACCTATCACAAATAAAGCCAAAGGTGAAGCAGTTTTGCCCAACATTTCCAGCACTTGTGCAATAGCTTGCGGCAGTTTGAAATTCAACAATACGCACAGCATACCCAATAAAATAGATAAAATTACTGGATTTTTCAGTAAGCGCTGCACAGTTTCGGCATACACCTGCCAACCTGATTTCGCTGAAGATTGTAGCCCTCGTTCTGCCAAAATCAGCATCAATGCCACAATAATTAAATTTTCGACAATTAAAGTTAAAGACAAATAAATTGCCGATTGACTGCCAATCAACAAAGTCAAAATAGCAGTGCCAATAAACCCTGTATTTGACATTGATGCACCCATTGCCAAGACACTGGCATGGGTTAAGTTTGAATTAAAATAATGCCGATACAGTAAAAAGGCAAAGATAAACAGCAGAATAGAACCGCCACCGTAACCTAAAAAATAAGCGGGATGCCAGATTTCTGACAAACTTTTACTGGCCAATGCCTGCAATAGAAATGCAGGCAACGCCACTTTCATGACAAATTGACCTAGAAACTGAATCGCACTGGTCTCAATAAATTGGCTTCTGACGGCAAAATATCCCAACAGTACTACGGTACAAATGGGAAATAAAATACTCAGTAACACCCTGACATCCTTTTTCAGTGTTGCCCATGATCGACATGGTTTTACTGATTTAGCTTACACCGAAGCTCCCGATAAAGCACGGCAAAATAGTGTAAGTTTCACTTATTTTAAGCAGATAAAATATTAGGATTCCACTTCCGTATCTGTTGATTTAAACGGCGCAAATAAAGTACGGAACCCATGCGGCTGACATCGTAAATATTGCGGGGCAATTTCAATTTTTTCGCCCAATTCTGCCGCAGCATGCCATGGCCAACGTGGGTCATATAAAATGGCACGTGCTATCGCAATTGCATCGGCTTGTTCATATTGCAAAATACCTTCTGCCTGCATCGCTTCAGTAATCAAACCCACCGCAATTACAGGGATTTTTACAGCTTGCTTAATTGCATGAGCAAACGGCGTTTGATAACCCGCATGCACATCAATTTTTTGATCGACATGCAAACCTCCGCTAGACACGTGAATATAAGCCGCACCTAAATGCTCTAGTGCCTTTGCCAAACCCACAGAAGATTCCACATTCCAGCCATCTGCATCATCCATCCAGTCTGTTGCAGAAATTCGCACCCCAATTGGATAGCCTTGTGGAACAGCATTTTGAATCGCTTGAAATACTTCCAATGTAAGGCGAATCCGATTTTCCAAACTGCCGCCATATTCATCTTGGCGGTGATTAGACAATGGCGACATAAATTGATGCAATAAATAGCCATGTGCGGCATGAATTTCGATTAAGTCAAAACCTGCATCCACCGCTCGTACTGCGGCGCTGGCAAAGTCTGCAATGACCTGTTGAATTTCATCTTGCGTTAAAGCATGCGGTGGATGTTCGTGCGATTGAAATGGCAACTCACTGGCCGATACCGTCTGCCAACCATGTTCTTCATTCGGTGCAAACTGTCCTATGCCCTGCCACGGTTTATCGGTTGAAGCTTTACGACCCGCATGTGCCAACTGCACAGCAAATGGCATAGGCGATATACTTTTGACTTTATGCAATAGTGCTTTCATCTGCGCACGCTGCATGTCATTCCATAAGCCTAAATCTGCATAACTAATACGTCCTGCTGCCTGCACTGCCGTGGCTTCTACAATACACATCCCTGCGCCCGACAAGGCATAATTGGCCCATTGCTGCTCATGCCAATAGCTCAATTCACCTTGTTCATTGGCAGAATATTGACACATCGGGGCGATAACAATTTTGTTGGCAAGTTGCAGTGATCCAAATTGAATCGGCTGAAAAAGTAATGTCACGCTGCAAGCCCTCATACAGTGCGATTCACCAAAAGCGAATCATTAAATAAAAAAGAAGTAATCACTCAGAATCTGCCATCTGTTTTAGATGGTTTTTCTATAATAGATGTTTAAAAATGATTTATTTATAACGTGTTGTATGGTTTTTGCAAAGCCTGCTTTTGTTTTACACAGAATAATTTTGCGACAGCACACTATGGCTTGTATTCTATGGATAATGCCCAATATTAAGCGCATTACTGTATGTCCTTGCCTGCTTAATTTCTAAAAGCGGATTGAATTTGTACCATGCCAGAATTACCAGAAGTTGAAACTACCAAAACTAGTCTATTGCCGCTACTTGATCAAAAAGTCCTGAATGTAGAAGTACGTCAAGCCAATTTACGCTGGCCCATTCCAGAAAACCTACATAAACTCACAGGACAAAAATTACTGCAATTGACCCGCAGATCCAAATACATTCTGGCGCAATTTGAACAGGACAGCATGTTGTGGCATTTAGGCATGTCGGGCAGTTTTCGTCTTTGCGATGCGCAGGAAGATTTACGCAAACACGACCATTTGATTATTCAGTTTGAAGATATACAATTGCGCTACCACGACCCACGTCGCTTTGGCTGTATTTTATGGCTAAATGAAAGCTCTCAACGCAAACTGATAGATCCACTTGGCCCTGAGCCGTTGAGTGATGCCTTTAACCCCGACTATCTTGCACAGAAGCTCAAAAACAAAAATGTTGGCATCAAAGTTGCAATTATGGATAACCATGTCGTGGTGGGTGTGGGCAATATTTATGCCACGGAAAGTCTGTTTAATTTAGGTATTCACCCTGCACAACCTGCATCATCACTCAGTTTGAAACAGATTGAAAAACTAGTGCTCGAAATCAAACGCATTTTAAAACAAGCGATTGATTTAGGCGGTTCGACCTTACGTGATTACAGCAATGCGATGGGCGAAAATGGCTATTTCCAACAAACCTTGTTGGCGTATGGACGTGCAGGTGAAATGTGTGTGAACTGTGAAACCACACTAGAAAATTTAAAACTGGGCCAACGTGCCTCGGTATTTTGTCCTGAATGTCAGCCTTTGAAAAAAGTACTCACTTCGACTAAAGCTGCAACAAGCAAACGAGGTAAAAAAGTATGAGAACCGCTATTGTGCGTCATATTTTAGTGAAAGATAAAGAAACCTGTGAACAACTGAAAAAGCGGATTCAATCAGGTGCTGATTTTGCCAAAATTGCCAAACAATTTTCGACCTGCTCTTCAGGAAAAAAAGGTGGGGAATTGGGTGAGGTCAAAAAAGGACAATTGGTACCCGTCATTGATAAATTAGTGTTTACCGCAGCAGAACGCGTACTACACGGACCTGTAAAAAGTCAGTTTGGTTTTCATTTGGTAGAAGTAAAGTTTCGGATGTAATTTTTATGCCTTCAGCGCCTCTCCATCCTAGAGAATAGGGTGCAAACAAACGGCGCATAAAGCGCCGTTTGTTTTGATTGCGTATTAAAAATTATTGACGTTTTTTCAATTCATCACGAATTTCACGTAGCAACGCGATATCTTCTGGCGTTGCTGCTGGTTCTGGCGCTGCTTCTTCTTGTTTACGGCGCATACGATTAATCATTTTCACCATTAAGAACACCACCCATGCCAAAATAATGAAGTTAATTAAAATCGTAAGGAAGTTACCATAGGTCAGGACATTTACACCTGCTTTGGTTAACTCATCTAAAGACTGTAAATTGTTTGGGTTATCGCCCAAAACAAAGAACTTTTGTGTGAAATCCACACCACCGCCAGTGATCACAGTAATCAATGGCATGATGATATCTTTCACTAATGAGTCAACAATTTTACCAAATGCCCCACCAATAATCACACCGACAGCCAAGTCGATCATGTTACCTTTTACCGCAAATTCGCGGAACTCTTGAATAATACTCATTTAAATCTCCAGTTTTTTTGACTTTAATTTATGTGACGAAGTATACATTAATTTTATAGCTTCATTTCCACGTAATTTACTCGGAAATCATCTGCTTTTATATATTGGTTTGCTAATTTTAAACAAAAAATGCCATCAATAAATTGATGGCATTTTTAAATTTTGCTGCCCCGCATGAGGACAACATCATTTTTAAAACTTATTTACCAGAACGGTTACGTTTACGTTCGTTTTCAGTCAAGTAACGCTTACGGATACGAATTGACTTTGGCGTTACTTCAACCAGCTCATCATCTTCAATAAATTCAAGCGCTTGTTCAAGCGTGAATTCAATTGCAGGTACCAGTGTCAACGCATCATCAGTACCAGAAGCACGTACGTTTGTTAACTGTTTCGCTTTGGTTGGGTTAACCACCATATCATCTGAACGAGAGTTAATACCAATGATCATACCTTCGTAAACTTCTAACTGAGGCTTGGCGAATAAACGACCACGGTCTTGCAAGCTGAACAATGCATAACCCAAGCACGTACCTTGAACCATAGAGATCAACACACCGTTTTGACGTTTGGCAACTTGACCTGCTTTCATTGGGCCATAGTGTGAGAAGCTTGACGTCATGATACCCGTACCAGAAGTCATGGTCATGAATTCAGAACGGAAACCAATTAAACCACGTGAAGGCACAGTGGCTTCAATACGGATACGACCTTTACCGTCTACTTCCATATTGGTCATCTCACCTTTACGGTTACCCATTTGTTCCATCACAGCGCCTTGGTGCTGTTCTTCTACGTCAAAAGTCACGTTTTCGTATGGTTCTTGCATTTCGCCATCAATCTCTTTCAAGATGACTTGCGGACGAGATACACCCATTTCGAAGCCTTCACGGCGCATGTTTTCAATCAATACAGAAAGGTGAAGCTCACCACGACCAGATACTTTGAAACGGTCTGGACTGTCAGTATCTTCTACACGAAGTGCAACGTTGTGAATTAATTCGCGGTCTAGACGTTCACGAATGTTACGTGAAGTCACGAACTTACCTTCTTTACCCGCAAAAGGTGAGTTGTTGACTTGGAATGTCATCGATACGGTTGGTTCGTCTACAGAAAGCGGCGGTAAAGCTTCTACATTTTTCGGATCACAAATCGTGTCAGAAATATGTAATTCGTCCATGCCTGTTACACAAACGATGTCACCTGCAGATGCAGATTCGATGTCGATACGCTCTAAACCGTGGTAACCCATGATTTTTAAGATACGACCGTTACGTGTTTTGCCTTCTTGGTCAATCACGGTTACAGGTGTATTCAATTTCACAGAACCACGTTGAATACGACCCACACCAATCACACCCACGAAACTATTATAGTCAAGTGAAGAGACTTGCATTTGGAATGGACCATCAACATCAACTGCTGGTGGCTCGACGATATCTACAATTGTTTGGAATAACGGCGTCATATCTTCCGCTAATTCGTCTGGCGCAGGACCAGCAACACCACGTAAGCCTGATGCATATACGATTGGGAAGTCTAATTGGTCATCGGTTGCACCCAAGTTATCAAACAAGTCAAATACTTGATCAATAACCCAGTCTGGACGCGCGTTTGGCTTGTCTACTTTGTTGATGATCACGATTGGCTTCAAACCACGTGCGAACGCTTTTTGCGTTACGAAACGTGTTTGTGGCATTGGGCCTTCTTGTGAGTCAACCAAAAGAAGTACGCAATCCACCATCGACATTACACGTTCAACTTCGCCACCGAAGTCGGCGTGTCCCGGGGTGTCCACAATGTTAATGCGGTATTCAGTATCAGTACGTTTGTCTAACCACTTGATTGCAGTGTTTTTTGCAAGAATGGTAATACCACGTTCACTTTCAATAGCGCCTGAATCCATGACACGCTCAATCTCGCCCGCTCGTTCACCGAGTGCGCCCGATTGTTGTAAAAGTTTATCCACAAGAGTTGTTTTTCCGTGGTCAACGTGCGCAATAATTGCGATGTTGCGGAGAGTTTTAATATCAGACATTTAAATTCAATACGCTATAAATTTGAGGGCAAATTATACAGAAAAATACTAAAGTTTTATAGTGACACTTTATTGACACACACAATTTTTTTTGATGAGTGGCGTGCTTTGGGTTTTGTAAAGCTGTGTAACTCGATTAGAATAGCGCCACTTTTGCAATTTTTTATGACTCATGTCTGATTTAAACCACTCTCCCCACCCAAAAGACCAGCTCGATTTGGTCTATGGTCTGAATGACCGTCCAAAACCATTCATCGCTTTTTTAGCAGCTTTTCAGCATTTACTGGCAATTATTGTTCCAATTGTCACACCAGGTCTCTTAATTTGCTTGGCTTTAGGTGTTTCCAAACAAGATACCAACATGATCTTGTCAATGTCTTTGGTCATTTCAGGCATTGCAACCTTTTTACAATGTAAAAAAGTCGGCCCTTTTGGTGCAGGTTTGCTCATTGTGCAAGGCACCAGTTTTAACTTTATTGGCCCAATCATTGGTATTGGCTCTGCTATGGTCGCCGCAGGCACACCTGTTGAATCGGTCATGGCGGCAATTTTTGGCGTGGTCATTGCAGGTTCGTTTATTGAAATGGGCGTATCGCAAATTTTACCGTGGGTCAAAAAGCTGATTACCCCATTGGTCACTGGTATTGTGGTACTTCTCATTGGTTTGACCTTAATTAAAGAAGGTTTAATCAGTATGGGCGGTGGCTACCAAGCCATGAGCAATAATACCTTTGCCAATACCGACAACCTGATTATGTCGTGTACCGTCTTGGCAATTATTATTATTTTGAACCGCATCAATATCACGTGGATTAAAAGCTCTGCCATTTTAATTGCCTTGGTGATTGGTTATGCAATGGCAGGCATGATGGGTCATCTCGACTTTTCAGGTCTGAAAGATGCCCCTCTGGTACAAGTGCCGACTCCGATGCATTTTGGACTGGATTTCTCTTGGAGCTTATTCATTCCATTGGCATTTATTTATTTGGTGACGTCATTAGAAGCCATTGGTGATATTACCGCGACCTCTAAACTCTCCAATCAACCTGTCGATGGCCCACAATGGATGCAACGCATTAAAGGCGGTGTATTGGTAAATGGCGCTAACTCATTCTTGGCAGGGATTTTCAACACCTTTCCAAGTTCGGTATTTGCCCAAAATAATGGCGTGATTCAACTTACAGGTGTTGCTAGCCGTTATGTCGGCATCTGGATTGCTGCCCTACTCATCATTTTAGGTTTACTTCCTGCAGTTGCAGGTGTGATTCAGGCTGTGCCTCAAGCCGTACTAGGTGGTGCTGTGATGGTGATGTTTGGTGCCGTTGCCGCTTCGGGAATCAATATTCTTTCAGGTGTCGCTTTAGATCGTCGTGCCTTACTGATTATTGCAATTTCATTGGGCTTAGGCTTAGGTGTTGCACAAGTGCCACAAATTCTGGAACACTTACCTGAATTATTCCGTAATATTTTCAGTTCAGGCGTTGCAACAGGCGGTATTGCAGCACTCATTTTAAATATTGTGCTTCCTGAAACTAAAAAGTAATTGCATGTCCAAAAAACACTGTCTGAGCTGAACTTGGGCAGTGTTTTTCTATTGGAGAGAGAACCATGAACCCCCAAAGCGAAGTTTTACTCAGACAATATGACTATTTGTCTGGTCGCGTTCTACTGATCAATGCCCCGACCGATCAACTCCTCGCAGAATTGGGTGACTCAATCCAAACTTCTGTTTGGACATGGAATTTTAACGACTATCAATACTTTCAAAATCAACAGGCACAAGTGCATTTTGGTGCAGAATTGCCTGTCGGTGAATTTGATCAGGCTGTTATTTTTGTACCGAAATCTAAGGAACTGCTCAATTACCTGATTCACACCATTGCCGCACAACTCCCACAAGGCAGCAGCGTATTTTTAGTCGGTGAAAAGAAAGCAGGAATTGAACGGGCTGCAAAGCAATTACAACCTTATGGCAAAACACTCAAACTAGATAGCGCCCGCCACTGCCAACTATGGCAGCTGATTTTAGACTGCAAGGTTCAAACTAAAACCTTAGCAGATTGGGCGAAAAACTATACAGTTGCTACACCTAAAGGCGATTTACAGATTTGTGCCTTGCCAGGTGTATTTAGCCAAAAACACTTGGATGTTGGCACGGCTGTATTACTGCCTTACTTGAATCAGGTTACTGCTGGAAAAATTGCAGATTTTGGCTGTGGCGCGGGTGTGATCAGTGCTTACTTAGCCAAACTTAACCCTGAAAATCGTATTTTTGCTTTAGATGTCGATGCCTTTGCTTTAGCGTCAACGCTAATGACGTTTGAAAAAAATCAGCTCAATCCACAACAACTTGAAATTAAAGCCGTGACAGGCGTTGAAGATGCACCGCTATTTTTGCATGCCATCGTGAGTAATCCCCCATTCCACCAAGGCATTCAAACACATTACGATGCCAGTGAAAACCTGTGTAAAACTTCACGTCGTCATCTGAAATCGGGTGGTGAACTTTGGATTGTGGCCAATCGCTTTTTGAATTATCCACTCTTAATTGAACAAAGTTTCGGTCAATGCACAATCAAGGCAGATCAACAAGGCTTTAAAGTGCTGTTTGCTAGCACGCAGAAAAATACAAAGGAAGTAGGATGAGCGACTCACACAACAGTAGAAAACTGCAGCGTAAGCTCGGTGCGCGTCATTTAAACATGATCGCCATTGGTGGCTCAATTGGTACAGGTTTATTCCTTGCTTCAGGTGCGACCATTGCCAATGCAGGTCCTGGTGGCGCCTTGCTTGCGTATGCCCTAATTGGCGTCATGATTTATTTTTTGATGACCAGTCTAGGCGAACTTGCAACGCATAATCCAACTTCAGGCGCGTTCTTTACCTATGGCAGTAAATATGTCGAAGGTGGTTTCGGTTTTGCACTAGGTTGGAACTATTGGTACAACTGGGCTATTACCGTGGCATTTGAATTGGTTGCGGTGCAATTCATCATGAAATTTTGGTTTCCTGATATTCCTGGCTTTTACTGGAGTGCATTATTTTTAGCGGTGGTTTTCGCAATTAACGCATTAACCGTCAAAGGTTTTGGTGAGTCTGAGTTCTTCTTTTCTTTGGTCAAAGTACTTGCGATTGTGGCATTCATCATTATCGGTATTTTTATGATTGTCAAAATCATGCTCAACCCTGATGTTGCTACATTTGCCAATTGGAGCAAAGGCGAAGCGCCATTTGTAGGTGGACTATCTGCCTTAATTGGTGTGGCGATGATTGCAGGATTCTCATTTCAAGGTACTGAAATGGTTGGCGTTGCAGCGGGTGAATCTAAAAATCCTAAGAAAACAATTCCGATTGCAATTAAACAAATCTTCTGGCGTATTTTATTGTTTTATATCGTGTGTATTTTCATTATTGGTACCTTAATCGCCTATGATGACCCACGTTTACTTCAAGCAGCCGCCACCGATAACATTGCACTCTCTCCGTTTACTTTACTGTATGAACAGGCAGGCTTTGCCTTTGCCGCAAGTGTCATGAATGCAGTAATTTTAACTGCGATTCTTTCTGCCGGTAACTCGGGTATGTATTCATCGACCCGTATGCTATTTGATATGGCACGTAAAGGCAGTGCTCCAAAAGCTTTTGCCCGCTTGGATGCTCGTGGCGTCCCAATGAATGCACTGTATGCCACAACAGCAATCGCTGCACTATGTTTTTTAACAACATTTATTGGCGAAAAACAAGTATTTAACTGGCTTCTGAATATGTCAGGCATGTGTGGCTTTATCGTTTGGCTCGGGATTGCTGTATCGCATTACCGCTTTCGTAAAGGCTATTTGGCACAAGGCTACAAACTTGAAGATTTAGATTACCGCGCCAAATTCTTTCCTTTTGCGCCATGGTTTGCCTTTATTTTGTGTGCAATTGTCGTGTTAGGGCAAAACTACCAAGCAGTGCTTGAAGGTGAATGGCTCGCTGTTTTATCGACTTATATTGGTATTCTTTTGTTCTTGGTCATTTGGTTAGGCTATAAATGGAAACACAAAACCAAACTGATTGCATATCAGGAGATGGATGTGAAACCACTACACCCTGATCATGACTAAAAAAATTCTTCTTCTATTGCATTTCATTTGAGAAGCTAAGATTCAAAAAACAGTCAACATTTGGCTGTTTTTTTAGCGTAAATTTCAAGCAAATTCGAGTTACAACATATTTTGTTATCAATATTACGGCGAGAGATCACGCCACAAACTGCTCAATGTTGATTTTATAATCGTTAAACAACGATTTGATCGACTGATAGACATCGAGTCCATATTTTAAAAGTTTGATCTGCGACGACGCTTTGGAGTTTTTAAATGAATTAACGATAAACTTGGTATAAAAATTCGACTAAGTTTACGAGTCAACAGACCGAAATATTAAGCACCATCTGCCTCTACCTTATTTACTCTTTATTTTAAAAATCATACTTTTACAATATTTTTTAAAAGTATTGAATGTAAATCATTTCAGGCACTCTTTAGTCAATATATTTCATAAAAATAAGCATAAAAAAAACGACTCCGAAGAGTCGTTTTTTCAACTTAACTCAAATTATTGAGCTTGTTGTTCAACAGTCACTGTACGGCTGCCAGTGATCGTCGCGAATACACGACGGTTCATAGCACGACCTTCTTTAGTGTTGTTGTCAGCAATCGGTTGATCCCAAGCGAAACCTTGAGTAGACAAACGAGCTGGATCTACATTGTATTCATTTACAAGTGAAGATTTAACAGAGTTCGCACGCGCTAAAGATAAACGTTCGTTCAATGCACGTGGACCAGTGTTGTCAGTGTGACCTTCGATGCGAGCAGTAGCGTTTGGATATTCAACTAACTTCTCAGCAACTTTAGCGATTTCTGGCTTGTACTGATCTTTGATGTTTGATTTGTTCGTATCAAAGAACACACGAAGTTCCATGTTCAGGTCTTCAGTCAACTCTTGTGGAGCTGGTTGAACTGGAGCAACGGTTTCAACTGGGGCAACTTCTACTACAGGAGCAGCTGGCTTCAAGTGACCACCAAGAACTACGTTAAGACCAGCTAAAGCTGTGTAGTTCCAGAATTGCTCATCAAAGTGGTAAGTACCACGTGCTTCAGTACGAAGAGATAAAGCATCGTTCAAACGGAAGAACGCACCCACACCTGCGTTACCTAAAGTACCTTCTTCACCATCACGGATATAACCGACACCATTAGCACCTTCCACGTCATATTTATAGTGACCAGCACCTAAAAGTACGTATGGCTTGATTTTGCTGTCATAGTTTTTAGTGATTAGATCAGAAGTCGCATAGAAGTTACCTGCGATATTTTGACCCTTGTATTCACCACCGTTACTCACATCACCTTTGATTTGGCTATATTCAGCTTCAAAACCTAACCAAGGAGTAAGCTCAACACCAAGTGCTGCACCCACGAACAAGTCATCATCAAGTTCTGCGCCACTTGTTAAACTACCATCATTACCACCATTGTTATGCTGTGTATCAAACATAGTATAACCAAGCATTAATGGGGTAACAGTTACGCCCGCGTTTGCAGCAGCTAAAGGAGCAGCTACGAGCATTGCTAATGCAATACGACTCATTTTCATGGATTTATCCTCCAGAGATAACAATTGTTGTTCAAGCTCAAGCTTAAATTTTCGACTACCCTGAGATAGGCTTTCTTATACCCCAGTATTATTTTTAAGCTAGTCACTTTGAATCATACAAACACTTTTTTACTTTTCCAAGTGCTTGATAATTTTAATCAAGTAAATTATTGACAAAATTACTTACAATTTCCGTTGTAATTCGGTAACTTTTTACTCAATTATTTGGTGCGAATAGCCTATCTTTCTTGCGGTTTATTCTAACACTTTCACGAAAAGTTGTTTAGAAATTATTATACAACACATAAAGCGCTATAAAACAACAAATTACTCAAATTAATCATAAAAAAACATAACAATAACAGGTAAAGACTTATGTCGAATGTAAGAAAAAATGGCTTCACGCTGTTTGAATTGATCGTCACCTTAGCAATTAGTGCGATTTTAGTCATGATTGCCCTACCCCATTTTCATCAACTGATGGCAGAACAAGAACTCAAACGAATTCATTATTCATTACAGGCCAGTCTGAAAATAGCACGTTCTCATGCCTTCACCCATCATAGCAATGTGGTGATTTGTCCTACACAAAACTTTGTTCAATGTAGTATGCAAAACTGGGATACTGGTTTTTTGATCTTTATGGATCGTAATCGAAACCGCCAAATTGACGACAGTGAATACATTCTTTATACAGAAAAAACTGCACTTAAATACGGAACTCTGGATTGGCGTGGAACTTTAAACATTCCTAGTGTGACTTTTAATGCTCAACAAGGTTTGCCGATCGGCTCGAATGGTAGTTTCTTTTACTGCTCTACTCACGTCGCGAGCAAACGACTGGTGCTTAGTAAAATGGGGCAAACTCGAGCTGAAGACATCAATGGATGTTAACTGAGCAGTCTAAATGATCTTTATATTGTCACTTTATTCTCATCTTTTTTTGCCTATACTGCTGAAGTGATCTATTCCTGCTTGGAATTAAATCTAGACAAAAGCACATATAAAAAAACTGGGAGAATAAAATGACGGATATCGTTATTGTAAATGGTGCACGCACTGCAATGGGTGGCTTTCAAGGCAGTTTAGCCAATGTGACTGCACCAGAATTAGGTGCGGCAAGTATCCAAGCGGCCATTCAACGTGCGGGGGTACAAGCAACAGAAATCGATGAAGTCATTATGGGCTGCGTCCTGCCTGCAGGCTTAAAGCAAGGCCCTGCTCGTCAGGCGATGCGTCAAGCAGGCTTACCAGATTCTACAGGTGCGGTCACCATCAACAAACTCTGTGGTTCTGGTATGAAAGCTGTCATGCAAGCAGCCGATGCAATCAAAGCAGGTTCTGCCTCAATCATTGTCGCTGGTGGTATGGAGTCAATGAGTAATGCACCTTATATTCTGACTAAAGCACGTGCGGGTTACCGCATGGGACACGGTGATGTGAAAGATCACATGTTCTTAGATGGCTTAGAAGATGCAGAAACAGGGCGTTTAATGGGCTCATTCGCACAAGATATGGCCAATAGCAAAGGTTACACACGCCAACAAATGGATGACTTTGCGATTCGCTCACTCAAACGTGCACAAACTGCAGTCAATGAAGGCTATTTTGCCGATGAAATTGTCCCTGTGACAGTTGCAACACGTAAAGGCGATGTCATTGTAGATAAAGATGAACAACCTTTTAATGCCAATATTGAAAAAATTCCAACACTTCGTCCAGCCTTCGCTAAAGATGGTAGTATTACTGCTGCAAATGCCAGCTC
Organism: Acinetobacter sp. YH01004; assembly: GCF_013420455.1. Classification (NCBI taxonomy): domain Bacteria; kingdom Pseudomonadati; phylum Pseudomonadota; class Gammaproteobacteria; order Moraxellales; family Moraxellaceae; genus Acinetobacter; species Acinetobacter sp. YH01004. Next base: position 48,049 of record NZ_VOXZ01000015.1, read on the forward strand.
TATTTCGGATGGTGCATCGGCACTCGTACTCACTTCTGCTGAACATGCTGCTGCCCAAGGGTTAAAGCCTATGGCAAAAATTGTGGGCTATGCAACCAACTCACAACATCCTTCAGAATTCACCATTGCTCCAATTGGTGCGATTCAAAAAGTATTGGATAAAGCGGGTTGGCAAGTTGCAGATGTAGATTTATGGGAAATTAATGAAGCTTTTGCTATGGTCACCATGTGCCCAATGGATGAGTTCAAGCTTGATCCTGAAAAAGTGAATATCAACGGTGGTGCATGTGCACTTGGGCATCCTGTGGGTTCTACAGGTTCACGTATTATCCTGACTTTGATTCATGCGCTTAAACGTACAGGTGGCAAGCGTGGTGTGGCTGCTCTCTGTATTGGTGGTGGTGAAGCAACTGCGGTCGCGATTGAATTACTTTAAGTGCCTTGCAACCCCTATTTCGTAAAGAGGGATTGAGGTAGATTGAATAAAGTCATTCCCTAACCCTTCTTTATTCAAAAAGTAAAAAGACGAATCATTGATTCGTCTTTTTGCTTATAGCTTTAAAAAGTTTAGAGCAATTCTGCACGCAACTGTTCAGGCGATTTCATTGACAATAAACCTGGCGCAACATCATAAGCAGTTTTTGCACCATATTGCTGCATTTGGTTTAAACGATAGCAAGCACGTGCATAAGCCACCAAAATACTCGCGGTAAACTCAGGATTGCTGTCTAACTTCAATGAGAATTCAAGCACTTGTTTTTGTTCATCGCTGGTATTACCACTGCGAATGACAAAACCACCATGTGGCATGCGTTGGTGATCTTTGGCTAAAGTCGCTTCATCAATGAAATTTACGGTTGTGTTGTAGTCAGCGAAATAATCTGGCATGGTCACAATCGCTTGCTCTACCGCAGCAGCATCGGCACCTTCTGCAAGTACGACATAACATTCACGAGTATGTTTATCTTTGGTGCTTAATACAGGACGCGCACCGCTACGCACTTGTTCAATGGCATCATTCGATGGAATGGTATATTGCACACCTGCTTTTACACCATCAACACGACGAATGGCATCTGAGTGACCCTGACTTAAACCTTTACCCCAAAAAGTATAGGTTTCACCATCAGGTAACAACGCTTCACCAAATAAACGATTAATCGAGAACATGCCTGGATCCCAACCAATTGAGATGAGTGCAGTTTTCTTGTTCGCTGTCGCAGGTGCATCTACAGATGCATAATATTCAGGAATACGTGCATGCGTATCGAAACTATCGACAATATTAAATTGGCTCGCCAGTACTGGACCTTGTTGTGGCAAGTCGTCTTTTGAACCACCACATAAAATCAGCACATCAATTTTGTCTTGAAAATCTGACAATGAATCCATGTGAAACACTGCTGTTTCAGCAAAACATGGTGAAACGCTTTCAGGCGCACGACGGGTAAAAATACCCACCAATTGTAAATCTGGGTTTTTATGAATCGCCGTTTCAACACCACGACCTAAGTTGCCATAACCAGCAATACCAATACGGATAGAATTTTGCATAAAGACAAATCACTTCATCATGAAAAAATTGAAAAATAAATCAGAGGATAATCACATCAAATTATCGTCTTGATTGATTTTTGATAATGTAAAAATAACGCCTACATAAGACTGCGATGCTACATCAGCGTGCTTATACTACAGCACTTTACGGTAAATTAAATCATTAAGAAGTGCGATAAAACAAGCCGTTTGATCATTTTAAGGCAAACAAAAAGCCTGCACATGGCAGGCTGTTTGTAAATGTGTGAACCGTGATATTTCGATAAAATCTATCTACATTTCGATGAAATCCATCATCAATATATTACGCACCTGTTTGATAATTTGGTTTTGGCACTGCGGTAGAAGCTTGATAAGGATGGGTAAAGTCCGCCAAACCTGCTGCAGCTTCTTGCACATCTTTACCTTCTTTAATCACGAAAGTATCGAAACCTGCACGCTTCATATAATTTAAGACGTCTTTAAAGACATCACCGACTGCGCGAAGTTCACCCTGAAAGCCTTGACGGCGTAACAATGCCGCAAAAGAATAACCACGGCCATCGTTAAAACCTGCAAATTCAATAAAAATCGCATCCAGTTCTGCCAATGGAAATTCATGGTTTTCAGGCGAAGCATCTACCGTTAAATATAGGGCTTTTTTACCTGAAATTTGTGCCAACTGATCAAGCTGTTCAACGCTGAGCACCACATCACCTTGCGGTAATGCTGCATCTTCAGCAATCACTTGATAAGTATTGTCTGCAATCGTGCCATCTTTCGCGAGCACAGGTAGTGCAGTATTAAGCATAAGCGCGCTCCTTAAATGGTTGAATGCCGACACGGCGATAAGTGTCGATGAAGTCTTCACCTTCACTACGCAAATCTAAGTAGGTATTTAAAATTTCTTCCACCACATCAGGAATCACTTCAGCAGCAAAAGATGGCCCTAAAATATCACCGATTGACGCATCATGGTCTGCATGCCCGCCCAAAGTGATTTGGTAGAATTCCGCGCCTTTTTTATCGACACCTAAAATCCCGATATTACCAACGTGGTGATGACCACAAGCGTTCATACAACCTGAAATATTTAAATCCAGTTTGCCAAGATTATAAATGGTATCCAAATCATCAAAACGGCGTGAAATGGCTTCTGAAATTGGAATAGATTTGGCATTGGCAAGTGAACAGAAATCACCACCCGGACAGCAAATAATATCGGTAATAAAGCCAATATGCGCGCGCGCCAAGTTATTGGCATCGAGCACTTGCCACAATGCAAACAGGTCTTTTTGTGGCACATCTACCAAAGCAATATTTTGCTCATGCGTGGTGCGCAATTCACCAAAGGTATATTGATCGGCTAAATCTGCAATCAAATTCATTTCTTCTGTCGTCATGTCACCCGGTGCAACACCTGCACGTTTCAATGAAATGGTGACAATACGGTAGCCTTGTACTTTGTGCGCATTGGTGTTGATGTTGAACCATTGCTTGAATTTTGGATACTGTGCAAACAGCTCGCTAAAATCTTCATCGGCATAGTTTTGATAAGCAAATGGCGTGAAGTTTTCATCCATTTTTTGCAAAGTTTCTGCATCAATTTTTAAGGTTTTCACCGTATGTGCAAATTCAGCTTCAACTTTTTCTGCAAATACTGCTGGCGTTAAAGCTTTTACCAAAATTTTGATACGTGCTTTATATTTGTTGTCGCGACGACCATGCAAGTTATAGACACGTAAAATAGCTTCTAAGTAAGCAATCAAATCTTCACGTGGCAAGAACTCACGAATAAAGCTACCGATAATTGGAGTACGACCTAAGCCGCCACCAACTTTAATTTTATAGCCAATTTCGCCTGCTTCATTTTTAACAATATAGACGCCAATGTCATGAAATGCAGTCGCAGCACGGTCAATTTCTTCCAGTGCAGACACCGCAATTTTGAATTTACGTGGCAAGAAGGCAAATTCAGGGTGGAAAGTCGACCACTGACGAATTAATTCACAGGTTGGACGTGGGTCAGCAATTTCGCCCGCCACGACACCTGCATACTGGTCTGTGGTGGTATTACGAATACAGTTACCCGAAGTCTGAATTGCGTGCATTTGTACGGTTGCAAGCTCTGCCAGCATGTCAGGCACATTTTCCAGTGCAGGCCAGTTAAACTGAATATTTTGACGTGTTGATACGTGCGCATAGCCACGGTCATAGTCTTTGGCAAGCTGCGCAACTTTACGCAATTGCTTAGAGTTCATCAGACCGTAAGGCACCGCAATACGCAACATTGGCGCATAGCGTTGTACATACAAACCATTTTGCAGACGCAATGGACGATATTCATCCTCAGTCAATTTGCCTGCTAAATAACGTTCCGTTTGGTCGCGGAACTGTGCAACACGTTCATTAATCAGTTGCTGATCGAAATCAGTATATAAATACATGGCGTACAGCTAGTCATTTCTATTATCACGGCTGACAGCATAGCGAGATTCAATCTATCAACAAAATGTGTTTTTTACATATTTCTTAGCGGTTTTATTGATAAGCCATCGCAACATCACAGCCTGTAAGCCTTTGCCAAAATTAACAGGCTTTTTATAGAGCTATCACGAAATAGTGCATGCTTTAGCACTTTTTCTGCTAAAGCATCTATTCGAACTTTTATTTAATACCTATGGTTATGACTTGGCTTCATCTTCATCCTGATTTTTAGTCTGAGATGACCACTGCCCTGCACCCAAAGCCTGCCCTATATAATCGTAACGCATTTGAGAACGTGAAAATTTAATTGGACACGCCAACTGAGTTTCAGTTTTTTCGGCATTCTGCTGAATAGGAACTTCTACTGTCCAACCGCGTTGCTGTGCCAAAGGTGAATGTAAGGCTTCATCTAAAGTGAATACAGGTTCAACGCAGACATCATATTGCGCGAATACCTGCTGCCATGTGGCAAAACTTTGTGTTTTAATTTTATCTTGAATAGCGTGTTTGACTTGCAAGCGCTCTTGCGGATCTAAAGATGCCCCTTTTTCCAAAAGTATCGGTAAGTTTAAAATCTGTGCCAAACCCTGCATAAACTGCGGCTCTAAACTACCGACTGAAAGATAACGGCCATCTGCTGTTTCATAATAGTCATAATAGGTGCCACCATTTAAGTAAGATTGCTCAGCATATTGAGGAACCTGTGCCGCCAAAACTGCTGAAGCGGCCATATTGTTTAAAGTCGCAGCGCAATCGGTCATCGAAATATCAATATACTGCCCTAAACCACTGCGCTGACGTTCTATCACTGCACTTAAAATCGCCACCAAAGCATGCAATGATCCACCTGCTACATCGGCCACTTGAATCCCGAGCGGTGGCGGCCCACCCGCTTGCCGTCCACTATGCCCCGCAATGCCAGACAAGGCTAAATAGTTGATGTCATGTCCTGCCCTTTGTTGATAATCGCCTGTTTGTCCATAACCTGTGATGGAACAATAGATCAGTCGCGGATTAATTTTTGCCAAGCTGGCATAGTCCAGCCCTAAACGCTGCATCACGCCTGGTCTAAACTGTTCCAATACAATATCGAATTCGGCAATTTTATCGTGAATAAGCTGAATACTTTCGGGGGATTTTAAATCCAAAGTAATTGACTGTTTATTCCGATTCAAATAACTGTGCGAAGTCGCTTGTCCATTGGCATAGGGCGGAAATAAACGAATTAAGTCAGGACGGGTTGCCGATTCAATATGAATCACCTCTGCACCCATATCCGCCAAATACAAACTGGCAAAAGGGCCGGGCAATAAGGTGGAAAAATCTAAAACTTTTAAACCGCTCAGTGCATGTGTCATTGTTGTGATTACTCGATTTTTACTGATTTTCCGTTCATCTTATAAACAGCAAAACTGTAACACAATGTCATGTTCAGCCATTTACCTTGATCATTTCGGCAATTTATTATGTAAAATAAGTAAAATTGGTATTGTAAATTGCCAATTTCAATTTTTTAGCGTCATTTAGGTCAAGCTTACGTGAATACAAAAGAGACTGAAGGATTTAACATGAGCAGAGATACCATTAGTATCCATTTTGTAAATGCAGCGCTCACGGGTGTTAAGCGACTCGGCATGGATGTCGAAACCTTATTATCTCATGTCGGTATTGAGGCAGAACTTCTGCGCCAACCGAAAGCACGTATTTCACCTGAACAATATACCCGCTTTATTAAAATGTTGTGGATGGTGACCCAAGACGAACACGTGGGTTTTGATTCTCAGCCACGTCGTTTGGGTACATTCGCGATCATGTGCCAATTGGTAATTCACGCCAAAACACTGGGCGATGCCTTAGAACTCTCTTCGCAATTCTACAAACTGTTTGGTGATGATTGGTCGGTTACCTTAGAACGTGATAAACACGAAGCACGTTTGGTACCATCTATTCCACAAGCTATGGATCCTGATCACTTTATTACTGAAAGTATGTTGATGATTTGGCACGGCTTGGCATCTTGGCTGATTGAACGTCGCCTGCCTTTGGAGCGCGTACATTTTGGCTATCCACGTCCTGCACATGCAGATGAATACGATGCGCTGTTCTTTGCGCCTGTCATGCAATTTGACATGCCACGCACCGAAATTACCTTTGCTGCCGACTACTTGGATTTACCAATTCGTCAAACCCAAGAAACCTTAGACGAATTCTTAAAAACCGCGCCTGCGCAATTGTTGGTGAAATTCAAAAACACCAATTCTTTAACTTCGCGTATTCGTGACGTGTTAAAGAGCCAAATTGGCGAAGAAATGCCAACCTTGAACGATGTTGCATCCATGCTGTACCTATCGCCACAAACCTTGCGTCGTCGTTTGGCTGCAGAAGGTAAAAGCTATCAAGGGGTAAAAGATGCATTACGCCGTGATGCCGCGATTCACCTATTGCTGAATCCTGAACTTACCCTTGAAGATGTGGCACAACAAGTTGGCTTTAGCGAAACCAGTACTTTCCACCGTGCTTTCAAAAAGTGGACTGGCGTCACACCTGGTTTATACCGTCAGTTGCACGGTTATCATTAATTTAGAATCGACAATTCACAATAACTCGTAATTCCAATCGATTGCCCTTGCACACCGCAAGGGCTTTTTTTATCGCTCTATTATAGTTTCAATCTTTCTGCCAAATTACTGCGTCATCCCAATTAGCAAAAAACCTCACTGACCTGTACCGTTCTCGTCATTGCACTTCAAAATTTTCAGATTACACTCAAAAGCAATCATAAAGAAAACTATCGACAAGGGATTGATTATGAGCGAGGCCTACATCATTGATGCTATTCGCACTCCGCGCGGCAAAGGAAAAAAAGATGGCGCATTACACGAAGTTAAACCCATTCGCCTACTCACAACCTTATTGAATGAATTGCAACAACGACACAACCTAGACACCTCACAAGTAGACGATATTGTTTTGGGTTGTGTCACACCAATTGGCGATCAGGGTGCAGATATTGCCAAAACCGCAGCGATTGCCGCAGGTTGGGACAATGATGTTGCTGGGGTACAAATCAACCGCTTTTGTGCCTCAGGTTTAGAAGCCGTGAACCTCGCAGCGCAAAAAGTTCGTTCGGGTTGGGAAGATTTAATCGTTGCAGGTGGTGTGGAATCTATGTCACGCGTGGCAATGGGTTCCGATGGTGGTGCTTGGGCATTCGACCCTGAAACCAATATGGCTTGTGACTTTATTCCACAAGGTATTGGCGCTGACTTAATTGCCACACTCGATGGCTATAGCCGTACAGAAGTCGATCAATTTGCAGCAGCATCACAGCACAAAGCCGCAGCAGCACAAGCACAGGGACATTTCGAGCGCTCGATTGTACCTGTCAAAGATCAGGCAGGTGTGGTGATTTTGGCACAAGATGAATTTATCAAACCACAGACCACGGCTGAAAGCTTGGCACAGCTCAAGCCGAGTTTTGCCAATATGGGACAAATGGGTTTTGATGCGATTGCCCTGCAAAAATATCCTGAAGCAGGACAAGTCAATCATGTGCATCATGCAGGCAATTCATCAGGTATTGTTGATGGCGCGGCATTGGTCTTGATTGCATCGGAACAAGCGGTACAACAACACAACTTAAAACCACGCGCCAAAGTGCTTGCTACCGCACTGGTTGGCACAGACCCTGCCATTATGCTCACAGGACCCGCGCCTGCAGCACGCAAAGCCTTAGCCAAAGCAGGACTGAACATTGAAGATATTGATCTGTTTGAAGTCAATGAAGCCTTTGCAGCCGTGGTTCTGCGTTTTATTACAGAACTTCAGGTTGATCCCGCCAAAGTCAATGTGAATGGTGGTGCTATTGCCTTGGGTCATCCACTTGGCGCTACAGGTGCCATGATTTTAGGCACCTTACTGGACGAGCTAGAACGACAAGATAAAAAACGCGGCATGGCTACATTATGTGTAGGCGGTGGGATGGGAATTGCCACCATTATTGAGCGAGTATAAGGAGTATAAAAATGAGCGCCATTCACTATTATAAAAATGCCGATAACATTGTCATTCTAACCTTTGACTCACCAAATCAATCTGCCAACACCATGAATGCTGACTTTAGAGATGCATTAGCGCAAGTGGTACAAAAGTTAAAAGCAGACGAACAAGTGGCGGGAATCATTTTCGCCTCTGCGAAAAAAACCTTTTTTGCAGGCGGTGACTTAGATGAGTTGATTCAAGTACAGCCTGAGCATGCCAGCTCATTTTTTCAGATGATTGAAAACCTAAAAGCACAGCTGCGTTATATTGAAACCCGTGGTATTCCTGTGGTAGCTGCCTTAAATGGCACGGCACTCGGCGGCGGATGGGAACTTGCTCTGTGCTGTCATCATCGTATTGCAATTCGTGATGCAAAAACCAAGTTTGGTTTACCCGAAGTGACTTTAGGTTTATTGCCTGGTGGCGGTGGTATTGTGCGGATGGTACGTTTATTGGGTTTACAAACTGCCCTGCCGCTGTTGATGGAAGGCAAACAGCTGAGTGTGGAAAAAGCACAAAGTTTAGGTTTAATCCATGATCTTGCTGAAAATGAAACAGAATTACTCAGCAAAGCCCAAGACTGGATTCTTGCACATCCTCAATCACAACAAGTATTTGATGTCAAAGGCTATAAAATCCCTGGGGGAACACCATCTACACCTGCTGTCGCGCAAATGCTTTCCATTGCTCCTGCCATGCTACGCGACAAAACCAAAGGCTGTTACCCTGCGCCTGAAGCAATTTTGAGTGCAGCAGTAGAAGGTGCGCAGGTTGATGTCGATACAGCCTTACGCATTGAATCTCGCTATTTTACCCAGCTCGCAACAGGTCAAATTTCTAAAAATATGATTGGCACCTTTTGGCATGGGCTGAATGCGATTAAATCGGGCAGTGGCCGTCCGCAAGGCATTGCACCGCATCAAACTCAAAAAGTCGGCATTTTAGGTGCAGGCATGATGGGCGCAGGCATTGCTTATGCCACAGCAAGCAAAGGCATTGCGGTTGTTCTTAAAGATGTATCCATCGAACAAGCTGAAAAAGGCAAAGCTTACAGTCAAAAACTATTGGATAAACAAGTATCGCAAGGTCGTATAAGTGCAGAGCGAGCAGCACAAGTCTTAGCCAATATTCATCCAACGGCACAGGCTGCCGATTTACAAGGCTGTGATTTGATTATTGAGGCGGTATTTGAAAATCCTCAACTCAAGGCGCAAGTCACACAAGAAGCCGAAGTTTTTCTGGCAGAACAAGGTGTGATGGCATCCAATACCTCAACTTTGCCAATAAGCGGGCTTGCCCAAGCTGCGCAAGATCAACAGCGCTTTATTGGACTGCATTTCTTTAGTCCTGTCGATAAAATGCCGTTGGTAGAAATCATTAAAGGAAAAAACACCTCTGCCGATACTTTGGCAAAAGCATATGACTTTGTGCAACACATTGGTAAAACACCGATTGTAGTCAATGACAGACGTGGCTTTTTTACCAGTCGGGTGTTTGGCACTTTTGTGCAGGAAGGCTTGCGCTTACTGGCAGAAGGCGTACATCCTGCCAAAATTGAAATGGCAGCTTTAAAAGCAGGTATGCCTGTTGGCCCACTTGCTATTCAGGATGAAGTATCTTTAACCTTATCTGAACACGTGGCACAGGAAGCACGTAAGGCGCTGCAAGCCGAAGGAAAAGACCGACCACTGTCGAGTGCAGATGAAGTCATTCAAACCATGATTCATCAATTCTCACGTAAAGGCAAAGCTGCAGGTGCAGGCTTTTATGACTACCCTGAACAGGGTAAAAAACAGCTTTGGTCGGGATTAAGTCATTGGTATCAAAATACCGAAATCGCTGAACAAGAGATGATTAACCGTTTCTTATTTGTACAAGCACTGGACAGCTTACGTTGCTTGGAAGAAGGTGTTTTAGAATCTGTCATTGATGCCAATGTTGGTTCAATTTTTGGCATTGGCTTCCCTGCATGGACAGGTGGTGCTTTACAATTTTTGAATCAATATGGTTTAACACAGGCTTTGGCACGAGCACAGCAACTTACTGCTGAATATGGCGAGCGTTTTACCCCACCTAAAATCTTGCAAGATCGTGTTGCTGCAGGTGCTAAAAGCATTTAAAGCTAAACTTTAAATTTAAAGCAATCTGGGAGGGATATATCATCCCTCTTTTTATTTGCTCAAAATTACAATGAATATCCCTGCATAAATAGAATTTAATCCGTTTTTCATGCATTTTATGTTATAAAGTTACATAATTTTAAGATTTAGATTCAAATTGGGTAGATGCACATGACCGAACGCCTTACTCCTGAAAAATCACCTTGGGGTTGGAAAGCACTCTTTATTTTCTGTATTTTGGGTGGAATTTTCATGTTTATTTTCTGGTTAGCGGTCACGAATGAACCTGACTACATGCCTAGCCAGCAACAAAAGCAGAATACTCAGCAACACGCCTTTAAAAATGCGCCAGCTATGTCACAAGAAGCATTGGCAAAAGCACAAGCAGATCGTGAAGCACGTGAAGCTTTGGCTGCTGAAACTGCAGATGCACACGGTATGACTGAAACAGAACATGCCAATATGCCTGAAAACCATGAGCCAGCACCCGCACATGGACATTAATATGCGCTAGCGGCTCTGTTCATACAGTTTATAAAAAGAAATCGCCATGATCACATTCCATCATGGCGATTTTTATTTTGCACGATTAAAATCAGGACTATCGACAATTCGTTTAAAATATCAATCGCATATCTACATGCGGAATACCACAATCTAAATACGACTCACCCTCAACCTGAAAACTCAAACTTTGATAAAACGGAATCGCGTGTTCCTGCGCAGACAACTTGACCCACGGACGTTGCTGCTGCTTTGCCACCTGAATAATATGCTGCATTAAAACACGTCCCACACCTAAACCGCGCTGTGATTTCAACACTGCAACCCGTCCAATACTGTGATTTTCCAGTAAACGTGCTGTTGCAATCGCCTGTCCAGTTGCATAGACCACAAAATGCAAGGCAACTGCATCTTGTGCATCCCACTCATCTTCAGGCGCAATTCGCTGTTCCTGAATAAAGACTTGCTCACGAATAGATTTGGCCTCTGCAGCAAATTGTGTCCAAGTGCCCGATTGAATTTCATAATCTTGCATCTTTATATCCTGTTCCATCTTGCTTAGCACTTAGAACCAATGCCCTGTTGATCCCACTGATCGTTCAACAACAACTCCAAAGAATGTTTTTGAATACCGTACATGGTTTTTAAATCACGAATTTGTGCCAAAACTGCTTGATCAGGTTCACTCCAATTTTGACGTTTGGTTGCCAAAATCATTTTGTTTTTACTGGTGTGTTCTAAAGCGACAAACTCAAAAACTTTGGTGTCATAACCATAGGCTTTGAGCAATAAAGCGCGGATGGTATCGGTTAACATTTCCGCCTGTTGCCCTGCATGAATGCCAAATTGCAGCATCGGTTGCAACACGCTTGGGCTTTGTAATTGTGGACGCAACTCTTTATGGCAACACGGCGCGCACATAATCATTTGTGCATTCAGGCGAATACCAGTATGAATTGCAAAATCGGTGGCGACATCACAGGCATGCAAAGCAATCATTACATCTAAATGTTCTGGCTGATAGGTGCGCACATCGCCCTGAAAAAATCTAGCTGCTGAAAGTCTGAAGCACTCGCCACCGACTGACAAAACTCAACCATTTTCGGGTTTAGTTCCACCCCAGTCACAAAGGGAATAAATTGCTGCTTTTGCAAATAGTCATAGAGCGCAAAAGTTAAATAGCCTTTGCCTGAACCAAAATCCACCACGCGCAAGGTATTTTCCGAAATTTTGATTTGCGCCAAGGCACCCGAAAAAATTTCAATAAATTTATTAATCTGTTTCCATTTACGCGCCATGCTCGGAATAATTTGCGCTTTGGCATCGCTAATCCCCAAGTGTTGTAAAAATGGGCTGGATTGATCGACATAACGCTGCTTTTCTCGGTCATGTCCTTGTGGTTCTTTCGGTTTCGCTATAGTCGGTGCTGTTTTACTAATGCTGAGCATGGCTTTCTTTTTGTTCTTTTTTAGCTGAATTTCCTGATCTGTCGTAAATAAATTGGCCTGTTTACAATCTGCCAATAAGTGACTCAATTGTATCTGTGCTTCTGCCAAAGGATAGTTTTTGGTGATATCCTGCGTTTTATGGCGATACAAACAAGTTAAAACGGTGTCTTGATTTAGCTGAATCACCCGTAAGGTGATTTTTTCTAATTGTTCCAGTTCGCCTTTATATTGACTCAGCACCACACGATCAAGCTTTTGTGTATCAATGGCTTGCTGAAAAGCCTCTAAGAATTGTTGTTCCTGCACAGAGGGAGAAGCCAAAGTCGACATAATAAAAACCTGAAAAAATTACAATTCAAGTTTAATTGTTATTACCCTAAAAGCAAAATTGAATTACGATACAGTTGTATAATTAAAGAAATTAAAGCAGATTCGCCATGAAATTAAATGCCCCTTTAGTGCCTGATTATGACCTGCAAGAAGAACGGATTAACTATCTGAGCCATGGTGTTGGTGCGGCTTTGGCATTTATTGCAGGTATTCTTTTAATCATTAAAGGTGCGTATTTAAGTACGGGACAATGGCTAGGTTTGTGGGCCTATGCAATAAGCATGGTACTGCTTTTTTCTGCTTCAATGCTGTATCACATGGCAACCGCAGCAGACCGTCGTTATTTTTATAAAAAGTTAGATCACACCGCAATTTATTATTTAATTGCAGGGACTTATACCCCATTTTTATCCATCGCGATTCCTACTCAAAAAGCACAATATTTGTTAATTGCCCTGTGGATTATTGCCCTGATTGGCACCCTATTTAAACTGGTATTTATCAACCGTTTTCATAAAATTTCTTTAATTACCTACTTGGTGATGGGTTGGTTAGCCGTTCTGGTCATGGACGATATGCAAGCCTATTTAAGCAGCCAAGCCCTGACCTTTTTGCTAATTGGCGGCATTGCCTACACCGTGGGTGCATTGTTTTATGCCTTAAAACGCGTAAGATATACCCACGCAATTTGGCATGTATTTGTCTTAATTGGTGCAGGCGCACACTTTCTGGCAATTTATCTGTATGTGATTTAACGCTGAATATCGCTCATGTCTTACAGATAAAACGATCAGATTTGAATGGTGTTCATGGATGCAGTTTTGTAACCGACTTCTTGTTCAAAAAAGTATAACTACAAGAAGTATCTACTATTTTTCTGCCAGTGCGGTCTGTGCCAAATTGCACTTTCATTTAAAATTCACTTTACATAAGGTCCTGTATGGCATCTTCATCTACTGCTGCCGCTGAACAGCCGACTCAAAATTCTAAATTTCGAGTACTGACTGCAAGCTTGGTCGGTACCACCATCGAGTTTTTTGACTTTTATATCTACGCCACTGCGGCAGTCATTATTTTCCCGTATCTGTTCTTTCCGATCAGTACTGACCCAATGACTGCAACCATTCAATCTCTCGCCACCTTTGCAATTGCCTTTATCGCCCGTCCAATTGGCGCAGCTTTATTTGGACATTTAGGAGATCGGATTGGACGCAAAGCCACTTTGGTCGCGGCATTATTGACCATGGGAATTTCTACAGTCTGTATTGGTTTACTGCCGACGTATGCACAAATTGGGATTATCGCGCCATTACTGTTGGCGTTGTGTCGCTTAGGGCAAGGTTTAGGCTTGGGCGGTGAATGGTCGGGAGCAGTACTGTTAGCCACAGAAAATGCCCCTGAAGGTAAACGTGCTTGGTATGGCATGTTCCCACAATTGGGCGCTCCGATTGGTTTTATTCTTGCCACAGGTTCATTCCTTATTTTAGGTGCGCTGATGTCTGAGCAAGACTTTATGACATGGGGCTGGCGCATCCCGTTTATTTCGAGTGCCTTATTGGTGATTGTCGGTTTATGGATTCGCTTAAAACTGCATGAAACGCCTGCCTTCCAAAAAGTGTTGAATAAACAAAAAGAAGTCAATGTGCCATTTATTCAGGTCTTTAAAAAACACGCTAAAATGTTAGTGCTCGGTACAATCGCTGCAATTTGTACCTTTGTGGTGTTTTATCTGACTACGGTATTTGCCTTGCAATGGGGCACCAAACAACTGGGTTATTCACGTGAAGAATTCTTAAAACTTCAACTACTAGCCACATTGTGTTTTGCTGCTTTTATTCCCCTCTCAGCCGTTTTAGCCGAAAAATTTGGACGTAAAACCACCTCTATCGCAGTGTGCATCATCTCTGCAATTTTTGGCTTATTTTTTGCCGATATGCTTGCTTCAGGCAGCACGTGGATTGTATTTATTTTCCTGTGTATTGGCTTGGCAATTATGGGACTTACTTACGGGCCCATTGGTACAGTATTGTCTGAAATTTTCCCAACATCTGTACGCTATACAGGCTCCGCACTCACCTTTAACTTGGCGGGTATTTTTGGCGCATCGTTTGCCCCACTCATTGCCACCAAACTTGCCACCACTTATGGCTTGGCTGCAGTTGGTTATTATTTAAGTGCAGCATCCATCTTGTCTTTAATCGCATTTTTAATGATTCGAGAAACCAAGCATGATGATGTAAACAATCAAATTTAAGCGCAAAAATTGCATCAAAAAACCAGCCTCGGCTGGTTTTTTTCATGTAGGCGATGGTGACGGTGCTTACAATAATTCAATAATATCAATCGTGGGCGGCACACCAAAACGAAAAGGAACACCGACCATTCCTGTCCCTACAGTCACAAATACATCGGCATGATCATGGCGATATAACCCCTTTTTATGCCCTAAAATAGATACTTTTTTCATCACATAATCGGTCAGCCACGGCAGTTCAACCTGCCCACCATGGGTATGTCCTGCCAACATCAACGGACGTGTCGGCAATTTTGGCACCATATCCACTGTATCGGGGTTATGTGATAACAACACCCACGGCTTATCCTGAGGTAAATCGGGCATATAGCGCATGTCGGTTTTACCTGCCCATAAATCGCCAATACCGAGCAAACGAAACTCATCAAACTCGACAATTCTACCTTCAATATCAATCACGTTATTTTGTTCTAAAGCCGTTTTTAACAGCTCTTGAATGGGCGGGCCAGGATACTGCTCATCATGATTACCATTTACCGAATATACAGGCGCACAAATTTCTTTTAATACCGCCAATTCTTCGACCAATTTATTTTCAGGCTCATAAGTCCAGTCGCCTGCTACAACGACAATATCGGGGTTTTGCAAATTGAGTTTTTTCACAATTTGCTTCAATTGACGCTCATGCCCAGAAAACAAGCCAATATGTAAATCTGCAATTAAAGCAATTTTGACAGGCTTTAATAAACGGCGATCTGCATGAATTTGATATTTGGTAGTTTTGACTTGAATCAAATGCGGTTCAATAAAACGCGCATAGCTCAACACAGCACTGACTAAAAATACAAAAATCGCTTCGTGGATGGAGTAATAGCCCTGAATACCCGCATAGACACTAAAAAAAACCAAAGGCGGCAACAGGTAAGACAAATAAAATGCCAACAAATGCACAAAGGCCTTAAACGGGTGAATGGTTTCTGTATTGGCCTGACTGCGCCATGCTTGCGAAACTGCCCACAGCGCCAAAATTGCCATACCCATATAGAAATACAACACGACTGAATCGTTATCCCACATATTTATTCTCTATTACTTCATACTTCTGCTATTCAATGCTGCGCTAAACCCAGATGTCGCATTTAACCCACACACGTCATATATCTGTATTGTCATATTTATCTTTTCATAGCTGACAATTATACTCAAACCCTATTTTTAACTTATTTGCTCCTCGTGCTAAAAAGGAATTTAATTTGGCAAACCGCAGCTCATCCGCTCCATTTCAAAATATTCGGCACAACGTCTTGTGGCTGAGTTGCGCCTTCGTTTTGACACTCTCAGGCTGTAGCACGCTGCCCAAACAAATTGAACATCCGATCCAGATGGCGTTTGAAACCCCAACCGATCAAACCAGTTTGGCCAAAATTGTACTGCCGCTACGCGAAAAATATCCGCAGCTTACGGGTTATCATGTCCTGTATGATCCGCTCGAAGCCCTAGCAGCACGTATCTATCTGATTAATAAAGCAGAAAAATCTTTAGATTTACAATATTATATTTGGGATAACGATAAAATTGGCGCGCTTGCACTACACGCCATTATTCGTGCGGCAGATCGTGGGGTGAAAGTCCGCTTATTGGTCGATGATAACAATGCCAAAAAAATGGAAGGCATTTATCTCGCGCTCGATCAACACGTCAACATCGACATCAAACTGTATAATCCATATCGCTTTCGACATTATCGTGCCATGGACATGATTTTGGATTTGAAGCGTATTAACCGTCGTATGCACAACAAAAGCTTTATTGCCGATAACCAAATTTCTCTGATTGGTGGGCGCAATATGAGCAATCAATACTATAACGTCAGCGACAATTATCAATTTTCTGATGTCGATGTGATGTTAGTCGGCTCGGCTTCGGATGAAATTATTCACTCTTTTGATGAATACTGGAATGATGACTATGCTTATTCAGTCAAGCAATTGGTCAATCCACAACATTACACCTTGCGTTATGAAAGCTTAAAACAGCAATTAGAACAGCACGATCAAGAAGCCACCGTACAAAATTATTTAGATTTGGTGACTCGTTCTAAAGCGATTGAACAGTGGATGACGCGTAGTATTAAGTTCGATTGGGTCAGTGCTGAAGTGGTCAAAGATGCGCCGAGTAAAATTAAAGACCGCGCCTCAAAAGAAGAACATCTCAACTTTCAATTGCTGACGCATTTAGAGAAGCCAAGCAGTAGTGTCGATATTATTTCTGCGTATTTTGTCCCTGAACAATCGGGGGCAGAAAAACTAAAAGACTTGGCGGATGATGGCGTTCAGGTACGCGTACTGACCAACTCCTTTAAAGCCAACGATGTTCCTGTGGTGCATGCTTTTTACGCCAAATATCGAGAAGATTTATTGGCAAATAACGTGCAGCTGTATGAGTTTTTGGCGCGACCTGAAATGGAAAACCTAAACACACATACGCACGAAATTTCCAAAAAAGCCAAAGTCAGTATGAAAGGTTTAAGCCGTTCTAGTTTACATGCCAAACTCATGGCATTGGATGAAAAACAGGTATTTATTGGTTCGTTTAATTTTGACCCACGCTCGGCATATTTAAATACTGAAATTGGAGTAATTTTAAATAGTCCACCATTGGCTCGCGCAGTTCACCAGACCATGGATGTCAATTTATCCAAATATGCTTATAAACTGGTTTTAGATGCGCAACAAAACATTCAATGGCAGATGAAAAATCCACAAGGCGAAACTCAAATTCTAAAAAAAGAACCAGGGATGAAATGGTATCAACGTGCGGCAATGAAAATTACCTCATGGCTGCCAATTGAAGGCTTTATGTAGCAACATAATATTGAAGCTGTTGGATGATGACCATTATTCTTAAAAAAATGTGATGTGCTTAGGCTATCTTTAACATGAAGATGCGCCTAAGCATGTTTTATGATGTCAGCACTTGTGGTTTTAATACCTGACGATGCAACTCAGCCAAACCTTCTGTCATGCGTTCCTGTACCACAGCAGTTAAAGATTCAATATCGTGCCCTTCTACCACAATTGCAGGTAACGCCATTAAATGCGCTGTCACTTTCGGCATTTCCAAAACATCTTTCACATGATCAACAAAGGTCATGTCATTAATAAACGGCGCAACAGTATCTAACTCACCTTGCTGATTCACATAACAAATCAGACAAATTTGCACAGGTCGTTTGGCTTCAATTGCTGCCCCTAAAATACGACCATGCACTTTTTTAATTTTGCTTCCATCTGACGTGGTCGCTTCAGGAAAAAATAATACAGGAATATCTTGTTTTAAAAATTGCGTGATTTGTTCACGAATTTTGACTGAATCGCCAGAGCCACGCTTAATAAATAGCGTCCCCCCACCTTTGGCTAACTTACCCAATAACGGCCATTTTTCAATTTCAGCTTTGGCCAGAAAAAATACCCGCGCACTAGAACCCAATACCGCTACATCTAACCACGAAATATGATTACTGACCCATAGCGCAGGGTCATGCGGAATTTCACCATGAATTTGCACTTCAATATTAAAAACTTTGCACAATTGACGGCAAAAATATTGCACATAGCGCGTATTGTTCGGGTTGTTGGTGTCTTTATACAATTGATGACGATAGACCAAATAAAACCCTTCACCAATCGCGCCAGCCGTTGCCAGAACTTTTTTGCTATACAAAGCAAGCTTTGCAAAACCATGAATTGGAGATGTGTGAGTTTCAACAGCTGGGTTCATAGGGTCATCACTAATTGTTAAACGCAAAACAACGTATAAAGGTCTATATTTTGCTCATTCTATACTGTTCAATCTGAACTTGCATTGATAATAAAAACCGAAACCTGCATGCAAACATGCGACTTTTGGCAAAATCTAAATAGATAAATTCTATATTGGGGTCATCCTTATAATTGAGTTTACATACGTTGATATAGCATCAAATCAGGGCGCAGGAAAAATCCAATCATCTATTTCCCTGCACAAACATTTTTTCTACTAGAATATAGCTTTAGCATGGAGATTGCGCTGAGTGGAAAATTTTGTGCCACCTCAAGATGGCGAGCGTGTTGTACTGGTCAGTGTCGCTGTCCAAATTTTAGAAGACCTAGATGCCGAAGAATTTCAGCTCTTGGCTGAATCTGCGGGTGCAGAAGTTTTACAACACGTCCACACTCAACGTAGTAAACCCGATGCCAAACTCTTTATTGGCTCAGGCAAAGCCGAAGAAATTGCCGCATTGGTCAAAGAACACGACGCCAATTTGGTCATTTTTGATCATGCACTCAGTCCTGCACAGGCACGTAATTTAGAAAAAGTGATGCAATGCCGTGTGGTTGACCGTACCGAACTCATTTTAGATATTTTTGCTCAACGCGCCCGCACTTACGAAGGTAAATTACAGGTCGAATTGGCACAATTACAACATTTATCTTCACGTTTGGTGCGTAGTCGCAGCAACTTAGACAGTCAAAAAGGCGGTATCGGCTTACGTGGTCCTGGGGAAACCTTGCTTGAAACTGACCGACGCTTATTGCGTATTCGCATGGGACAACTAAAAACCAAACTCGATAAAGTCCGTCAAACCCGTGCACAAGGTCGTGTGGCTCGGCAAAAAGCCGCCATTCCTACCGTTTCATTGGTCGGTTATACCAACGCAGGCAAATCGACCTTATTTAATATTTTGGCGCAAAGTGATGTCTATGCTGCTGACCAACTGTTTGCTACGCTTGACCCTACTTTACGGCGTTTAGAATGGGATGGCATCGGACGTCTGGTATTGGCCGACACCGTTGGCTTTGTAAGAAACCTATCTCACTCTTTGGTGGAATCTTTTAAAGCAACTTTGGAAGAAACCTTAGAAGCCAGTTTATTGCTGCATGTGATTGATTCAAGCAGCCCCGATGTGTTGGAACAAATTGAAGCAGTCGAAGGTGTGCTAAAAGAAATTGGCGCAGATGTACCTATTTTGCGGGTTTACAATAAAATTGATGTCTCAGGCGAAACAGCCAAAATTATCTATGAAAAACCGCATCAACCTGACCGTGTCTATGTATCGGCACATTCAGGGCAAGGTTTAGACTTGTTAAAACAAGCCGTACATGAATGTTTGATGGGGCAAATTCAAAAGTTTGATCTTAAATTACAACCTGCTTATGGCAAACTGCGCAATCAACTGTATGCGCTCAATGTCATTCAGGCAGAACAGTACGATGATGAAGGTCAATTACATCTACAAGTCAGCATGGCACCACATAAACTGGAACAACTGATTAAACAGGCACATTTACCGATAGACGAAATTTTAGGTGCACAGGCAGAACAATTTAAACGTCCGCTTGAAGCATTTGAAATTGACGATCAGATCGGTTAAAACGTGATAAGTAAAATTTTAATGAAAGATCAAAAATGAGCAGGATAAAACATATCGATTGGCCAGCATGGATCGGCACACTCCTTTTGATTATTGTGTTTCGTGAAGCCTCTGTATGGATCATGACCCAATTTAATCACCCAGAATTAGGCAATTTAGTCGGTTTGCTCAGCCTACTGGCGGTATTATTTACATGGCGCAAACTCAGTAAAATTCCTGCTCGTCTGGTCGATACCAACAACAAAATCATGAAAGAAAGTGCCTTTGCCTTTTTACCCATCAGCGCGGGTTCATTAATTATGCTCACGCACATGGGCAAACAAATTCCAATCTTCTTAATTGTGTTGTTTATCAGTACGCTGATCCCGCTTTGGCTGTATGCCAAAATGGCAAAACGCTGGCTTTAGGAGATTAAAATGCTGTCAATTCTATATGGTTTTTTAATCACTCTCGTTGCATATTTACTGGCAAAACCTTGCAACCAAAAAGTCCCGCAAATCCCTGTGATTGTCTTTGGCATGTGTTTTGTGTTGCTACTGTTGTATTTTTTCGGGATTCCATACGAAACTTACGTCGCACAAACCAACCCTTTGTTTAATCAATTATTGGGCTATGTGACAGTTGCACTCGCCATTCCTCTAGCAGCCATGCGTTATGACGATTTACCCCTCAAAGCGATTTTAGGTATTTTGTTCTTTGCCAGTCTTAGTGCTGTGGCGCTGCCGATGGGGCTTGCTTATGCGCTACATATGTCCAGTGCCGATATTATGGCATTTGCCACCCGTGCAGTGACCACGCCGATTGCGATTAATATCGCAACCTTATTAGAAGCACCGATTCAATTGGCAGTATTAATTGTAATTTTATCAGGTGTCGTGGGTGCTGCTTTTTCACCACTTATTTTAAGGCATATCAATGATGAACGTGCTTCAGGTTTGGCACTTGGCTTAGCTGCACATGCCATTGGTACTGCTCAAGCATGGCAACGTGGCAGTGTTGCAGGACGTTATGCTGCCTTTGGCATGGCAGTCAATGCAGTCTTTACCGCAGTTTGGCTGCCAACATTTATACTGTATTTACAAAGAATGTGACTGAGCAATCACTTTTAAAGATTGTGACCATTTCACTTTCTTTTTATTATGAAATATCCAGTTTGCGAAATGAAGGAACATTGAACATGGTCAAGATGAAACTCACCGTTGCCTTAATCTGCTCAGCCTTAGGTAGTTTTGCGCTGGCTCAAGATATTACAGGAACTTGGAAAAACATTGACGATAAAACGGGTTCATCTAAAGCCATTTTAGAAATTCGTCAGGAAAGCAATGGTAGCTATACCGCTAAAATCGTTAAAGTGACGCCACGCCCAGGTTACACACCAAGAGAAACCTGTGTCAACTGCCCTGCGCCTTATACCAACCAACCGATTTTAGGTATGGATGTACTCACTGGCTTAAAATATACAGGTAATTCCAATTTCACAGGCGGGAAAATTATTGACCCTTTAAGCGGCAATATTTACAGCACCAAAGCCAAATTGAGCAATAATGGTAAGCGTTTGACCATGCGCGGTTATGTCGGTGTATCGGCTTTAGGTCGCAGCCAAACTTGGATTAAAAGTGATTAATTTATAAGTTATTCCATCAACTTAATTAATTCACTTTTCACTTAAAATGCCACACGTTCGTGGCATTTTTCACATCTTTTCCAGCATTTTCCCTGCAAGTTTAAGATTAAAAATTTCCTCAAATCTCTTGACTCTTACCACAACTCGCTTTATATCTTGAATTAACCTCTGTAATAACTTTCGACAATCAAAGGAACTGATATGAAGAAAAATGTATTGATGGGTGTATTTGCAAGCTTAATCTTCAGTGGTTCAGCATTTGCTGCAGACCTAACAGGTATCTGGCAAAGTATTGATGACAAAACAGGTTCACCCAAAGCCCTGATTGAAATTACCCAAGCTGAAAATGGCAGCTTTACTGGTAAAATTATCAAAGTCACACCAAGACCGGGCTATACCCCAAAAACTATGTGTGTGAATTGCCCTGCACCTTATACCAACAAACCTTTGGTCGGTTTGGAAATTATTAGTGGCTTAAAGCATGTGGAAAATAACAACTATGCCGATGGGCGTATTTTAGATCCACTTACAGGCAAAATGTATAGCCTGAAAGGTCGTTTAGCATCTAATAATAAACGTCTCACTTTACGTGGTTACGTCGGAATTTCAGCCATTGGTCGGACACAAACGTGGATTCGCCAACAATAAGCGAGTAATTGTGTCTCATCGGTCATTTTTTCTGGATACTCGGGACTTTGTGTCCGTTAATTCACAGATTAGACTAGCCGCAAAGACCGAGTAAGGGAAATAAAATGATTCAGAAATTGGCTTTAGGAATAGCCGTCATCTTCGGCAGTCTAAGCACTTTGGCGATGGCACAAGATTTAGCAGGAACTTGGCAACAAATTGATGATAAAACAGGCTCACCCAAAGCTGTCATCGAAATTCGTAAAGAAGCCAATCAAACCTATACGGGTAAAATTGTGAAAGTAACCCCGCGTCCGGGTTATACCCCACGTGAACTTTGTAATAAATGCCCTGCGCCTTATACCGACCAACCTATTTTAGGGATGGATATTTTAAAAGGCTTACAACAAGTCAAAAACAGCAACAATTACGAAAAAGGACGCGTAATTGATCCATTGGCAGGTCGTATTTACGATGCAAAAATTCGCCTCAACTCAACAGGTAAACGTTTAACTTTACGTGCTTATATGGGTGTATCTACACTAGGTCGCAGTCAAACTTGGATTCGAATTCAATAAAATTCAAGATAAAAAATAGCCACCTCAATAGGTGGCTATTTTCATTTCATCATCACATTTTTAAATTTTAAAGATGAATGTTATTACCATTCTGCCAGCGGATTATCCACTGCAAACAATTGCTGATCTTCCAAACGATAAGCCACAAGCTGATTGCCCCACACACAACCGCCATCCACATTTTGAATATTGTCGGCTACCGTTTGTCCCTGCAATGCTGCCCAATGACCAAATACGATTTGATGTGTTTGCGCAGCTAAAGATGGATATTCAAACCACGGTTTAAAACCTTCTGGCATCGGATCATCTAAGGCATCTTTAAAGCTGAATTCCAAACCACCCTGTGCATTGGCTAAACGCATACGGGTCAAATAGTTGGTAATACAACGTAAACGCGCATGCCCCTCTAAATCATCCGACCAAACTGCAGGTTCTGCCCCATACATTTCCTTTAAGAATGCATCCACCACCTCAAAGTCCTCATGCCCAATCACCGCCTCAACTTCTTTTGCCAAAGCTGCGGTTTGTTCCGCATTCCAAATATGTGGAATACCTGCATGAGTTAAAATGGTGTTTTCATTAGGAAAAAGACACAATGGTTGTTTACGCAACCAATCAATCAAATCATCACTGTCAATTGCATCAATCACATCACGAGTGTTGTCTTGTGCTTTGATTTTCTTTAAGCCACGTGCGCCTGCCAACAAGGTTAAATCGTGATTGCCTAACACCGTTGCTGCAACGCCACGATCTACCAGTTTTTTAATAAAACGCAAAGCACCTACCGAGTTTTCACCCCGCGCGACTAAATCGCCTGCAAACCAAATAAAATCTTGATCGGGATCGAACTGTATTTCTTTTAATAACAGTTTTAAGGCTTCAAAGCAGCCCTGCACATCACCAATGACATAGTTGTATCGAATTGCTGCCATTAATTCACCATCTGATCTGCCAATGCGACAAATGCACTCAAACTTAAAGTTTCAGGACGTGCCATTGGGTCTACCCCTGCACGTTCAAACGCATCTTCAGCCAACATGCCTTTTAAGCTATTGCGCAATGTTTTACGACGTTGGGTAAATACATGCGCCACCAAACGTGCCAATGCTTTTTCATCTTTGGCAATAATCGGTTTAGTCACATAAGGCTCTAAACGGAATACTGCAGAAGTCACTTTAGGCGGTGGATTAAATGCGCCAGGCGGTACTTCAAACAAGAAGGTTGGCTTACAGTAATACTGCATCATCACCGATAAACGCCCATATTCTTTGGTATTCGGTTCAGCCGTGATACGATCTACCACTTCTTTTTGCAGCATAAAGTGCATGTCTTTAACTTTGTCACCAAACTCTAAGAGATGAAACAAAAGCGGCGTCGAAATGTTATACGGCAAGTTTCCAACCACACGTAGCGGGCGCCCTTCCTGAAATAACTCGGTAAAGTCATATTTCAGCGCATCACTTTCTACAATAGTTAAACGCTCAGGATGTGGCACACGTCCCGGTAAGCCTGCGGCCAAATCACGGTCTAATTCCACTACAGTCAAAGCATCACACTCACCAATTAAAGGTGAGGTCAATGCCGCTAAACCCGGTCCAATCTCGACAATATTATCGCCTGGACGTGGGTTCACTGAGCGGACAATTTTGGCAATCACGCGTTGATCATGCAAAAAGTTTTGACCAAAGCGTTTACGAGCCTGATGCCCTTCATCTTTTGGGTTTAGGGCATTAATTTGATACATAAAGATTTCCAAGCTGAAATTATGAACGTGCTAAATCCAGCGCTAAATCGACAGCAACATGCAAGCTAGAACTTTTCGCAAGTCCCGTACCTGCGAGGGAGAGCGCTGTGCCGTGATCGACTGAAGTGCGAATAAACGGTAAGCCTAAAGTAATATTGATTGCTTCACCAAAGCCCTGAGATTTTAACACAGGTAAACCCTGATCGTGATACATCGCTAAAACTGCATCGGCATCTTTTAAATTTTCTGGGGTAAATAAAGTATCTGCAGGTAAACTTAAACTGAGATTTTCACCGCGATTACGGTAATTTTGCAGCACAGGATTAATCACCTCAATTTCTTCCATGCCTAAATACCCATCTTCGCCCGCATGTGGGTTCAAACCACAGACCAATACTTTAGGATGTTCAATTTTAAACTTGCTTTTTAGATCGTGCAGCAAAATATCAATTACTTGTTCTAAACGTGTTTTGGTAATGGCATCTGCCACGGCACGTAAAGGTAAATGCGTGGTCGTCAAGGCAACGCGTAAGGTTTTGGTGGCTAACATCATCACCACACGCGCAACACCTGCAAACTCCTGATAATATTCAGTGTGCCCACTAAAAGAAATACCAGCTTCATTAATAATAGATTTTTGCACGGGTGCTGTCGCCACGCCCACACTCTTACCTGTCATTGCATAAGAAGCTGAGCGACGTAATTGCTCCAAAACGTAAGCTGCATTTTGTGCATTTAAATGCCCCAACTCAACATCTACAGCCAAAGGCACATGCTCAACATATAACTGCCCAAGCGCTGCAGGCTGTTGCTGACCTGAATATTCAATCAATTCGACTTGTTGCTTTAGAATTTCGGTGCGTTGTTGTAATAATTGATGATCTGCCAATACCACAATTGGACGCTCATCTTGTCGAGCTGCCAGACTTAGACAAATATCAGGTCCAATACCTGCAGGTTCACCACTGGTGACATATAAAGGGCGCATGCAGCTTCATCCACTATAGCTAGGTGTAGCTGAATTATAGCGCCATCCTGAGCAAAATTGTTTTATCTCCAATCTAATCTAAATCGGCTATCTAAGATGCCCATCTGATGCGCCCATTCCGAAATGCCAATCACGACCATACATAACAACAAACCTATAAATAGTATTTTGGGCGCTTGTTGAGTGACTGCTCGATAGTTTTGATCAGATAGACTCAACATGATGAAGCCACCGATGCCATATAGCATAAAAGGGAGCAAGGTGATGTGCATAAATACAGAATAGATTAAGATAAAAGCAAATACATCAGTACCATAAGCTGCACCTACCAACAAAAATGCCAGTTCATACAGAGCAATTAATGTGATGAAAAAACCTGCTATAAATTTTAGCAGTTTATTTGGTTTCGGCTTTAATGCTTCTGTCGTTAATGCTTTTGTCGTTGTAGCGACGCGTTCTAAATCATCAGACATAGTGATCCGTCCTCATCATTATTATTAGCTGCGACCATACAGAAAAAGCTAAAACAGCACTAGATAAAGAAGATCAATACCTGATTTTTACTGTCGTTAAATGGTCGCTAGAGGTGATTTTGCTTTTATAACCAAACTTGATAAAATATAGCGCTTAAAATGTGACTTTTCCATTGTAGTTCTACCCATTCTCAGGTAGAATTCGGACTCCTTTTTGTTTGGACAGCTTCCATAGTCCAAACCAACTATAATAGGTAGTGGTTTAATGAAAACTCTCAGCGCTAAGCCAGCTGAAGTTCAACACGACTGGTACGTTGTTGATGCTTCTGGCAAAACTCTAGGTCGCCTTGCGACAGAAATCGCTCGTCGTTTACGCGGTAAGCACAAAACTTCTTATACTCCTCACGTTGACACTGGCGACTACATCGTTGTCATCAATGCTGAGCAAGTTCAAGTGACTGGTAACAAATCACTTGACAAGAAATACTATCGCCACACTGGTTTCCCTGGTGGTATCCGTGAAACTAATTTCGAGAAATTAGTTGCTCACAAACCAGAAGAAATCTTCCAACGCGCTGTAAAAGGCATGTTGCCAAAAGGTCCTCTTGGTTATGCTATGATCAAGAAAATGAAAGTGTACGCTGGTGCTGAGCATCCTCACACAGCTCAACAGCCACAAGTTTTGGACATCTAAGGGATACAGCACATGGCTACTAACTATGGTACAGGTCGCCGTAAGACCGCAACTGCACGTGTTTTCTTATCAGCTGGTACAGGTAAACTCGTAATTAACAACCGTACTCTTGAGCAATATTTCGGTCGTGAAACTGCTCGTATGATCGTACGTCAACCATTAGAGCTTCTTGAAGCTACTGAAAAATATGAC
Organism: Acinetobacter sp. YH01004; assembly: GCF_013420455.1. Taxonomy (NCBI): domain Bacteria; kingdom Pseudomonadati; phylum Pseudomonadota; class Gammaproteobacteria; order Moraxellales; family Moraxellaceae; genus Acinetobacter; species Acinetobacter sp. YH01004. Next base: position 75,102 of record NZ_VOXZ01000015.1, read on the forward strand.
CTTTACATCACTGTTGCTGGTGGTGGTATTGGTGGTCAAGCTGGTGCAATCCGTCACGGTATTACTCGTGCATTGATCGCATCTGACGACACTTTAAAACCTGCTCTTCGTCAAGCTGGTTTCGTTACTCGTGATGCTCGTGAAGTTGAACGTAAGAAACTTGGTTTACGTAAAGCTCGTAAACGTCCACAATTCTCTAAACGTTAATTCGTTTACCGAATCGGACACAAAAAAAGCCTTGGATTTTCCAAGGCTTTTTTTTATGCAAATCAACGAGCTGAGCATTTTAAGCCAGATAAACAATTCGGATTCACATACACCAAAAATCAAAATTCAATACAGTCCAAAAATTGAAAACCAATCAACAAATATCTCATACACTTTTATCAGCTTTGCTGGGTGATTTTAGTGGCTAAGTTTAGTATCCTATTCTATTCATTTGGTTTTATTTCGGATTATGTCAGTCGAGAACGCACCCTTACAAGGCATTACCCTCTACAGTCATGCGGACGACTTTCGCTCACATTGGATTCGTTACGTTCTGGCCGAAAAACAAATCAAATATCAACTGATTTTGGTCGATTATGAAGATGAAGATCTTGCAAGCCTGAATCCGTATAATCAACTTCCAATGCTGCTAGAAAACGATTTAAAACTCTTTAATACTGCGATTATTTCCGAATATCTGGATGATCGTTATCGACAAAATAAACTCTATGCAGATGCACCTATGCCACGTGCAGAACAAAGACAATATATTTGGCGCTTTGAACAAGACTGGTTCAAACTTGCCGATCAGATGCTACGTCATCCTGATAGCTTAGATTACACAACACAGCGCGCTGCACAAAAAAAATTACGTGATACACTCATTTCACTGACACCATTATTTCAGCATTATCCTTATTTCATGTCAGAAAATTTCAGTATTTTAGATTGCATGCTGGCACCCTTATTTATACGGCTAAAAGCCATGGGCATAGAATTACCCCAACAACACTGTCGTCCAATTTTCCTGTATTATCAGCGGATTTTTTCACGCCCTGCCTTCACTCAAGCAATGACTTTGCAAGAAAAAAATCGCTATCAAGAATTTTTAATTCATACTTAAAGAGCATATTATGTCTGAATCTGAAATCAATTTAAGTCCAACCCGTCCTTATTTAGCCCGCGCAATTTATGAATGGATTTGTGATAACCAACTCACACCACATTTATTGGTCGATGCTACACAGCCGAATACGCTTGTTCCTGAACAATTTATTCAGGATGGTCAGATTGTCCTAAATATCGTTCCACATGCAGTGCATGCCTTACACATGAGCAATGATGCAATCACCTTCTCTGCACGCTTTGGTGGCGTATCACGCGACTTATATGTACCTATGAATGCCGTCGTAGGTATCTATGCAAGAGAGAATGGACAAGGCTTATTCTTTGATCCAAGTGAGTATGCACATATCCAAAATGATCAAGATGCTTTAGAATCAAAGACTGAAGAAAAAACCGAACAAACTAAGAAAAAACCAAGCCTTAGATTATTAGATTAAAACAATGGAGTAGTGAATGGCTTTTGATTTAGTACAATATTTTGCAGCGCAGATTAAACTTCAAAAGCCCTCGCTTTTGAAACAATATAATGCTGTTGATCGCGACCAATATATTCAAGAAATCAATGCGCTGAGCTTAGGCAAACTGGTCAGTCTGTGGCGAGAAGACAACCAAAAACTTTATCAAGAAATTGATCATCAAGATGAATTATATATTCAGGAAATTGCACGTCGACTCACCACATCTCCACACAATCAGTCACCTCTCTCCAAAACTGAGCTTGAACAGAATATTAGTGAAGTCTTAGCCTTACAACTCACAGAGCTCAAGCAATTGGATCAAACCGGTAATTTTGGCAATAAAGGTCTAGGTGAATTATTGCTAGGTCAAATTGAACATTTATCTGGTCAAGCGGATGATTGGGTTTGGTCAACAAATGATCTAATAGAGTTAAAAGGTTCTAAACCAATTCCTCAAGAAGAGCTATCATTAGAGGCATCAATTAAGGAGTTTAATCAAATGGTTCAACAACATACCCACGATGATCATCAAAATATTGAGCCTGTAGAAGCAATTGTACCCACTTGGTCTAAAGTACTAGAACCTATCGTTGCGATTGCGATTTTAGCAATTCTATGGTGTTCCGTTACTCAATTATTCGCTTAAATCAATCTTCTATCTAAGCCGTAATAAAACCATCATCATCTGATGGTTTTATTTTGCCTTCACTTTTTATAGTTTTTAATATTTTCTTTTCTACATAAAAAAACACCCCCAACATTTGTTGAGGGTGTTTGAATAATGAGCTGGCGATGACTTACTCTCACATGGGTAACCCCACACTACCATCAGCGCGAAGAGGTTTCACTTCTGAGTTCGGGAAGGGATCAGGTGGTTCACTCTTGCTATGGTCGCCAGCA
>NZ_VOXZ01000016.1:0-71732 GCF_013420455.1 Acinetobacter sp. YH01004
TCAGTTAAAATCATTTTGAAGCTTTAATCTAAACTTCCAAATCTGGCTCATCAATTTTCTGACTTAAATTTCGCTCAAATAAACTTCGAGTAATTTAAACCAATCAATCAATGAAATATGTTCGATCGATCAATCAGTAAAAATCCACACAAGTTGTTCTTCATAATCTCTTAATGATCTTCTCGATGCTTCGTCAGCATCAAGCTAGGTCGGCTATATTACGCTTTATTTCCATAAAGTCAACATGCAATGTTGATTTTATTTTCAAACCCATCTACTCAAAACAAACTCAATTAATCTTAAATCAATCAACCAAGCTATTGTTTTTCAACAAGTTTTTATCAACATCGCCGCCGATGGATGTGCATTATAGGCCAAATATTTTGCCATGCAAGGCTTTTTGTAAAAGAAATATATCGAGTGTTTATTTTATAAACCCCAAAACAGATAAGCCACTGTTTTGTCTCATAAATTTATTTTAATAAAAATCTGTGCAATTCTTCAAAATACAATCACAAGATTTAATCTATTGTTTTATATGAAATTATTCTAATAAAAAAGTAAAAAGCAGAGCCTAAGCCCTGCTTTTGGTTTAAATAAAGTTCAAATTAGAACTTCATACTGATACGCGCCCAATAGTTACGGCCAATATTGTTAAATTGCTCATTCGCAGCAAAACCCAAACCCGCATTACCCATTTTGTTTAGATGCTCGGTATAAGTTTTATCCAGTACGTTATCAATACCCACAGACACATCAACACTTTTATTGAGGTTATAGCTGCCGTTTAAAGACAATACGCCAAAGCCACTGCTTTCTTTCACATCATAGCCCACGATATTACCTTCACGTTCGCTAATACGACTTTGACCATCAACAACACGTAATAATGCACCTAAAGTATATTTATCCTGAACATAGCGCAGGTTTAAACGCCCTTCCAAAGGTGAAATTTGTGGCAACGGCGTATTGTCCGTAGTGTTTTCACCCCACGCATACATGGCACTCACATCAGCCTGTAAAGCATCGGTAAATTGATAAGCAATACCAACTTCTGCACCTGCAATCGTTGCATCCACATTGCGAGTATGCGCCTCTAAAGGATTTTCTTTACTCTGAGGCTTGTTTTCATCTCTCAGTTTGTAATTCGTCAAAATATAATCATTAATTAAACCTGCATAAGCCGATGCCCAAGAGCTGAATGCACCATGTTCATGTTGATAGCCAAAGTCCAATTGAAGGGTTTTTTCAGTATCAATGTGATTAAACGTATTTTTATTTCCGTTACCCGACAGAGGACTAAACAATTCCCAATAATCAGGCATACGCTCTACATAGCCCAAACCGACATAAGTTTTAGCATCATGGTGCGGATGTTGATTTTCCAAACGAATAAAGCCACTTGGCAAAGTTTCTTTACGTTGTTGAGCTGTTTGCACTGCGTCTACTTCAATTTGATCAATACGCACACCTGTGACTAACTTGTTTTGATCGTTGAATTGATAACCAAGCTCACCAAAACCTCCTATAGATTGAAACTCCATATCCACAGTACGAGGCAAATTTTTATAGCTGTTCATTCTGCCTTTACGACCACTATGCTCATTATTTTGAGTATCAACACCTGTCACAAAGTCAACTTTATCCCACTCATGTGTCACCGCCATACGTGCATTCAACATTTTACGTGCCACATTATTTGCCATAGGATGCATCATCCCCCCTGCAGGATTGAACGCACGCAGACTAAAGTTATCCATCACGTGATCGTTAAAACTATAATTCACCTGTGCTTCAATTTTCTTAATCACATCGGTAATATTTTTCTTTTCTACACGTAAACCTAAACTTTCACGGTCAAATTCAGCACCATCCATTGTACGGCCCGCATAAACCACTTCAGCATCACCACGACCACCTGTCAGTTCTAGCCAAGTGTTTTCATCGGGTGTCCAACCTAAAGCGACATCAGCATTCCAACGCTCCCAATCCGAAGGAACAGTTGTACCATTGCCATCTTTATAGCTGTCTGCTACAGAACGGTTGGCGTTTAAACGGATGTATTTCTGCTCATCACCCGCAGCCGCTTCAACATTATGATCTAAACGGCCAAATGACCCCATCAAGACACTGGCTTGGCCACGATAGTTTTGACCTTCACCAAATTGCTCAGGCTTACGCTCAAACAATACCGTTGCTGCCGAACCTGTGTTGGCATATTGCACCGTTTGCGGGCCTTTAATGACGGTAATTTCATCAAAACTTTCTGGTGAAATATAAGAGGTTGGTGAATCCATACGACTCGGGCATGCACCTAAGTTTTCAGAACCATCGGTTAAAATTTTAATACGTGAACCAAACATGCCGCGGAAGGTCACATCGCCATTGGTACCCGCACCACTGTTGACAGCACTAAAGCCAACTATGCTTTGCAAATAGTCTGCACCATCTGTGGCTGGAATCGGCTGAATGGGTTGTTTTGGATTAGCACGAACCACCAAACCATTGGCATCATTGCCCTGTTGTGCGGTTGCAACAATAGGCGCAAGACTATGCGTATTCGCAGACAGCATACTTTGATCGGCAAACGCACTTGCTGAATAGCAGGCAACACAAACTGCAGCCGCAATGGGCTGTAATAAAAATTTAGGCTGAGCCATTTTATTTCTCACTTCAAAACATAAATACAGTTAGGGTCAAAGCAGACCCGAAAAACATTGAATTTATGCAAAGTGAGGTGGAGCACGCCCCTGCGGAAGTAAAAAGAGTTGCTGAAGTGCAAACCAAACGTGTTGAAAACGTTTTTGGAAAGCCAAAAGACGTACCTGAATGCGATCAAGCACCTCTTTAAGCTCTAATTCAGGTGGCAAGACCAAGTTGCCATAGACCGTACAATACTGACATTGATGTGAAGCATCGTGATGATGATGTTCATGCTGTACGGTCAGTTGCTGATCATCGGTCTGTGATGTAGATGAATGTGCAGTATGCGAAGAATTTGTATGCACTGCGTGGGCTTGTGGCAACAAAAGTGCTCGCGTGATGGTTTCACAGACTGGCGCAACTTGATATTGCTCAGGCAGCAAAGGCTGTAAAAATACAGCAATCTGTAAAAAAACTGCGATAAATGAAAGCAGTAAGCCACTACGCAACAACAAAAACATCTATCCTGAATTTGTGTGGCGCAAGTATAACAAAGCCCAATCGAAATTGGGCTGATTTTTATGCTTTGGTCTAAACATGGACAACTAGATTGTGGTTTGTTTTAACGCTTCACAGCAACTTTTTCTTTCTGACGCTGGCGCACTACTTTTTCCACTTTTTCACGGGCACGCTGTCTTTTGAGTGGTGATAAATAATCGACAAATAATTTACCATTTAAGTGATCCATTTCATGTTGGATACAAACAGCGAGAAGTTGATCTGCTTCTAGCTCAAAGGTTTGACCCTCAAGGTTAATCGCTTCAATTTTTACACGTGACGGACGCTCAACTTTGTCGTATATTTGAGGCACTGACAAACACCCTTCTTCATACGGTTGGGTCTCTTCAGTCAATGGGGTAACTTTGGGGTTAATGAAGACCATGGGTTGATCTTTATTTTCAGATAAATCCATGACAATCAGCTGAATATGATGATCTACCTGTGTCGCTGCTAGACCAATTCCTGGTGCGGCATACATAGTTTCAAACATATCTGCAGCAAGCTGACGAATTTCGTCGGTCACTTCTTCAACTGGTTTGGCAATGGTACGCAAACGGGGATCCGGGAAACTTAAAATAGGTAATAAGGCCATGGGACGTCCTCACTTATATGCCATTGATCAAAAAACCGAATGAAGGAATGCTTCATCAAAAAAATGTGTGTAAGATCGTTATTATAACGCAACTACATACATAATTTTAGGAATTATGATAATGAAAAAGGTTTTGACAGACACATCCTCTTTTCGTGTCTTGGGGTTTAAAAAGCAAGTTTTAGCGCTCGCTGTATGTCTCACTGTGGGACTTGGGGCAATGAGTGTGGCTGAAGCAGCACCTGCACGAAATATTAATCCGCCTGCTTTAAAAGCCAATGCACCGAATGTGTATGTGGTGAAAAAAGGCGATACTTTGTGGGATATTTCTAAAAAATTCCTGAATAATCCACTACGCTGGCCTGAAATTTGGGCAAGTAACCGTCACGTAAAAAATCCACACTGGATTTTCCCAGGTGACCGTTTGTTGATGTGTACCTACGAAGGTCGCCCTATTATTGGTAAAGATGAAGGCGATGGCTGTGAAGGCATTATTCGTCGTTATGCAGGCAAGAGCACCAATTTACAGCCGCAAATTCGCGTGGAGTCTTTAAATAATACCATTCCTGTGATTCCACTTGACTACATCAAACACTGGTTAGAGCGCAGCAGCATTATTGCCGCAGATGCGTTACAAGGCACACCATATATTTTAGGTACTTCTGATCAACGTGTTTTAGCTGCTAAAGGTCAAAGTGTGTATGCACGTGGTGCAGGTCTGGAAGTAGGTCAACGCTACGGTGTATATCGTGAAGGCGAACCGTACATGCTGACCGATGCCAATGGTCAAAAATTCAATGCAGGCATTGAACTCACTCAAGTTGCTGCAGGTATTGCAGTACGTGGTGAAAATGACATCACCACACTTGAATTGACCGATACCTACAATGCCGAAGTGCGTCGTGGTGATCGCGTCTTACCAATTTATGACCCAATGCTGCCAACCTTGTTCTACCCAACGCATGCTGAAAATGTCAGCACAGGTGGTCAGGTGCTACGTGTGATGGGTTCGATTGGTACTGCAGCAAAACACAGTGTTGTGGCAATTGATCGCGGTACATTACATGGCGTGCAATCTGGTCATGTGTTTAGCGTAGCGCAAAAAGGCGAAGTGGTCACCGACCCGAAAACCAAAGAACGTGTTCAGCTTCCAGGCGAACGTATTGGCAATATCATGGTCTTCAAGAGCTTTGACCACATTAGCTATGCCTATGTTTTAGACAGTGAATTACCAATTAAAGTCGGTGCGAGCTTACAAGCACCACGAATGGACGACTAAAACGGTTTAAGATGGTGATGTTGAATTCATTCAGCCCACAGCAAATCAACTACATTTTGTTGTGGTATTTGGTTCAACATTCACTGTCTAGTTTTTCCAAACTCGTACAACATTATGGTTCCGTGGCTGCCGCAGTGCAGCCCGAACACCTCCTCACATGGTCAGATGTGCGCATTCATGCCAACCATCTACAACGCGCCAAAGAATATCTCAGCCCAACAGGGCAACTCGCCTTTGAACAATGTCTGAATCAACTGCAACAGCAGTGCGATTTTATTCTAACTTTGGACGATGCGGACTATCCCAATCAGTTACGACCCTATTCCAACAAGCCACCCATTTTATTTGGGCAAGGCAATGCACAGGCTTTGTTGCAAGCGCAAATTGCGATTGTCGGCAGTCGCAAAGCCAGCCCGCATGGTCGGCAAGTGGCTTATGATTTTGCTTATTATTTAAGTGAACAAGGGTTCTTTATCAATAGTGGTTTGGCACAAGGTATTGATGAAGCCGCACATCAAGGTGCTTTGCAACATCAACGTACCATTGCAGTCATGGGCACAGGTTTGGACAACACTTATCCAAGTGCACATCACAGCCTGCGCCAAAAAATTGTAGAATCTGGTGGTGCTGTGATTACGGAGTTTTTACCACAGACTAAGCCCTTACAGCAACATTTTCCACGACGTAACCGTATTGTCAGTGGACTAAGTTTAGGCGTGATTGTTGCTGAAGCCAGTTTAAATAGTGGCTCGCTGATTACCGCGAAACTGGCAGCAGAGCAAGGCAAATTAATTTTTGCCATTCCAGGACATATTTACAGTGAATTTCATCAAGGTTGCCACCAATTGATTCGTGAAGGTGCAATTTTAGTGGATCATCCTGAACAAGTGATTGAAGATTTAGCCCTACCCACCCAATGGCAATATCAACAAAACCAAATAGCATCAAGCCAAAATCAGACTACAGCAGCTTCAACAAAAGCAAAATTATCTACACCACCGACTGAAGCAATACTTCAAACCACCACAACAAAAACAGCAGATACAAGTACACCGCATATTCCCGAGCATTTATTGGCACTGTATCAACAACTGGATTGGGTCGGACAAAGCATCGATCACTTGGCACAGCAACTGAATTTAGATATTGCCACACTCACCAGCGCATTAATGGAACTGGAACTCATGGGCTTCTGTTTACAACAATCAGGTTTATATCTGCGTTGTCGTCCACTCAAATAAGGTTCACAATAAGCGCCTATTTCACGTTTCTGTTTAGGTAAAACTCCCATGATTACAACTTCTGTCACCGAAGCCGCTGCATGTCTACAACAAGGACAGGTACTGGCCTATCCTACAGAGGCGGTTTGGGGATTGGGATGTGATCCATATAATCAACAGGCATTTTTGGAAATTTTGCGTCTGAAACAGCGTCCGATTGAAAAAGGTGTGATTTTACTGGCAGGACATCTGTCACAAGTAGAGCATTTGCTGCAGGATTTAAACCCCGAAATGCGAGATCGCGTAATTGCGTCATGGACGAATACTTATCCCACAGATCGAGCAACCACCTGGCTATTACCCAGCACAGCCGCAATTCCAGAGTGGATTACAGGTCAACACCCCAAAGTAGCGGTGCGCGTAACCAATCATCCTTTATGTATGGCGTTATGCCATGCCTTTGATGGCTTTATTGTATCGACCAGTGCCAATCCTGCGGGACTTGCCCCTGCACGCTCTTTGCAAGAGACAACGCAATATTTCCATCAACAATTGCACTACTTAAATGGTGATTTGGGTTTAAGCCAGCAACCTAGCCGTATTTTAGATGCAGAGAGTGGGGCAGTGATTCGCGCCTAGCTTTAGACAAATTTTAGTTGACATCCTCCCCGACCTAAAGGACGGAGATTCCTACTGCTAGACGCTCATGTCCGAGCGCAAGAATATTCAGTGCGGAATTTACATCCCGATCATGGAGCGTACCGCACTCCACACACTGCCACTCTCTTATTCCAAGTCCTGCTCTACCTTCCGGACTACTGGAGCGTGAGCCACAGCACGAACAAATTTGGGTGGTATAGGCTTCATTGACTTCTTCATAACATACCCCTGCGTTCTCGCATTTATACTTGAGCATGGTTCTTAGTGTTGTCCAACTGGCATCTAGCACTGATTTAGCCAATCTGGTTTGTGCTAATGCTTTGGCATTCACATTGCCAACGAAGATGGCTGCATGTTCATTCACCAGTTTTCGGCTGAATTGATGCAGCATGTTTTGTCTTACATTTTTAATCTTGGCATGGATGGCTTTGACACGTTTCTTATTTTTTGCACGTTGAGCAATACCAAGTTTTTGTTCATATTGCCGATAGATTTGAGGTGCTTTAAGTTTTACGCCATCTGAACAAGTCGCTAAATCTTTTAAACCTAAATCTATGCCAATTGAGGTTTTAGCGTTGTTTTTTTCTATTTTGACTGCATCAACTACAAGACAAACATACCAACGTCCACGACTATCTTCTACGAATGTGCCTGTTTTGATATTGTATTGACTTAATCCGTAACTATCCCATAGTTTAAATTGATGCTTGCCATATTCAACATAGCCATCAGCATATTTGATTGCAACCTTTTTAAACGGTATCCAACCCAGTGAACGTCTAGCTGATTGTTTATTACTGACACGCCATTTTAGTTTTGCTTTTTTGAACTGCTTGTGTCTTGTGACCAATTCTTCTGTCACTGCCTGAATAGTTTGACTGTGCAAGTTGCATTCTTTCGATGTGCCTTTCGTGTATTTTGCAAGGTCGTATGCTGAAAAGAATTGTTGTTTACGTTGTAGATGCTTAAAACACAAATCATTGACATAATTCCAGACAAAATTTACTTCGGATGCTAACTGATTTAGCACCTTGCAATGTTTGTCTTTTATGCGTAATTTGAGTGTCTTCATCCAATTATTTTAACAGTATTTTTCTTAATAGTGACTATAGTACAAGTATTTAAAACGACATTTCGTGTCGTTCATATGGTTTACTCCAGTCGCTTATATCCTCGTGCTGAACCACGAGGTTTTACGCTCCAGTGGATAAAAAAAAGCTCAACCATATAGGGATGGTTGAGCATAAAAAGGATGTGTATAAAAGCACATCCAGAGGGTTTGAAAATCTTGCTGCAAATGATATTTCACTGATTATTGAATACAGTGGATCGTTTTCAGTACGTGAATTATGGAGTAATTTAGTCGACTATACAAATAGATTTTTCCTATTAATCCAAGACAAATATTCAATGAAAGATTCATCTTTTTTTCTTAACAATTTAAATTATCTTACTATTTTTACAATTATTTTAGAAAAATTAAAAAAACTGTCATAATTCATAACACTCAATACTGTATAAATTTTGAATAAAAGGCATTTTAAATACACCTTTATGTGATCAAAAAAAACACCAATTAAACTCAACTTTTTGCTTGAATGTGTACGCGTGCTTTCATTTGTGCCAACACAATACCCGTTAAAATAATCAATCCACCGATACTGTGATAACTCCCCCACACTTCTGCCAACCAAAAATATGCAATGATAGCCGTGAAAACAGGCATCAAATTCATAAAAATACTGGTGCGATTTGGCCCTAAATATTGAACGGCCAACATCCATACCAAAGGTGCAATAATTGAAGGAAATATACCTGCATACAGCACACTTAAACCATTTTGGCTATTTAAATGATCCAAGCCGAACCACAAAATAAATGGCAGATGGTAAAGTAAGGCGAATATAATTTGCACATAAAGACTCAGCATGAGCGGCAATTTTAAATTCCATTTCTTTAAAAACACCCCATAAAAGGCGTAAAAAAATACCGCCAAAACCATGAGCATATCGCCCGCATGTCCTGTCAGCTGACTGAGTTGACGCAAATCTCCTTGTGCAATCACATACAACAAACCCGAAAATGAAATAATGCAGCCCAAAACCGCAAATCGTGTCGGAATGTCTTTTAAGATCAGCAATGAAACCAAAACCGTAAACATGGGAATAAACGCATTAATAATGCCCATATTGGTTGCAGTGGTGTAATTGGCTGCGGTATAGCTTAGACCTTGATACAGCACCAAACCAAAAGCACTAAGCACTGCCAACTGTTTCAAATGTGGACGAATCAACTCACGCTGCTGCCAAACTTTGGGCAATATCCACGGGGTTAAAATCAGAAAAGCAATCAACCAGCGATAAAAACTGATACTGACGGGTGAAATATACTCCGCCACATACCTCGTTACTGCAATATTTAAAGACCAAATCAATACCGCAATCAATGGCAATAAAATTGCCCAAAATACGCCTTTATCTGACCGTATCATGTATTCATCATCCTTGTTGTACCAAACAGCATACCTGCTGTGAAACCCTTTTCTATAACTGACTTGTGATGCAAAGTGCTAAAAACCCAGTGTCTATTTATGGCACTTTTCGCTCGATTTATCCATCAATAAAATAAAATGCAGATACGAATTACATTTTTCTGCGCAATATCACGGCTATGCGGGATTCCATCAGTGTCGTAAATTTCTTTGCTATAAAACTTGCTGTACCCAAAAATTACAGTTACAACAGTAGCGGTAAAATACAGATTCTAGGAAGCAACTATGCGCACTTCAGTTTATGACATTGCAGTAAAAACCAATCAGGGTACGGAAACCACATTAAATCAATATGCAGGAAAAGTGTTGTTGATCGTGAACGTGGCATCAAAATGTGGCTTAACCCCGCAATACGAAGGCTTACAGCAACTCTACGCAGCAAAACAGGCACAAGGCTTAGAAATTTTAGCCTTTCCATCGAATGATTTCTTGGCACAAGAACCGGGCAGCGATACAGAAATTCAGGAATTTTGCTCACTGAATTATCAGGTGAGTTTTCCATTGTTTGCTAAAATTCCAGTCGTGGGTGCAGAAAAACATCCTCTCTACACGGCTTTAACGCAAGCAATTCCTGAACGTATTGGTGAAGGCCCATGGTGGAAAGATTTGGTTGATTACGGCTTAACCCCAAATGAACCACCTGAAGTATTGTGGAACTTTGAAAAGTTTTTGGTGAATAAACAAGGTGAAGTGGTGGCGCGTTTTGCCCCAGATTTAACCGCAGATGACCCGCGCATTGTAGAAGCGATTGAGGCTGAATTGGCTAAATAATTTTTTATTCAGCAAGTTAAAGAGTTCTTTCATAAATTCTCTTTAAATCAATAATTCAGCTCCCTCATCCTCTTGCGGAATATATTCCTCATCCTGAGCCATATATGGCGCAAGAGAAGGGACTATCAATATCAATTCGACGCATTACTTATGATCATTTTTCTTTTATGAAAGAAGTGTAATTCATAGGAGTTTCTTTAAAACTCCTATTTTTTTTGATTTAGACAAAAAAATTAAGATTTGTTATTGCTTTGCAACAATCTGTTTTTTATTCATATTTTCGTTTTATATTCATTCTCAATGAGTACCAAAAATCACATGAATATGAAAAATGTATCTTCGAAGACACTACTTCCGTTTGCACTATTGAGTTCTGCCTTGCTACTCAGCGCCTGTGATCAAATGAACACGCCGCAAACGCAAACAACTAATCAAGATGATTCCAACGCATCATCCAACAGCAATACAAACCCAACCAACGCTCCATTAAGCAGTGGCAATATGTTCTATATTGTGCGCGATGTGGCTGATCTACAGCTCAAAGCAGGTCAATATGTCGAACAACTAAATCAAACCAAGTCTGAATTGCAAACCGCTGTAGATGCGCAAGATCCACAACAATTACAAATTGCAGCGACTCAATTACAACAGCAGTTACAAGGCTTCAATCAAACACTAAGCAGCCTAGACTTAAAAACACAGGAAATTGATACCATCCGTCAAAACTTATTGGCTGCCAATCAGCAAGTTTTGGCTTCACCATTTTTAAATGGACAAGTCGATTTAAGCAAAGTGGACTTTAAGAAACTGGAACAGCAAATGGGGAGTATTCAAGCTGAAATGCTAAAACTGGCGGGGATGATTTTACAAGGTGAGTCAAATCAGCCTACTGAAACTACCAATACAGCATCTTAAGCAAAGATAAGGCTTCAATTCCAAACAGCATAAAAAAAGCCACTCTTTCGAGTGGCTTTTTTCAATCTTAAACCGACAATTAAAGTGCGCGGTTTTTGATTTTGCGGATGGTTTCCAACTGTGCAGCAGTTTCTGCCAAAGCAGCCAAAGCAGCAGCAGAGTCCAAATCGCTCTTTTGATTTGCCAACAATTGTTCAGCGTGTTTACGCGCTTCAATAATTGCCGCTTCATCTAAGTTTTCTGCACGAACTGCAGTATCTGCAAGAATCGTAACAACATGCGGTTGAACTTCTAGAACGCCACCAGATACATAGATTAATTCTTCTGTACCATTTTCCAGCAGAACGCGGATTGCACCCGGCTGAAGCAAAGTTACCAGTGGTGCGTGACCCGGCATAATACCGAGTTCACCGCCAGCACCTTTTGCAATTAGCATAGTCACAGTGCCCGAGTACAAAGACTCTTTTACACTTACAACATCACATTGCATAGTCGCCATGAGAATCTCCTAAATTAGAGCTGCTAATTAAAGTTTCTCGGCTTTAGCAATCACTTCGTCAATACCACCAACCATATAGAACGCTTGTTCTGGGATATGATCGTATTCACCAGCTAGAAGACCTTTAAAGCCACGAATTGTATCTTTAAGCGGTACAAGTTTACCAGGCGCGCCAGTAAATACTTCAGCTACGTGGAACGGTTGAGAGAAGAAACGTTGGATCTTACGTGCACGGTATACAGTAAGTTTGTCTTCTTCTGACAATTCGTCCATACCAAGAATTGCGATAATGTCTTTCAATTCTTTATAACGTTGAAGAACGTTTTGAACTGAACGAGCAATTTCGTAATGCTCAGTACCAACAACTAATGGATCTAACTGACGTGAAGTTGAGTCTAGTGGATCGATCGCAGGGTAAATACCTTGAGATGCAATATCACGGCTCAATACTACAGTTGCGTCTAAGTGCGCGAACGTTGTAGCAGGTGATGGGTCAGTCAAGTCATCGGCAGGTACGTATACAGCTTGAATAGATGTAATCGAACCAGACTTAGTTGAAGTAATACGTTCTTGAAGAACACCCATCTCTTCTGCAAGTGTAGGCTGATAACCTACTGCAGATGGCATACGACCTAGAAGTGCTGATACTTCAGTACCTGCTAGTGTATAACGGTAGATGTTGTCTACGAACAATAATACGTCACGACCTTTACCGTTCTCATCTTTTTGATCACGGAAGTACTCAGCCATAGTCAAACCAGTTAACGCTACGCGTAAACGGTTACCAGGTGGCTCGTTCATCTGACCGTAGACCATTGCTACTTTGTCAAGAACGTTAGAGTCTTTCATTTCGTGATAGAAGTCGTTACCTTCACGAGTACGCTCACCAACACCAGCGAATACAGATAAACCTGAGTGCGCTTTAGCGATGTTGTTGATCAACTCCATCATATTTACGGTTTTACCAACACCCGCACCACCGAACAGACCAACTTTACCACCTTTCGCGAACGGGCAAAGTAAGTCAATGACTTTAATACCAGTTTCTAAAAGGTCAGTAGAAGCCGCTTGTTCTGCATAAGAAGGCGCTTGACGGTGAATTGGTAAACGCTCTTCAGTTGCAACTGGACCAGCTTCGTCGATAGGGCGACCAAGAACGTCCATGATACGACCAAGTGTCGCTGTACCTACTGGTACAGAGATTGGCGCGTTAGTGTTAGTTACGTTCAAACCACGCTTAAGGCCTTCAGTAGAACCCATTGCAATAGTACGAACTACGCCATCACCAAGTTGTTGCTGAACTTCTAATGTAGTTTCA
Source organism: Acinetobacter sp. YH01004 (assembly GCF_013420455.1). NCBI lineage: Bacteria > Pseudomonadati > Pseudomonadota > Gammaproteobacteria > Moraxellales > Moraxellaceae > Acinetobacter > Acinetobacter sp. YH01004. Next base: position 13,010 of record NZ_VOXZ01000016.1, read on the forward strand.
GTACCGTCAACTTGGAGAGCGTCATAGATCTTAGGAACGCTGTTGCGTTCAAACTCGACGTCGATAACCGCGCCGATGATCTGAATGATACGACCGCCACTCATTGCTGTCTCCTCAATTCAAACTAATAATGTTAAACGGCAGCGGCACCACCAACGATTTCAGAAATTTCCTGAGTAATCGCGGCTTGACGCAGCTTGTTATAAATAAGTTGTAGGCTCTTGATCAGTTCACCTGCGTTATCTGTTGCAGCTTTCATTGCAACCATACGCGCAGACTGTTCACATGCGATGTTTTCAATCACACCTTGATAAACCATAGACTCGATGTAACGAACCAATAAACCATTTAACAGCTCTTCAGCTTCTGGTTCATAGATATAATCCCAACCGTATTGACGGTTAAGAGTCTTGTTTTCTTCAGCAGATGCTAAAGGAACAAGTTGTTCGATTTTCTGATCTTGAGTCATGGCATTGACAAAGCCGTTTGACACGAGGTAAATGCGATCTAACTCGCCTTTATCGTACGCATCTAACATCACTTGCACAGAGCCAGATAACTGTTCAAGACTTGGCGCGTCACCTACGTTTGTAGTTGCACCAAGCACTTTACCGCCGTAGTTTTTAAAAAACGAAACCGCTTTTTGACCAATTAAAGCAAACTGAACTTCAATTGACTGCTCTTGTTGTTGCTGTACATGCTTTACAACTTTCTTGAACAAGTTAATGTTCAAGCCACCTGCCAAACCACGATCTGAAGACACGATGATATAACCAACGCGTTTTACAGGGCGTTCAATCATATAACGGTGTTTGTATTCAGGGTTCGCCTGTACCAAATGAGCAATTACACGGTGCATATTTTCGGCATACGGACGGCCTTGAGCCATGCGCTCTTGCGCACGACGCATCTTAGAAGCAGCAACCATTTGCATCGCGCGAGTAATCTTTTGCGTGCTCTTGATACTAGCAACTTTGGCGCGAATTTCTTTTAAATTTGCCATACGCTTAACCTAGTATTCGAAAGCCCTTTCAGGCTTCCGAAGGTTGATTCCGTGAACCAAACCCCTAACTAGCCAATGCTAAATTAGTAAGTTTGAGTCGCTTTAAAGCTTTCAATACCTGCTTTGATTGCAGCTTCGATGTCTTTGTTGAAATCACCAGTTTCATCGATTTGTTGCATTAACGCAGCATGTTCTGAACGGAAGTAAGAAATTAACGCAGCATCAAAGTCTACGATTTTCTTCACTTCTACGTCAGCCATGTAGCCTTCGTTAGATGCATAAACTGAAACAGCTTGGTCAGCAATTGAGTATGGCGCATATTGTTTCTGCTTCATTAACTCAGTTACACGTTGACCATGTTCAAGTTGCTTACGAGTTGCTTCGTCAAGGTCAGAAGCGAACTGAGCAAACGCTGCCAATTCACGGTATTGCGCCAAAGCGGTACGGATACCACCAGACAATTTTTTGATGATCTTAGTTTGAGCAGAACCACCAACACGCGATACAGAAATACCCGCGTTCACAGCAGGACGGATACCCGCGTTGAATAATGATGTTTCTAAGAAGATCTGACCATCTGTAATCGAAATTACGTTGGTTGGTACGAATGCAGATACGTCACCTGCTTGAGTTTCAATAATCGGCAATGCAGTTAAAGAACCAGTTTGACCTTTAACTTCACCGTTAGTGAATTTCTCAACGTAGTCAGCAGATACACGAGAAGCACGCTCAAGTAGACGCGAGTGTAGATAGAACACGTCACCTGGATACGCTTCACGACCTGGTGGACGACGTAAAAGCAATGAAATTTGACGATACGCAACAGCTTGCTTAGACAAGTCATCATAAATGATTAACGCGTCTTCACCACGGTCACGGTAGTATTCACCCATTGTACAACCAGAGTACGGAGCTAAATACAGCATTGCTGCTGGATCAGATGCACCTGCTGCGACAACAGTGGTATACGCCATAGCGCCAGTTTCTTCTAGCTTACGTACTACGTTTGCGATAGTCGATTGTTTTTGACCAATTGCTACGTATACACACTTAATGCCAGAGTTTTTCTGAGCGATGATCGCATCGATCGCCATTGCTGTTTTACCAGTTTGACGGTCACCAATGATCAACTCACGTTGACCACGGCCTACAGGGATCATGGTATCAACTGATTTATAACCAGTTTGAACAGGTTGATCCACTGATTGACGCCAAATTACGCCTGGTGCTACTTTTTCTACAGCATCAGTTAATTTTGCATCAATAGGGCCTTTACCATCAATTGGGTTACCCAAAGCATCTACCACACGGCCTAAAAGTTCTGGACCAACCGGAACTTCTAATACACGACCTGTGCAACGTGCTTTTTGACCTTCTTGAAGGCTTAAGTAGTTACCTAAAACAACGACGCCCACTGAATCCTGTTCTAGGTTCAGTGCCATACCAAATAAGCCGCCGTCGAATTCGATCATTTCACCGTACATTGCATCAGCAAGGCCGTGAATGCGCACAATACCGTCGGATACCATAACAATGGTACCTTCGTTTTTAGCGGTCGCGCTGGTGTCCAGATCGCCGATACGCTGTTTAATGAGCGCACTGATCTCGGATGGATTCAGTTGTTGCATTGCGCTATACCTCAATCTTTTATTAGTTCAGTCTTCGCAATTAAGCTAAAAGACGTGTCCGCATTTTTTCAAGCTTGTTAAGCGCAGAATCATCTATCACTTGGTCGCCTGCACGAATAACCACACCCGCAATTAACGCTGGGTTCACTTCTACAGAAACATTTACTGCCGCAGCGAAACGTTTTTCTAACGCTTGAGCAAGAATTTGTTCTTGTACAGAAGTCAATGGGAATGCTGATTCAATCACAACATCCACAGTATTGTTATTCTGTGATTTGAGCTGTTCGTATTCTGCTTGAATTTCAGGAAGCAAAGCCAAACGGTTGTTTTCAGCAAGCAATGTCAAAAAGTTTGACACTGCTGCAGTTTGGTCTTCACCTAAAACTTTGGCAAAAATACTCACCTGCTCAGCAGGCGTAAGCTCAGGGCGATTTAAGTAAGCTGAAAATGCTTCGTCTTGCACCGCAGCACTGAGCAAGTTAAGTGCTGTTGACCAATTGTCAGTTGCACCTTGCTCAGAAGCGTAAGCAAATGCTGCTTTAGCGTATGGGCGTGCCAACGTCAAGAGTTCAGCCATAATCTGCCTCTCTCTTAAAGTTTAGCAGCCAGCTGAGTCAGCATGGCATTGTGAGCTTCTGCGTCAACTTGCTGGCTAAGAATTTTCTCTGCACCAGTTACTGCAAGCGCAGCTACTTGTTGACGTAATTCTTCGCGAGCAGAATTGATTTCTGTATCAACAGCTTCTTTCGCTTGTTGACGAATACGCTCACCTTCAGCAGATGCTTGGGTACGCGCTTCTTCTACCAATTGTGCTGCACGACGATTCGCTTGTTCGATCAATTGAGCCGCTTGTGCTTTAGCTGCATCTAATTCAGCTTTCACTTGAGCTTGCGCATCGGCAAGATCAGCTTTGGCTTTCTCAGCTGCATTTAAGCCGTCAGCAATACGACGCTGACGCTCACTAATCGCATTGATTAGTGGTGGCCATACAAACTTCATGCAGAATGCGACGAAAATCGCAAATGCAATCGCTTGGCCAAACAATGTGAGGTTGATATTCATTGCAAATTCCTCAAATAGTGAATTTCGGAATTAAGCTGATTAACCTACAAATGGATTAGCGAAGATGAAGAACAAGCCAATACCAACACCGATCATAGGCACAGCATCAAGAAGACCTGCGATTAAGAACATACGAGTTTGAAGTTGTGGAGCCAATTCTGGTTGACGAGCAACAGCTTCAAGGAAGCGACCGCCTAAAAGACCAAAACCAATCGCAGTACCTAAAGCACCGAAAGCGATCAAGATAGCAGATGCAATTGCAACTAGACCTAAAGTGAGTTCCATGATAATTCCTCAGAGGTTAGGTTTTATACCAAATTAAGTTAAAAAATTGTGTGCCCAACCGCCCGATGACAGTTAGGCCATACCATTAATGCTTTTCGCTTGCCATGCTCATGTACACGATAGTCAACATCATGAAAATGAATGCTTGTAGCGTAATAATCAAAATGTGGAAAATCGCCCAAGGCACAGACAATGCCCACTGGATCCAGAACGGTAATAACGCGATAAGAATGAAGATTAACTCACCCGCATACATGTTACCGAACAGTCGTAGAGCCAATGAAACTGGTCGCGCCAAGAAAGTAGTTAATTCCAACAATAAGTTGAATGGAATTAAAAGCACTTTAGCAACTGGATTACTTGGGTTGAATGGGTTAAGTGCCAACTCACCAACGAAGCCGCCAACACCTTTCTCACGAATACTATAGAAAATAATTAAGAAGAATACAGAAATAGACATACCTAAGGTAATGTTTGGATCTGTAGTCGGAACAATTTTAAAGTAAACCTGATGAGGGTCCACACCCAGCATAGATGCAATCGCCTGTTGAGCTACATAAGGAATAAAGTCAACAGGGATTAAATCCATCAAGTTCATGAGGAAAATCCACACGAAAATGGTTAATGCTAAGGGTGCAATTAATCGAGACTTCCCATGGAAGGTATCACGTACACTTGAATCCACAAACTCGATAATCACTTCAATTACTGACTGGAATTTACCAGGCACGCCTGAATTTGCAGCTTTCGCAACAATCCAGAACAATAAACAGAAGATCAGACCAAGTCCGATAGACCAACCCATTGAATCCAAGTGAATAGCAGTGAACCCCATCTGTTGAGCTTCTTCAGCAGACTCAGCCAACTTCCATGAACCGTCTGGCATTTTGCCATAGGTCATATTGGTCAAGTGATGCTTGATATACTCGGTCGAAGTAAGGGCATGTTCTTCAGCAGCCATAAATCACACCTGGTCAATGTAAAAAAACTAATAGAACAAACGAACATCGCGTGCTGCTTGATATCTCGCCTATTCCTGAAAAACTTTTCAATTTTTGCTGCGTTTAGACTCGTTTTTGTAATCGTGACACCCAAAATGGCGCAACCCACGACATGCTTTGAACGAGCATAAAACCACAAAACAATGCCACCGGGGATAACGGCTGTACATTGCTTAAAATTAAAATGAATCCTACGATCACGATTGCAAACTTACCGAGCATTCCTCTATACATGTTCGAAAGAACCTGTCTGGACGCTCGTGCACCTGCTGCTCGAAACGACTGCCATGAAAAATAACAACTTGCCAACCAACAAACACTAGCACCAAGTGCAGCGCTTAAGGCAGCCGTTGAGTCTTTCAAGACCCACGCTATCAGGGCTGAAACTGGAATCATGAATGCTTGTAAGAAGACCAAAGCTTTAGCTAATCGTCGGTCAATCAAGCGACTAGTTCGGCTCATTTTTTTATCCACTCACAGCATTAATGCTTGACAAGTTCAACTGATGATCGTTTTTTATCGCAGGCATTATAGAGTTAGCCCCCTGAACATGCAATCGTTTCCCGACCTTAGTCGTGTTTTTTTGCATGTTTGTCTCGGAATTGTCATATTTCAATTTTGCTTAAAAAACGCATCATTTTCGTGCATTTAATACACAAGCCTTGGTTTGCTTGGCTAATTGCTGCCACGCTTGCACAAAATCATCTGCACCGCGCATGCTTTCATCGACCTTTTGAAACACAATTGGATTCAATTTCATATACTGATTTTTACTGGCATGTCCTTCTGCAAGTAGGCACATTTTTGGATTTGGTCGGTGATCGTTCAAATATTTAATTTGTGCGACTGTTGGCGCAATATGCGGATCATTGGTCATCGACCCAGAAAATTCTAAATTTAAGGCACGTTCTAAATATTGATAGGCATCGTGATAAGCCCAATATGGCTGTACTGCAGTTTGAGTCTGAAACCGACTTGCACTTTTGAATAAACTCTGTGCGAAGGCACGTGCGTTGTTCCAATAAGCATCGCGATGTTCAGGCATTTGCTGAGAACGTAACGCGGCAATAAAGAAGCCGATACGCACCGCATTGTTTGGGTCTAGCCAGACATGGCTGTCTACTGTATTTTTTAATGCTGCACCACGTTCTGAACGCTGCGGCAAAGTTTTCATAATGCCCGTATCTAATAAAGCAATCGCTTTAGGATTTTGATGTAATACACGTTCTAGCGGTGCTTCATGCGCCTTACCTAGCCAAATAATTAAATCCGCATCTTGGATGATTTTTCGATGTGCAGGCGTGAGCGATACATCATGCCCTGTTTGATCTGCCAGTAATAACGTGGGTGTTTCGATATTTTGCGTGACTTTTTGGGCAATCAAATAGATAGGATGGGTAGACACCACCAAAGCCTGCGCCATGCTGACAGTACTGCATAACGCTAAAAGACAGAAACTAAATAAACGAAACATTGCGGCATATCACGAAAAATCGACAAATGTTATAATATAACAAATTTATAAAAATACCTACGTATAATCGAAACTAATAACGCTTCATGCTAAGATTTACTGTCGTTTTTCTTTTAAAGTTCAACTGGGGTGGCTATGAGCTTATGTTCGCACGAGCATCACAATGCATTACATGGCGTTCACGACCATCACAATGTCGATCAACGTCTTGCCGAAGCTGAAAGTTTATGTGCGGCAACAGGTGCTCGTTTAACACCGCTACGTAAAGAAGTGTTGGAACTCATTCTCAAGGCATCTGCACCAATGGGTGCTTATGATTTATTGGCGAAAATTAAAAGTGAGTCTGATCGTCCTGCAGCACCGCCAACGGTGTACCGTACTTTGGATTTTTTACTGGAAAAAGGACTAATTCACCGTTTGACTTCAATCAATGCCTATATTCCTTGCTGTCATCCACGTGAAGGACACCAAGCGGCTTTTTTGATCTGTACTGAATGTAAAGTCGTTAAAGAAGCTTCAGCGCAAGGTTTATTAGAGCAATTAGATCAGTTGGCAGCCTCTGACCGCTTTAGCCCGCATCACAGCATTATTGAGATTTCTGGAAAATGTCAGCAGTGCAACAGCAAATAACCACTGCACCGCTCATCGCCTTGCACAATATTCAGGTGCGAATAGATGAGCGCGATATTTTAAAAAATGTCGATTTTGAATTGCATGCACATGAAATTGTCACGCTAATTGGCCCCAATGGCGCAGGAAAATCGACTCTAATTAAAGTCTTGCTTGGCATTGTCAAACCAAATGCAGGCAAGCTCGTAAATGCTCGCAAATTGACCTTTTCTTATGTGCCGCAAAAGTTTAATCCTTCACACAGCTTGCCTTTAAGAGTGAAAGATTTACTGGCTTTAGAAAAATGCCCAGACGCAATTAAAGCAGAAATTATCCGCGATACTGGCATTGCCAAACTGCAAGATTCAAAAGTACAACAACTGTCTGGTGGTGAGCGGCAACGGGTGCTATTGGCACGCGCCTTATTACGTCAACCTGATGTTTTAGTACTGGATGAGCCGATGCAAGGACTAGATATTCAGTCCGAAGCTGAACTGTATGACTATGTGCGCAACTTACCCAGCAAATATGGCTGTGCGGTATTGATGGTGTCGCATGATTTGCAATGGGTCATGCAAGGCACGCATCGTGTGGTATGTTTAAATAAACACATTTGCTGTAGCGGCTTGCCCGAAAATGTACAGCAACATCCTGAATACCAAGCTATTTTTGGAACCAATCGGGTGTTTTATCAACATCACCATGAACACTGCGCACATGGTGATCATGCCGAGCCTTGTCAGCATGATTCACGTCCTCATATTCACCCTGAACCGGAAGCTTAACCCATGATGGATTGGCTACAATTGCTGTTACCTGCATGGATCATGGGCAGTTTATTGGTATTTTTGACCGCCCCACTTGGCTGTTTAATGCTGTGGCGACGTATGTCCTTTTTTGCCGATACGATGGCGCATGGCACCTTATTAGGTGTGGCGATTGCAGGCGCGTTGAGTTTACCTCTGTGGATGGGTGTGACCTTCTTGGCATTATTATTGGTGGGTGTTTTATGGATTTTACATGATCCACGGTTGCCGAATGATGCATTATTGGCGCTCTGCTCTGCAACATTGCTCTGTTCAGGTTTGCTTTTTATTCAGCATATTCCAAGTTTGCGTCCTGAATTGCTGAGCTATTTATTTGGCGATTTACTCACGATTTCATGGGCAGATTTACCTGTATTTGCCCTAGTGATTATTGTTGCTTTAGCGGTGCTGTATAAATTTTGGCAGGCACAAATTCAAATTGCAATTGACCCTGATATTGCGGTCAGTGAAGGCGTGAATGCCCAATGGCAACGCCTGATTTTTATGTTGTTGTTGGCATTATTTACCGTATTGGCTTTACGTGCAGTCGGTTCTTTATTGATGGGCGCATTGTTGGTGATTCCCGCTTTAACCGCACGTTTATTGGCTCACTCGCCTAAACAAATGGTGATTTGGGCATTTATTGTGGCGCAAATTGCAGTCAGCGTAGGTTTATGGTCAAGTGCGGGCTTAAATATTTCGACAGGTTTAAGTATTGTGATGACTATGGCGATCATTTTTGCGGTGATTTTTAGCGTTCAAAAAGTCAGAAAGATAGCTTAGTTTTTCGTTAATGAATATCTATATTTTTGTATTGCAGCAATGAGCATTACGACCAAAAATGGCAGTATATACGCTATCCACAGTGCTATATCACTATGAATCACTTGCTGTAAAAGACTCAATTGCTGCTGACTTTCTGAAACAGCATTCCAATCTATCTTTTGTAGATAAAACATTGCATGAATGGCAATCAACAACACAGCCGTAATATTAATCAACACCACACTTTGCCACACCGTATGTTTAAAATAAGTTTGCAAGGCGGCAAATACAAAAGAAAAAATCAAATTGATACTCAAATGTGCCATCAAAGCAATTGGCCAAAACACGCTATCTACTGAAAACTGAATTGCTAATCCAATTGCAATTAAAGTTGAAAAACTTAAAAGCAACATGCTGATCCACCAATGTTGCCAATAAAGTGCTCGCGGAATACATTTTATTTTCAACGTATGTCTCAATCTATTTTTATAATTACAGCGTACACTTTTGTGTAATTGAAGACATTACTGATGCACCAAACTCAACAAAAACGCAGCACCTGCAAACAATGCAGCAAAAGTACGATTCATAAATTTTTGCTGCTTCGGTGATCTTAACAAACGCAAAACTTTTGCAGCCAAGCCCGTATAGCCCGCCATCACAATCAAATCAATACTAATCATGGTCAGTGCCATAATTGCATATTGCGTCCATTGCGGTTTAGATAAATCTAAAAATTGCGGTAAAACTGCCAATAAAAACACAATTGCTTTGGGATTGCTCATATTAACCAGAAAGCCGTACATCACCAATTTTCCAGCAGATTTGCGCGTCAACTCATGCTGAATTTCAATCGACTGTGCAGGCGCTACCCATTGCAAATACGCCAGATATAACAAATATGCCACACCAAACCATTTCACAATTAGAAATGCCCAAGGTGTTGTCGCAAATAATACCCCTGCCCCTGCGGCTACAATCGCGATTTGCAATAATAAAGCGAGTTGTAGACCAATCGCATTCCAATACCCATGTCGAAAACCATAATTCAAACCACTCGACATCGAGGCAATCGCACCCGCGCCAGGTGAAACACTAATCACCCAACAGGCCAACATAAACGCAATCCAAACTTGATAAGACATATATCGCCGCTTTTCACAAGACAGTGCATTATATGATATTTCACTTAATCTCATGACTAAAAACGTTGAATAAAATCGGGTTCAGGCTATTAAGCCTGCATGCAATCAGGCACAATAAAGTCAACTTTATAGAAAACAACAAATTTTCAGGAGCTATACATGACTGCCCAATCTGTAATTTTGCCACTACCTTCAGATCATGCTCGCTTTCTTGTACTTCGTTTAAAAGACTTAAGCATTACTGAGTTAAAAGAAAAATTGGCTGACTTGTTTAGCACACGGGATCGTTTGATTACCCAACATCCACATGCCCAAATTAAAACTGGCGTTGCTTTTGGCCCTGAACTTTGGGCACAGCTCTATCAGCAATCTCCAGAGGGTTTTAAACAATTACAACCAATTCAAGGTGCGTACCCAATGCCTGTCGTGCCTGCCGATGTGATCATTCACCTCGCCAGTACACGTGCGGATATTTGCTTTGCACTCAGTCAGGCATTCTTTGAGGGGATTCAAGACAAAATTGAGGTCTTGGATGAACGGGTCTGTTTCCGTTATTTTGATGGACGCGACATGACGGGCTTTATTGATGGTACCGAAAATCCACAATTTCCAGATGATCGTGCCGAAGTTGCACTTTTAGGCGAAGATGCAGGCGTGTTTGCCGATGGTTCATTTATTTTTGCACAGCGCTATTGCCACGATTTAGAAAAATGGAAAAAGCTCAAAGTCGATGCCCAAGAACACGTGATTGGACGTACCAAGCTAGAATCGATTGAATTAGATGAAGATGTACAACCTGAAAATTCGCACGTTTCACGTACTGTCGTTGAAGATGATGCAGGCGATGAGATGGAAATTTTGCGTCACTCGCTGCCTTATGGCGATGGTCAGGGCGATCAGGGTTTATTCTTTATTGCTTATACCAAAGATTTGAGCATTATTGATGCCATGTTAGAACGTATGTTTGGTACTTCAGGTGATGGCATCCATGACCGTTTATTGCACTTTGTGACTGCCATGGATGGCGCATATTACTTTGCCCCAAGTGAGGAGCTGCTAGAAGAAGTTTTGGAAGGTTGATCAAAGCTATCATGAAGTTGCTACAAAGCGACTTCATGAGGATTATCCTATACATCAAATAACATCGGACAGCATAATATATGCCTTTACCACTCCATTTTTTTTACTAATATAATCAATACTTAGGAAAAAATTATCTTTGTTTTTTGCAATATGGTTTATTTTGACTCGATCCCCTTGGATGAGATAAGACTTTTTCCGAATAAAATAACGATCAAACAAGAATGCTTTAGGAGAAGTTATCATCAGATTTTGAATCTCTCTTCCTAAGTCATCTTTAAGCACATAAACTTTATAACCATTTAAAAAATAAGTACTTATATTTATGTTTGGAGCCAAAGATTTCCATTCCTCTTGTCTTGAATAGCTTCCAGACTTTAATGTATAGATTCTTTTGTAGCTGATTGCTCCATCTTTGAACCTTTCAATAATCTGATTATTTATAAATTCAGGATCATACAAAGGACTTAAATAAAATTCTTTTGCCTTCAGGGAAGAAATTTCAAATATTCGATACTGCCCACTTGGATTACAGTCTTCAGTATAATTGACCACTACATATTTTTTTAAAGGAATACCAAAATACTCTACTGAAAAAGCATCTTTATCAAAACAATAGTCTTTTTTATTAAATAATAAGAAATTTTCTCCGTTTTCATTATAATAAATACTATTTTTTTCTTTAATCAATATTTCTTCTGCCGATACATAACAAGTAAAAAGCAATAAAAAAAATAGATAAAATTTATTTAAACCCATCTCTTTTCTCAACCTCTTTTAATATTTTTATAAATAATTTTTTTCTTTCAGCCATACCATTATTTCCACCGTTTATTCTCCTACTAACAGATTCAACAACTTTTAAATGATAGTTATCACTATAAGTGCCATTTAAATCTTTATATCCTTTGTGAATTAAACTATCAGCATTTTTAAATACATTAAAAGCCCAGACTGAGCTATCTACAGCATGAAATAAATCATCACAGAGTAATTCCGGATTATTAACCACGTCAATTCCAGAATAGCTTTTATATTTTTTATACGCACTTTTCCAAGTTAGCTGAATTAAGCCTCGCCCTTTGTATTTAGGGCCATCTCCTAAAGATGTGTTTCCTTCAGCCAAAATTTGTTTTCTTCTTCTACATGCTCGGCTTTTTTTTATATCACAAACAGATGGTGGAAAATTTGAAATATCATAATCCTTACCGCTCGCATACTCAATCAATGTATTAAAATGATCACACTCATGATAAATTTGTGCTAAAAAATGACATAACATTAATTTGTCTTTAAGATTATGCTTAATTAGGCTTTTGTTTAACTCTATAACAAATTTTTCAGGTGGAGTATTATGTGTCGATCGCCCTTTCATTACACGATGAGAAAATAGTTTATTAGAGCCATAAACAGCTTTAAAAAAACTTAATGAAACTATCTCCTCTAAATTATACTTGATACTTTTCTCAATACTCGGCCTACCCTCTGCCGTGATACCTTTAACAACCTCCACATCCAAACGCAATTCAACCGCATCTGCACGCATTCTTTTTGCACTATAAGTCACAGGGCTTAAAGCATCCCCATTCGGCTTTAATACTCTAAATTGCAAACGCTGCCCCACCATACTGAACAATGGAGTACTGCCATTTAAAATGGTAATTATCTGTTTTTTACCCGTATCCAACATCAACATTTCAATATCAGTTGGAGTTTCAATTAACTGCTCACCTGTTCTATCTTTTAGTTTTAATTCAGATCGGCTTTTGAAATTACTATATGGTTCATCGAGTTGTATTAAAATCGGCTGCTGTGAGCCATTTTTAGAATTTACCTCACATTTCACGACAAATTGATCATTTGAAGTTAACACCAAAATTTCAATATCACGCTGTGGTGATGACAATACCTCCACGATCCCATTTTCATTGGTATATCGTTCATAAGCATTTTTCCGCCCTCTAGGTCTTGATTGAATAGGAAAATTTGAAACCACTTTCCCAGCACAATCTACCACTTTAAAAGTAGTTGTAACAATTCTAGCTTTGGTTTCACCTAATTCTTTTTGTTTATATTCTTCAATTGTTTTAGGTAACTGAATTTTTATTGGATCTTGTGATGATGAACCAATAGATGTATGAATGACCTTAAAAACAGTAAAATCTTTTTGATTGGGTGGTTTTGCCAGTATTTCTACTGTTCTTTGTGGAGATGCCTGAAATACAAACTGCCCATGAAGATCAGTTTTCTGAAGATTTTCACGTTTTGAACCTTGGTATCTAGACATAACATTTAAGTTGATCACCCGACGCCCTGAACGATCATAAAATTTTGATGTAATTGTGACTAAATTACTCATTAGCCTAAATCCTCTTCTGCATAAACTTCATCTTCTTCTAATTCTGTTTCTTCTTCTATTTCAGCCCATAATTCATCAATATTATTATCTTGTACAGCCGACTGAGTTAAATAGACATAGGATGAATTAAACCCTAACGCAACGAATTCAGTTTTTTCTGACGTATAAAATCTTAATGAACTGACACTCTGATTTGCATCTTGTATATTTTTATTCGTGTTAATGAGCCTTCCATCTTGCTTTCCGACAACAAAAATCTCTTTCTCATCTTCAGTTGCAACATCCCACTGATAATCAATTTGATGACTATATTCAGTCTCAGCTTGAGGCAAACTGTATTGGACGCTTGCCACCCGTTCCCCACCCTCAAAACAATGCTGTCCTGCTTTCGCCTCAAATTTAGCTGAAGTACTCACAAAAACACCTTTTGAATTAATTTTGATTTGTGAACCACCTGCCGTTAGCACAATTTCTTTTGGACTGGTAATTTCCACCCGATCTTCCGTAGAAATCAGCTTGATTTTCTGGCGTGCAATTGCATCTATAGCACCATCTTGTGCCTGAATTTCGACTTTACCCTTGGCTGCAAAAGCACGTATACCTTGCTCCGCTGCAAATAAACTGATTTTATCGCGTGCATGTGTAATCACAGATTTTTGGGTAGAAACATTAATACTGCCTGCGGCACTTTGATGAATATGTTGATCTGCAGAAAGGTGTAAATCTTGCTGAGTTGAAACTGCAATTGAGTTGGGCGCACAAAGAATCATAACCGCCTGCTTAAAACTTGCCGCTTTAGTTTGATCTTCTAGTTCAATTTGATTTAAAAATTCTTTGAGATGCTCCAGTGTTTCCAAAGGATCTGTTTGCTGATTTTGTGCCAACTCACTTAAGCCTTTGCTTGCCGCTAAACTGGACTCCAATTGCCTTTTGGCAGGACTCGCATCTAAATGATACGCTTGTGCCTGTGCTTGTGGATGAGTTGAAAGCAGTAAGCCTGCACCTGCACGCACAGCTCCCCACCGATCAGTTCTTAATTCAAAGCCTTCGCCGCGCCCAATTGAATCCTCCTGCCGCATTGGATGGCTCAAATATCCTAAATTCAACTGACTCGCAGCATGACTACTCTGCAATTGCGCACTGAATTGTTTGGTGGTGTCATTGAAGCGAAGTTGGTTAAACCCTGCACCACGTATTTCTTGTGAACGAATCCCGCTCAAGTATTTGGTATCGGGTAGAGTTCCAACTGTATCGAATTGTGTCTGTTGTCGTTCTGCCTCATGTAAACGTCCAACCACAAAAGGACGATCAATATTGCCATCAAAGAAATCCACCACCACAATTTCACCAATACGTGGGTGAAATCTTGCACCATAACCCTCACCTGCCCACGGTGTGAGTACATCCACCCACGCCGAATCGCTCTCATTGTCGTTGGCACCCGCACCACCATCATGCAAGTGGTCATCACTTCGGGTAAATAAAAACCGAACTTTAATACGCCCCCACGCATCTACATGCACGGTTTCATCCTCAGGTCCAACCACTTTAGCGCGCTGTGGATAAGCCACGGGACGATGCAGTAATGGATTAAACTCTGGAACGAGCGCAATATGTCGTCGAATCAAATTCAATTGACAAAATTGTTGAGGATCACCCTCCAACGGTAACTGAAATGTCCACTGACTTTGTTGCAGCAGACTCAAAAAATGCTGTTGTAATTCAGGTGCTAAATTGTTTTGGTTATAAAACTGTTTGGACAGTATTAAAAACTCTCGTTCAGTTTGGGGATGTTGATCAATTTCAGCATGCCCGTGTAATTCAAACCAATACCCCACTTGCGCATCACGTAAATTACTTTGCGCGGAAAAATATTTTGCCTGCAAATCATAATACTGAGCCAATTGTTGTCCCAATTGTTCTAATTGTTCGGTACTTGCAGCTGTCACCTGATCTTGCCCAGTTAAGTCTTGCATCCACGCAGGACTCACGCACCACGCCTGTTCTAAACTTAAAGCTTCACTATTTTGTGTGCTACTTTGTAAGGGCGATGTGAACTGTACTGAATTTTGGTCCTGTGCCAAAAGATCGGGTTGCCAGCGTTGTAACTGTACTTCAGTGGGTTGCAGGTTACGCTGTGCCATCCAAGTGTAAATGCTATCCCGCTGCTCGATTGCACTTGTACGCTGAAATGCCACTCGTCTACGTTTTAAGGGCTGATAATGACTATTCTGCTCAATCAGTCTTAATTTTTGTGTATCCATAGGCGTTAAAAAATGCTCAACCCAAGGTTGTTTTTCATCCACCAACCAATTGATGCCTTCGCTACGCCACAAACGGGTTAAAAACTCATAATCGCTTTCGTTGGATTGTATGATGAGAGGTCGAACTGCATAACGCTGACTGAGACCACTTAAATCTAAACTTAAACTTGCAGCAAATAATGCACTGCGGTCTTGCCATTCTTTAAACAGAATTTCACTCACCTCCACCACAGTTTTATTCATAAATACCCGACTGTTGCGGCGTTTATGCCACAAAGCCGTTGCATCCTGAATCTGCAATTTATAGAGACTGAGCGTGCCATCACTTTGCCCTTGCGCTGCTGCAGTAATAATGCCGCTATGTCGAAATAATTCGCCTTGATCGGTGAGTTGATCTACAGCCACCCGACTGCCAATAAATTGTTTCAACGGCAAATTTGCATGCGGTGAGAGGCATAAGACATCCATCTGCAAACCTTGGTTGATGGCATGCTGACCATAAACGCACTGCAAAAAGACCTGATGATTTAAGGCTGAATTAGAAAACTGGATATGAATTGTGCGGTGTTGAGGGCTTAAGCCAAATTTTTCTAATACAGCAAAGAGTGAACTTTGCATTGTTATTATCGTTGCTATTTTTATAGTGGCGCTATTCTAATCAGCAACTTGGCAATTATCTAGAGCGTAAAATGGATAAAGCGATAAACGGAATTTGCAGTTAAGACCATCTCCATCGCCAATTTTGATAATCCTCAATCCCTCTATTGATGAAAAATCAACAAACATGACAC
This sequence comes from Acinetobacter sp. YH01004, assembly GCF_013420455.1. NCBI lineage: Bacteria > Pseudomonadati > Pseudomonadota > Gammaproteobacteria > Moraxellales > Moraxellaceae > Acinetobacter > Acinetobacter sp. YH01004. Next base: position 29,282 of record NZ_VOXZ01000016.1, read on the forward strand.
ATTGCGTTACTCTGCAGTCAAGACAATCTTCAATCGCTATGCTACAACTGAGTTATGCCGTCAAAAAAGGAGAGGTGAAGAAATTTATTGTTTTTTATCAAAACCTTTTTTTATTTTTATTTCGTCATCTCAGCTTTCTACATAAAAGGGTCATCATTAAGCTTTAGCATAATAAAAGCATGCAAATGCCTTACATATATAACTGCTATTCGGGAGCGAACATGAATAACAGCCAAAATTATGTCAAACAAATTAAAAATGCTAAACGTGGAGGATATACGCCTACCATCGCCAAAGACATCAACAAACATAAGATTCAAAAAGCCATTCGCCTAATTGAACAATGGAGAACGCTCGCAAATGAACTCAAACCACAAATGCAACTTGATATGGCCTTTACCTTAGAAGAATGTGCACAGGATTTAGATCGTATCTTAAGAAATAAATAATCGCTTTTTCACACCTCATTTCAGGTTGTTTTCTTCAATGAGCCCACCCGCTGGGCTCATTTCCTACAAAATCTTCTGTGTGATTTCCTCGTTTGTAACGCGCCAAAACCCTGCATACAAAATCTGCAAAAAATCTATGCCATGCATTAAACGGTTACTTTTTGGCTTGCGCACACGTAAAAATTCTGTAAAATTCTCTACACAACGCCGGCATAGCTCAGTTGGTAGAGCAACTGACTTGTAATCAGTAGGTCCACAGTTCGAATCCGTGTGCCGGCACCATATTAAACCTCATAAATTAAAAATTTATGAGGTTTTTTGTTTTTATAAACGTATATTTTTATCTTCCTCATGCTGCTCGAATCTCCAATTTATTTAGGGCTTCGATGTATCTGCAAAACTTCAATTGCAATACAAGATTGTGACTTTTCACTTGTTAAATGTATTTTATGATTTAGAATGCTGTACACATATTTCAGATCGTATTTTTATATTGATGGTCTATTTTGTTGATGTTTCATCCTTATAAACTGACATTTAAAAATATTTTTGTGAATTAAAATAAAAATTTAAAATTATAAGTCTTAGAAAATTTAGTATAAAAAACAATGCTTCTCTAAAGTTTTCTAGTTTAAGGAATACCTCATGGCTCAAAGCTTTGCAACGCATCATTCCATGACCAATCATGGTGGAATCATCCTTGCCAATCAAATGCGTGTTTCTCAAATGGGAAATTTATTTTTAGTGGCGGGTGATGGACATTTCTGCCCTAAGTGCCAGCGTTGGTCCACAATTATAAAAAGTCACGATCATATTCTTTTTGATGACAAAGCCGTGGGTTATGTCGGGGATCAATTGACGTGTGGCGCAAAAATTTTACCGAAACAGTTTCATGTGGTGGGTGGGATTTAAAGCCAATTATGAACATCCAAACACCGAAAAACTTCATTATCTAGCAGCTGATTACGATAGATTAAGCTTTTTCCGCACTCACCTGCACATATTTAATCCAGCCATCCGCATAGAGCTTGGCACATAAACGTGCGGTCATGGCAATTTTAAACCAGTCTGTATCTCGCGTTTGTACTCGATGCTTGAGATGCTGATTCACATAGTCAGCAAAACCCGCCAAAACTTGTGCCGACAAATCTTCCACCTGAATCTGTTTAAATTCAAACTGTTCTAAAACCGCTCGAAGCTGACTTTCAGACATCAGATCTTTAAAATTGACAGCGGCAGATTTTAATAAGGCACGATATTGCAGCTGTTTGAACGCATGCGTTGGCGCTTGTTCTGCCCAAATTAAATAATGAAAGCCCAAACGTCCATTTGAATTCAAAACCGCACTGACCTGACTTAAAAATGAATTCAAATGACTGTGATATGCTGCATCGATACAGAACACCACATCAAAACGTGGTTGTGGAAAAAGTGCTTTTAAATTTAAAAATGAAGCAGCGTGAATTTTAATATTTGAATTTAAATGTTGTCGAATCGACTGCACATGATGATCTTGTAGCTCAACAGCTTCAAGTCGTTGTATTTGATAGTGTTCCAACCAATATTTAAGACTGGCACCTTGCCCACAGCCTAAATCCAGTACAACATCTTTTGAATTTAAATGCACTGCTGCGGCCAAATGCGCTGCTAAATTTTGACATGCAGCGGGATAATCAGATCCCACTGCATCTGACCAATAACCTAAATTGCTCCACGGCAGTGCGGAAGTATCTCCCAAATATGCCGCTTGAATGGCATATTTATGTTTTGGAAAATGCTGTCGTATCGCCTGTTGCCATTTCATACTGACTCAGTCTAATTCAAAAAAGAGGGGCTGTTGATAATTCATCTATGTTTGCGACAACGCATATTTTTTAGCTGATATAAGGCATGAGGCAGGAAATTTAGTCATTCTAAATGACTGACTCATAACGCAATAGCAGCAAAAAATATGCTTGTCCTGAAAGGCTGTGGCTAAAACTTTCTCAGATTGCGTTATGAAACTTGGCAATAGTCTCGCTATTCCCTGCGTTTCATGCCTGATCTGCTCAGTTTTAGCCTACAGCACAAACCATTTATGAAATATCAACAGACCCTAAACTTAATAACCTAATTGCGGCGCAACCTCAACTTGTGGTTTTAAATCAATAAACGGTAATGGTGCACCAAAAATTTCTGCAATATGCATAGCGGAAGTCACTGCAGATTCTAAAATTGGTAAACCATCGCACGACCATGAACCGCAGAAGAACACTTTACGATTGTCTTGGTGATGGCGCTGCTGCAACTCTTTGTTTAATGCCACTGTCTTTGAATCCACCACAGCGCGGGTTAAAGTTACCGTTGAAATGATCTTTTTCGGATCAATTGGTGTAACTGGACGCCATGTTTGGAACACTGGCGATTTACCGACCAAAGTTGGTTCGATCGAGTTAAGCCATACCGTAAATTGCTGACGAGTAAATTTACGATCCATCATATAACTTAAAACAGACCAATCTTTACGTTTTGGCGGCATCACCGTTTGATCAGTGTGAATCACCAAATCACCCTGCTCGAATTTGAACTGTTTAAGCAATTCAATATCTTCTGCAAATTGTTGATTGTCCAAGAAGTCTTGGACTTTAGTGGTTGGCGTTGCAATCACCACACGGTCAAATGTTTGCGACTGACCCTCAGAATTTTCAACAATTACACCATCTTCTTGTTGATGAACACGAGTAATCGCTGCACCACTTTGAATATTAATACCTTCAATCAACTTATCAACCAATGCAGGCGTGCCACCTTGTAAACGCAATAATGCATCACCATCAGTCAATTGGCGTAAAAATACCAACAATGGTTTTGCTGGCCATTCACCAATGGTTTTAGGGTCACAAGTACAAATGGTGTAAAGCACTGGCATCACTGCACCATGCCAAAACACTTCTTCAATTTCGTTACGGTTGATAAATTCCGCAAGGGTAATGTCTTGGTTTTTAGATTTGAAAAATTTAGCGATGGCTGTTTTTAACTGCAACATGCCTTTTACCAAACGCCAGCCGTATTGTTGTATGCCTTTACGGTTGTTAATGATTGGGAAATTACCAATACGGGTACGGCTTGTGGTCAGCCAAGTTTCGGTACGATCTTCAAATAACCAACTGCACGCCATATAAGTACGCACAGGATAAGTTTTAATGCCTAAATGTGTGGCCAAGCTGAGGGTGTTTTTCCACAAATGTGGGTTCATGACCCGTAACGGCGCATCAATTAAACCATCCTCAAATTCGATGCTATGACTGTCCATTCCACGACCAGGCAGCGCCTCAAAAATTGTAATGTTATGCCCTGCATCTTTAAGAATTCTTGCGGTAGCCAGTCCAGCCATACCACTACCGATCACTGCGATATCCAAACCGATCATCCATCTTTTTACATACTTTATGAAATTATGAACCATGCCTAAGGAAAATGAGCTATTAAAAACTACCAGATTGTGTACTTTTCACAGAGAAACAACACAAAGTACATTGGCAATATGATTACATTTTTTAACAATCAGAAAGTGCTTAAATAAGCCTTAGAATTTATTTATATTATTTCTTTAATACTATAAATAGTGTTCTAAACCATGTAGATAAATTCACCAATTTTATAATTTTCGTTTTACAAATAAATCTCTAAACGCTATGATACCAAGCACAAAAATAATAACTACATCACATATAATTATCATAAGGAATATGATCAATCCGCTAAAACTAGAAATTTGACAGCGCCAGAACAACAAAAGCCTCGGTCGGGACATCGACATGAGGCTTTTTTCTTGGCTAAGATTTTTTAAAGCTTAACCCGCTTGATGTTGAATCGGAATTTCACCAAACTTGCCTTGATTAAAATCTTCAAAAGCTTGAATGATTTCCTGCTTGGTATTCATGACAAATGGACCATAGCCTTGAATAGGTTCATTTAATGGCTTGCCTGTCAGCACTAAAAATTGCGTATCTTGCAGTGCTTCAAGCTGAATTAACGCTTCGCCATCTTGAGCAAATAACACCACTGAGTGATCTTGCACAAGTTGACTGCCATTGACCCGCACTTCACCTGCCAACACCACCAATAAAGTATTGTGATCTACCGGCACATGCAGCGCTTGGGTCTGTGCAGCTTTCAATTGTCCATCCCAAACATTGACAGGGCTAAAGGTGCTGGCAGGCCCAGATTGCTCTGCGTACTGACCTGCAATAATGCGTAAATGCCCCGCCTGATTTTCAAACTCAATTTTCGGAATATTTTGAGATTCAATGGCTTGATAACGTGGCGATGTCATTTTGTCTGCGGCAGGCAAATTCACCCAAAGCTGCACCATTTCAAACAATCCGCCTTGTGCTGCATAGTCTTTGGAGTGAAATTCCTCATGCACCACACCCGCACCTGCTGTCATCCACTGCACATCGCCTGTTTTGATGGTGCCACCACCACCTGCCGAATCTTTATGCGTCACTTCGCCCCGATAGGCAAGCGTCACCGTTTCAAAACCGCGATGTGGATGCGAACCAACACCATGTTGTGCGGTAGTCGCATCAAAATGATACGGCGCTGCATAATCCAAGAGTAAAAATGGACTGATCGCCTGCCCTAAACGGTCATAAGAAAATAGATTTTTGACTGGAAAACCATCGCCCACCCAATGCATGTTTTGGTTGCGATATAAACCGATTATTTTTTTCATGTGTTACACCTATTGCTAGGAGAATAGATGTTTTGATCTTAATCGCTCATCGCACCACAACCTAGTGCAAATTTGGCATACAGCATTGCAAGAATGGAATAATCTTGCTGAAACTTATACATGGTTAAACAAATCATGAGCATAAAAAATCCAGAAGCGAGGTTCTGGATTTTTAAAATTGAGTGCGATGATTCGATTAGATTTTACCCACCAAATCAATAGATGGTGCTAGGGTTGCATCGCCTTCTTTCCACTTGGCAGGGCAAACTTCGCTAGGGTGTGCATGCACATATTGCGCTGCTTTTACTTTACGCAACAACTCTTGCGCGTCACGACCAATACCGCCTGCATTGATTTCTACAATTTGGATTTTACCTTCAGGGTCAATCACGAAAGTACCACGATCTGCCAAACCTTCTGCTTCAATCAGCACCTCAAAGTTTTTAGACAATGTCCAAGTTGGGTCGCCAATCATTGGATATTGAATCTTTTTAATTTCTTCTGAGGTGTCGTGCCATGCTTTATGGGTAAAGTGTGTGTCTGTAGATACTGAGTAAATTTCCACACCCATTTTTTGGAATTCAGCATATTGATCGGCTAAATCGGCAAGTTCAGTTGGGCAAACAAAGGTGAAATCTGCAGGGTAGAAAAACACCACTGACCATTTACCAATAAAGTCTTGCTCAGATACGTCAATAAATTGACCATTGTGGTAAGCGGTTGCGTTAAATGCTTTGACTTGGGTATTGATTAAACTCATGGATGACTCCTCAATTCGTTTCGGGGATTGCTTATCTTGTGTAGCTAGAATACGAAAATCGAAAGAATCGGTAAAACAGTGTTTTTTTATAAAAATAATCGGATTTATGAATTATAAATCCTATCATAGTTTGAAATTTAATCGAGAAAATAGATATTTGCTAAATATCTGCATAAAAAACCCTTTGTCGAAACAAAGGGTTTGGATGATGATTTTCCATTTTGAATCAAATGGCTATCTCTAGTATGTCTCAAAACGGCAAATCATCATCTAAATCTGCAGGTGCGGTTGCAGGCGCAGCTTGTGGCTTCGGTGCAAAACCACTTGGGTTATTGTTGGCATAGCCACCACCCTGATTTTGGTTAAAACCGCCTTGATTTTGATTCGCATAACCTGTGGCTGGAGCTTGGTTCTGATTGCCATAACCGCCTTGGTTATTGTTAAAACGTGGTTGAGCAAAGCCACCATCTTGCTGGTCAGATTGTCCACGGTTAGCAGAGTCGAGCATTTGCATTTGATCGCCACGAATTTCAGTGGTGTAACGCTCTTGACCATTTTGGTCTGTCCACTGACGCGTACGCAATGAACCTTCAATATATACTTTAGAACCTTTGCGTAAATATTGCTGTGCAATCTCGCCTAAACGGTTATGTAAAACAATGCGATGCCACTCTGTTTGCTCTTTACGCTCACCTGTGTTTTTGTCTGTCCAGACATCACTGGTTGCGATAGAAAATTGAGTGAGAGAACCACCATTTGGGAAAGTTTTTGTTTCAGGATCACGACCTAAAGTACCCACTAAAATGACTTTATTTACACCACGCATTAGACGTTTTCTTCCTATTTGTTTCTATTATTTACTTTATAAGAGTTATGCTTAAATGGCTACCTCTTTCCCAAACAAGTGCGTTAATTGTTGTCGCGCAGCATCATCAATTTGCTGTTTATCCACTTTCACATAAGCCACTTGCTGGTCAGACATCACCACGACCTCTTCAATACCACGAATTGCCAAAAGTTGAGAAGTCCATTCATCTGTTTCTCGGTTCTCAGGCAAACGCAACACCAAAGACGAAAGATAGCGCGGCTGCGCCAATCCAAAACTAACGAATAGCCAAATTATAGCAATCGCGGTCAAAATACTCCAACCGATTGCGGTGTGGTTGAGCATCAATAATTGTCCGCCAATCATCCCACCAAAGAATGCACCCAAAAACTGACTGCTGGCATTTACACCCATCGCGGTGGCTTTAGATTGAATTGGTGCAGCCTTTGACAACCACGAAGGTAATAAGGCTTCCATAACGTTAAAGGCAATAAAGAATAAACCCAAACCCAATAAAAGGATGTATTTCGATTCAAACCCGAAAATCAGCACCAACAGCCCTAAAATAATACCTGCAATCGCGGTCAGGAAAATGCCACGCATTTTGCGATATTTTTCTGCCAAAACAATGCTTGGAAATGCCACGAACAGACTGACCAACAACAATGGCAAATACACCCAACCATGATGCTGCAAAGGAATATCGGCAAATTGGATTAATTGCGAAGGCACATAAATAAACATGGCAGTCAGCAATAAATGTAGGGTAAATACCGATACATGCAGACGGTTTAAATCGCCCATTTTCAGGACTTGCTTTAACTGAGTGATATAGCCTTGCTGAAAATTACGATGATGACGCGTGACTTTAGGCACCAATAACAACATGAGAATCGCTGCTAGTCCCATCACTGTGGTGACCCAAAATAACCCTGAAATACCAACCCAGCCCGTAAGCCATGGCCCTAAACTAAAGGCCACCACAAAGGACATACCGATACTCATCCCCATCACCGCCATGGCTTTCATGCGGTTTTCTTCGCGGGTCACATCGGCCAGTAATGCCATCACCACGGCAGATACTGCGCCACCACCTGCAATGGCACGACCAATAATCACGCCATAAATGGTGTCAGACATGGCTGCAATTGCACCACCCAAAGCAAACAGTAATAAGCCAAAAACCACCAATGGCTTACGGCTATAACGGTCTGCAATTAAGCTAAACGGAATTTGTAAAATGGCTTGGGTGAGTCCATAAACACCAACGGCAAGACCAATCAGTGCAGGAGTTGAGTATTGATATGACTGCCCTGCTACTGAAAATACAGGAATAATCATGAACAGACCCAACATGCGCAATGCAAAAATACTGCTTAAAGCAAAGGTCGAGCGGCGTTCTAAGGCATTCATCATATCAATCGACTAAAACTAAATAATTTTGAATTTGCAGATATCCTACAACATTCAGCTTAAGGATGCTGATTTTTCCCGATGTTTATTCAACAGACCCTACTTTTTCAATAAAAAAGGGCGCAACGTTGTGCACCCAAATTTATATTTTATACAGTCTTCATCACCGTATTGCTCTGTGATTTCGCGGCAATACAGCAACGGGCATCACCATAGCATTAACCCGCTTTTGCCTGACGTTTTTTAAATTGAATAGATGCAATCACCGCCCAAACAATAAAGGCAACACCAATTAAACCTGTCACCACTTCTGGCACATGCAAGCCTGTACCGCTGGCAATCATAATAAAGGCCAACGCACCAATCGCATAGTGCGCACCGTGTTCAAGGTAAATATAGGCATCCAACGTGCCTTTTTCGACTAAATAAATCGTCATCGAACGCACGAAAATTGCACCAATCGCCAAGCCTAACATGATGATCACCACATCAGAGGTGATTGCAAATGCACCAATGACACCATCAAAACTGAACGAGGCATCTAGCACTTCCAGATATAAAAAGCCCCCAATACCCGCTTTCACCACGCCTGTCGGTACGCCATTTTCGTCATGACGCACAGCATTGCCCTGTTCATCGACCTCTGGTTCACCGCCCAACATGTGACTCAGCACTTGTACGCCAATATAAATCACGATGCCCCAAATACCCGCCATCGTCACCACAAGGCGCTTATCTTCCACCACATTGGCCGCCATGATTAACAAAGTCACTAAGGCCAAAAATACCGACATGGCAGGCACGCTTGCCAGATTGCTCAAACGACGCTCAAACCATCTAAACCAGTGCGTGTCTTTTTCATCATCCAAGAAAAAGTTTAGGAAAACCATCAACAAGAATGCGCCACCAAAAGCAGCAATTTCAGGGTGATGTGCCATCAGTTTAGCCGAATATTGCTTCGGATCATTCAATGCCAGTTGCACCACTTCCATCATGCCCATATCGGCAGTGACCGCCACAATGACCACAGGGAAAATTAAACGCATACCAAAAACTGCAATGATAATCCCCACGGTTAAAAACAGCATTTTCCAGAAATGATCCCAACCGCGCAGCACTGACGCATTCACCACCGCGTTATCAAACGACAACGACACTTCCATAATCGCCAAAATTGCGGTAATGGTTAGTGCGGTAAGCATGGTTTGCACACCTGCTTCTGGGCCATGGGTATAGCCCCAGTATGCAGATAGCGCAAGACACACAATCGAAAATACGATTGAGAAACCAAAATGTTTCATCATGAGAAACGACCTATCACTATATTTTGATCTGAACTTTTCATCTGCCGAATCTGTACCATCAACGCAAAGTACAGTTTTGATTAAGCTTTAACAGATACAAAAATTCTGAAAATTGAATTGCCCGAATTTTAAATCGGACAAAAACTGAGAATGTAAAATTTTATGCTGCAATTATGACGCTTTTTCCTCAACTTCGGCAAAATTCTTCGTATGATTTTTGGTTTCCCGATCAGATACCGTGAAAACCGTGTTTTTCATTCCCAAACTGCTATAGTGAAATGCAACGACATATTAGGAATTTAGGATGCGCTTTTCTCAAGACGCTTGGCAACGTAACCTTGCCCTTTATCACAAGACGCTCGCTTTACCATTTAATCAGGAGTTGGCACAAGGCACCTTAAGTAAAGCTGCTTTTGCACATTATGTGATTCAAGATTCACATTACTTAATTGCCTACGGGCGTGCACTGGCAGTCTGTGCGGCTAAAGCTTTTGATGCAGATGATATTATTCAGTTCGCAGATGCCGCCAAAATCGCAATTGTGGTGGAACGTACCTTACATGACAGCTTTATGCAGGAGTTTGATATTTCCAAACAGGAATTTGAAAGTACTCCGCTGACCCTTGCCTGTCATCACTACACTTCTTATTTAGTCGCAACCGCATGGTCAGAAAGCTATCCTGTGGTATTGGCATCACTACTGCCATGTTTCTGGATTTATGCCGAAGTTGGTAAAGATATCGTCAATAATTCTGCACCGAATAATCCGTATCAGGCATGGGTCGATACCTATTCGGGCGAGGAATTCCACACCGCAGTCAATAATGTGATTCAAACCATAGACCGTGTTGCTGCGCGCTGTGATGCCGATACCCTTGAAAAAATGCACCACGCCTACACCAAAGCTGCAGAACTGGAATGGTTATTCTGGGATAGCGCCTATCATCAACGTCAGTGGCCGGGTTTAGATCAAGCTTAACGGCCGCCCTCACGCACCGTATGGCAATCGCTCCATACATACAGTGCGACAGCTCATGACCGATAAAGCATGAAAAATAACACTTGAACAATTTTCATGCGCTATCATATATAGGTTTTTCATTTGCAAAATATCGAGAAGTTTTTATGAGCCAAAGTCATATCCGTATTCGAGGTGCACGTACCCATAACCTAAAAAACGTGAACCTTGATATTCCACGCGATAAATTTGTGGTAATTACGGGTTTATCTGGTTCAGGAAAATCTTCACTGGCGTTTGATACCCTTTATGCCGAAGGACAGCGTCGTTATGTCGAATCGCTTTCTGCATACGCACGCCAGTTTTTATCGCAAATGGAAAAACCTGAAGTCGACTCGATTGAAGGTCTAAGTCCCGCAATTGCCATTGAACAGAAATCGACCAGCCATAACCCGCGTTCAACCGTGGGTACCATTACCGAAATTTACGACTATTTGCGTTTACTGTATGCACGTGTCGGCACACCTTACTGTCCTGAACATGATTTACCAATGGTGGCGCAAACTGTTTCAGAAATGGTCGATGCTGTAAAAGCACTGGAAGAAGGCACTGCCTTAATGCTACTCGCGCCTGTGATTCGTGAGCGTAAAGGCGAATATGTGCATCTGTTTGAACAGCTACAAAGTCAGGGTTTTGTACGCGCCCGAGTTGATGGCGAAGTCATGGACATTGACCCACCACCAGAACTCGATAAAAAGAAAAAACATACCATTGAAGTGGTGGTAGACCGTTTTAAAGTCCGAGATGATTTGGGCAACCGTATTGCCGAAAGCTTTGAAACTGCACTGCGTTTAGGTGGCGATTTAGCCATTTTATCGTGGATGAATGCGGAACAACCTGATCGTATTTTTTCGGCCAAGCACTCTTGCCCGCAATGTGACCGTGCCGTGGCAGAACTTGAACCGCGCCTGTTCTCATTTAACAACCCTTTTGGCGCTTGTCCAACTTGTGATGGTTTGGGGACACGTAGCCATTTCAGTGCGGAAAAATTGATTCCAAACCCTGAACTGTCGATTAGTCAGGGCGCAATTCGCGGCTGGGACAGACAGCGTCCGTATTATTACAGCATGCTGGAAAAAGTCGCGGCACATTATGAACTCTCACTCGATACGGCATGGAATCAGCTGGACAGCGTGACACAAAAGAAATTCCTGTATGGCACAGGTAAAGACAAAATTGACCTGAGCTATACTGATGAACGTGGACGCCACCATAAACGTGTGATTGCGTTTGAAGGCGTGTTACCGCATTTAGAACGTCGTTACCGTGAAACCGAAAGTAATTATGTACGTGATGATTTGGCGCAGTATTTATCTAATGCTGCCTGTGATGCCTGCGGTGGTTCACGTTTAAATGAAATCTCTCGTAATGTCCGCGTGAAAGACAAAACCATTGCTCAAATTACCCAAATGTCGATTGGCGATGCCGAAGACTACTATCAAGGCTTAAATCTTGAAGGGGCCAAAGGTGAAGTCGCAGATAAAATCTTTAAAGAAATTCGTGAACGTCTGCACTTTTTAGTGTCGGTGGGTTTGAATTATTTAAGTCTGTCACGCTCCGCCGAAACTCTTTCAGGCGGTGAAGCACAACGTATCCGCTTGGCATCTCAAATTGGTGCGGGGCTTATGGGCGTGATGTATGTGCTAGATGAACCTTCAATTGGCTTGCACCAGCGTGACAATGATCGCCTGTTGGAAACCCTGATTCGTTTACGTGACTTGGGTAACACGGTGTTAGTGGTAGAACACGATGAAGATGCGATTCGCGCTGCCGACCATATTATTGATATTGGCCCAGGTGCAGGTGTGCATGGTGGACATATTATTGCCGAAGGCACCTATGCAGAACTGGCCGAACATGCAGACTCCCTAACAGGGCAGTATTTATCGGGCAAATTAAAAATTGAAGTGCCGAAAACGCGCACCCAACCGCCACATCCCGAACAACAAATTAAGCTGATGGGCGCAGCAGGACATAACCTAAAAAAAGTGGATCTCACTTTGCCTTTAGGGGTAATGACTTGTGTCACAGGCGTGTCGGGTTCAGGAAAATCTACCTTAATTAACCGTACTTTGTTGCCTTTGGCTGCAACACAATTAAATGGCGCAACTACATTAACCGCAGAAAAATTCGACTCGATTGATGGTTTGCAATATTTAGATAAAGTGGTGGATATTGACCAAAGCCCGATTGGGCGAACGCCACGCTCGAACCCCGCGACCTATACAGGCTTGTTCACTCCAATTCGTGAGCTGTTTGCGCAAACCCCTGAAGCCAAAGCACGTGGTTATGCAGCAGGACGCTTCTCCTTTAACGTTAAAGGTGGACGCTGCGAGGCCTGTGAGGGGGATGGCATGATTAAAGTTGCCATGCACTTCTTGCCAGATATGTACGTGCCTTGCGATGCCTGTCATGGTAAACGCTATAACCGCGAAACTTTGGAAGTCAGTTATAAAGGTCGCAATATTTCTGATGTTTTGGAAATGACCGTTGAAGATGCCATGCATTTCTTTGATGCCATTCCTGTGATTCATCGTCGTTTGGAAACCTTAAATCAGGTGGGCTTAGGTTATATTCGTCTTGGACAATCAGCTACAACTTTGTCAGGCGGTGAAGCACAGCGCGTAAAACTGGCGCGTGAACTGGCCAAGCGAGATACAGGCAAAACCCTGTATGTACTGGATGAACCGACCACTGGTTTGCACTTCCATGACATTGCCAAATTGCTCGACATCCTGCATGAGCTACGCAACAAGGGTAATACCATTGTGGTGATTGAACACAACCTAGATGTGATTAAAACTGCAGACTGGATTGTCGATTTAGGCCCTGAAGGTGGTGCAGGCGGTGGACAAATCATTGCCGAAGGCACACCTGAAACTGTCGCAAAATCTAAAATTTCACATACCGCAAAATTCTTAAAACCGATGTTAAAAGGCTAAATAGATTATTTCAGTTTTTAGCCCATCCAACTTTAAATACAGATTCAGCACAAAACCTGTGCTGAATCTTTCACTCTAGGCTTTTTATCATTTCGGAATGGGATCACTTACTGCAACTTACCCACCAGCAACGGCATTGCGCCCACGTGCTTTGGCTCTAAATAAGTGTTTATCGGCTTTTTCCAACAATCTGCTCCATGACGCAGCACCCACCGCCACGCCAGCACTGACCGACACTTGAATATAATCATTCAGTTCTGGAATAAAAATTTCTTGATTCACAATATGGCAGCGCAATTTATCTGCCAAATACAGCGCCTCAGTAAATTCTATTTGCTCAATCAAAACCAAAAACTCATCGCCACCATAACGCACCACCAAGTCTGAGGCACGGACATGCGCTTTGAGAGTATCGGCAATACATTTTAAAGCTTGGTCACCTACCACATGCCCGAAGGTATCGTTAATGTGTTTGAATTTATCCACATCCATAATAATCAGACCAGTTTTGCTCAATTTTTCAGGTCGATGTTCTAAATATTTGATGTATTCCTCAAGCGCCAAACGGTTGGAAACACCAGTTAAGGCATCGGTATTGGCAATATTACGCAGCTGAAATTCTAAAATATCACGCTGCTCTAGGCGTTGTTTTAATTTTTGAATGGCCTCTAAGAGCGTTACCTTGTCTGGATTTTGCGTCCCTTGAGCTTCATCATCATAAGCTGCCAAGCGTAAAATTTGGCTGCGTGCCTGAATTAAAGGAATAAAGACCTTTGAGCGCGCATAGACCATGGTGAAAATAGCAGCCAATAACGAAATAATTGACGCTACTAGGGTTAAAATGAAAATACGCTGAGCTTGATGATAATCTTTGTGCGCAACCTGCAAACTGTGCGCTAATATAAATGACTGCAAACTGACCACAGTGTTGAATTTATCCACCATTTTTTGGGTGAGTTCAGTGCCTGTCAATGAATAGGGTTGCCCATCAATACTTTGCTGAATCAATTGATTGACGATAGGAATTCCCTCATCCAGAAACTCCTTTTTTAATTGATCATGCAAAATATTATATTCAGGAATTTTATGTGCTTCAGGCAAAATGGTATGGATTAAATCCCACAAATAATAAGCTTGGCGTTGGGTTTGCAAAGAGCTCGCCAAATTGGTTTCAGGAATTTTTTCAGCAAACGTTACCGCGGCAATAATATTGGATGCCACCCTTCCCGCTTGATCACGCAAATCTGAAAGAACAAAAATCACACTATAATAGGTCGATACCGATGAGTCTTTTGCCACTGAATCGAGCATGACGTGTTTCAGCACATGCTGAGAACTATCCCATGCTACAAACATTTTTTGAATCGCATGATCCATCTGCTGAGAGCTACGCAAATGTTGCGGAGTTGCTGCATATTCATCGACCGCCTGACGCCCTTGTTCTAAAGCGGTCTTTAATTGATGCGATAAATGATGCGCATGGATAATAAAACTTTCTTTTCTTAAAATATTGATGGTCTGTTCAACTTGCTGATCCACGCCAGCACGGTACGCTTTCAGTTCTTGTAAATTTTGCTGAAATTCAGCTGCTGAACTCGACATGACTTTGTTCGCAGGCGCTCGTTCACGCGAAATACTATTGGTCAGTTCAGCCACTTTGCCTAATACAGAAATTTCAATTAAAGCACGTTTTGTTTTTTGATAACTCTGATAACTATTCACCATCAGAGGAACGCAAATAAAAAGCAATGACACGATAATAATGATCATCGAGATCAACAGTCGCTGACTGATATGCTCTGTGCGCAATTTCATCATCATGCTAAGTTTCACCTACGTCATTATAACTGTGCAAAATCGTGGACTTGATCACTTAATCGGCGACTATATTACATGAGCAATCTTTAAATTACTTACAAAAAAGATAATTAATTCACTTATATTTTAAAGCCGTCTAACTAAGTCATCTCATTCAAGAGAATTTCTAAAAGCATGCCCTGCGCCGACTTACCTAAAACAACAAATACAAAAAATAATGTTTCAGCATGCAGAAAATATTTTACAGATGCAACATTTGGGTGCATAATGCACCTCATTAGGGCGAGTTTAGTTTTTCCTCAGCAGTAAACTAAATTTACCCGCAAATTTTGGCGAAAAATCCCAGTTTTTGAAAGAAAACTGGGATTTTTTTATGGGTTTTGATCATATCACACTCTCATACTGCACCATATCGGTGCAATTTTCGCAAAACCATTTGCGTTTTCACATGCAAAAAAAAACCCAACCTTGGGGAAAGTTGGGCAGATAAAAAGCAAACAATTATGGAGAATCAGATCGCACTACTGGATGAACCAAGCTTAGGATTTGATGGTTAAATTATGAGATAAGTCACATAATTTACAAACCCGACTTAAGTAGTAGGACTTCATGGTGGAATTATGAAATAAATCACAGTTTATGTAAAGCCTAGTCAACCAGTCTGATTTATTTTTATACAAATATTAAAATTTAATGTGACTAAACTCACATTAATTCAAATATTCCACTCAAATTCAGTCTAAACAAGCCTTCTTTATTGCTTGTTTTTTACCCAAATATCATGATTTCACCCTAAAACAGGTGAATTTTTCCGTTATTCTTCACTCTCCAAGAATTATTATTACAGATAATTTCAATTAAATTTATCGATTAATCCAATTAATGCTTTGCTTATTATTTCTACTTTTGTTGCAAAAACGAACATATCGACTTGTTATCCATACAGTTTTTAGGTTGACAGCAAAAATTTTATTTGAATATTTTTTAAACACCAAAGTCAATTGGACTTAATTCTTAAATAAAGTCCTTTTAGTTCATTGACTTAATAATTTGTTACACTAAAATGATCAATGTTTCATCCATTTTTAACAAAACTGGTAACTATCATGAAAAAACTCGGTTTAGCCACTGCATTATTATTAGCCATGACCGGTGCTCAAGCGTACCAATTCGAAGTTCAAGGTCAATCAGAATTTCTAGACACTACTGAAAACAACCAAAACTTCACTGGTGCTGTTCAAGGTACTTACTACTTCAAAAATGTTGATGCGACTAAAGGTCCATTGGCTGAAGCTGCATTCTTAAACCAAGCATCTAACGTTGCTTTAGCTTACCAATATGCTCAATACGATGCTCCGCGTGATGAAGGTCGTTCTGATGTAGAATCTCACGTTTATGGTGCTAAAGCTGAAGCGTATGTACCAACACAATTGGTTCCAGCATATGCAAGCGTTGCTTACAGCCACACACACAACGATGGCAAAAATGCTGCGACTGCTGATGACAATGGCGATCGTTACGCTTTAGAACTTGGTGCACTAGTAGCGCCTAACTTCTTAGTTGCAGTAGGTTATACAAGCATTGCAGACACTATGGCTGTTGATTCATTTGGTATTATTGCAAATGGTGCAGTTAAAGCAGTTGGTGAAGCTTTAACAATCAATGAAGATCAAGATGCAATCACTGCACGTACTAAGTACGTAGGTGCAATTGATGGTACAAACATGGCTGTTGGTTTTGAAGCTGGTTTAGTTTATGGTGAAAGCACAGCTTATAACTTAAAAACTGATCTTTACTTAACACCTGCTCTTAGCGTTGGTGCTTCTTATGCAGAAACTAGTGCTGACGTTGCTATCGACTCTGCTTGGGGCGCGAACGTAAACTACTTCATCACTCCTGCAGTTGCTGTAGGTGCTAGCTATGTAAATGCGAATGCTGTAGGCGAAGCTGTTGACACTCAAACTGTTGGTGTAAACGCTAAATTCCGTTTCTAATTTCACATTAGATACTGAAGTTAAAAAAGACGCTCATCTGAGCGTCTTTTTTATGCCTGAAATATGTCATGAAAAATTTGAACTGCCGTTTTACTCAGATGAATCATCATGGTGATGATGCGGTAGGTGGCGAATGTACTGCAATGCGATTAAACGTGACACGATCAATGCCAAATACATTACTCCACAGAACATTTGCAACATGGCAATCACCCGTGCTTCGGGACTGATCGGTATAAGGTCGGATAAGCCTGTCGCGGACTGCAAACTAAAACTTAAAAACAGTAAATCAAGCCAGCTTTGCAAACCTGCAGCATTTGGGTTCTGAAAACTTTGCGGAATCAAAATTTGACAGATGCTATATAAAAAGGCAAAACCCCAAGCGATTAAGGTAAACACCGCTGCAGCAGCAAACAGCTCATCTTTAGTTAAATAACGATCATGGAACATATAACGCAATAAGCCATAGGCTGCACTAAAATAGGCTGCAGCTTCACAAGCATGACTCATCACCAAAATAAGAGGATGCCGCACACCTAGTAAAATAAAGAATGAAAAGAACAAAGCCGCATAAACAAAACTGAGCCCCAAAACACTCAACATTGGCGCTTGTCGAATCACTTTAGCAATGAGCAGCAACACCAATACCCCCACCATCCACGTGATGACTTTATAGGGCATGTTGTGATGTGCAAAAAGTGAGAGCAGCAAAATCACAAATTGTAAGAACAACAGCCATGCCGAAGGTAATATCCGAAAACCTTTCCATACATTTTGTAGTGCTTGCATACGCCTCGGCTGCCTTTTTATTGTTTTGATTTCTAACATAACATGCTGCCAGATCACCGCATGCATGGACTCTGTATCAAAATTGCATATATAAAACCTCTCTATGCTTTAGATGAAATAGCCCTCCTAGATGCTAGATAGATCATCCACGAAATTTTAGCCATAAAAAAAGTCCCATTGCTGGGACTTTTTTGAGGTGTTTCAGACCTTAGTGGTCAGATGCACCAGAGATACCAATACCAGTTTGTGAGCGTACGAACTGTGCATCGAATGCTTTACGTTCAGCTTGTGCTTGCGCAGAGTTGTCAGTGATAGAGAACAACCAGCAGCAGAAGAATGAAAGTGGCATTGCAAAGATCGCAGGACCGTTAAATGGGTTGATTGGTGTGTCAGAAATTTGAAGCGTATCTACCCAAACTGCTTTAGACAATACAATCAAGGTTACTGCTGAAGCTAAGCCTGCTACACCACCAATCACCGCACCGCGAGTCGTTAAGCCTCTCCAGAACATAGACAATACAAGTACTGGGAAGTTTGCACATGCCGCTACAGAGAACGCCAAACCAACCATGAACGCAACGTTTTGTTTCTCGAAAAGAATACCCAAGATCATTGCGAAGATTGCTAAACCTAAAGTCGCAATTTTAGACATGCGAAGTTCTGATTCAGGTGTCGTTTGACCTTTCTTGAATACGTTAGCATACAAGTCGTGTGAGATTGCTGAAGCACCAGACAATGTCAAACCAGCAACTACCGCAAGAATTGTTGCGAATGCTACTGCTGAAATGAAGCCCATGAACAAGTCACCGCCAACCGCATCAGACAAGTGCACCGCAGCCATGTTGTTACCACCAACAAGTTCTAACTTGCCAGTTACTGCCATTTTCGCAACATCAAGGAATTGTGGGTTGTTTGATACGTAAAGGATCGCACCAAAACCAATGATGAAGGTTAATAGGTAGAAGTAACCAATGAAACCTGTTGCAACCACTACTGATTTACGTGCTTCTTTCGCGTCTTTTACTGTGAAGAAACGCATCAAGATGTGTGGTAAACCTGCAGTACCGAACATTAACGCAAGACCAAGTGAAATCGCATCAATTGGGTTAGACGCTAATTTACCAGGACCCATAATGTTTGCAGCATCTGCCAAGCTCAAGTCATGTACTTTAGCGAAGACTTGGATCGATTGCTCAAACATGTTAGTGAAGCTGAAGCCCACACCTTTCATTACCATGAAGGCCATGAAAGTTGCACCTGAAAGTAACATCACCGCTTTGATGATCTGTACCCAAGTTGTTGCCAACATACCACCAAACATTACGTAAGCCATCATGAGTAGACCCACGATTACTACTGCAAGGTTGTAGTTCAAACCAAAGAGAAGTTTGATTAACTGACCCGCACCTACCATTTGTGCAATCAGGTAGAATGCAACTACGACAAGCGAACTGAATGCTGCAAGGGTACGTACTGGCTTTTCAGCTAAACGGAACGATACAACGTCAGATAGGTTATATTTACCTAAGTTACGTAAACGCTCAGCAATCAAGAACAATACGATTGGCCAACCGACCATGAAGCCAAGTGAATACAGCAAGCCGTCAAAGCCTGACATAAACACCATTGCGGAAATACCCAGGAACGACGCTGCTGACATATAGTCACCTGCAATCGCGAGACCATTTTGGAAACCTGAAATACCACCACCTGCGGTATAGAAGTCCTTAGTGCTTGTGGTTTGCTTCGCTGCCCATTTAGTAATGAACAAAGTTGCGCCCACGAAAATCAAGAACATAATAATTGCAGGCCAGTTGGTTGGCTGCTGTTCTGCTGCACCTAAATCTGGTCCTGCAAATGCCATACCTGACATTAATACAGTAGACGCAGCCAGTGCTTTCAATGAATTCCATTTCATCTTAGTGCGTTCCTTTCTCATGTGTAATTGCTTCAACTTCACGCATCGCTTCTTCGTTCAATTGGTCAAGTTTGCCATTCGCAATTGATGAATAAACAGCACACAAAATGAAAGATAAAACGATAATGCTCAGACCTAATGGAATACCCCAAGTCGTCACACCGCCAGAAATTGAACTCAATAAGAATTCTTTGTTATAGCCCACTAAAAGCATGAAACCTACGTACACAAACAACATGATTGCTGTTAATGTCCAACTTAGGTTACTTTTTCTGCGAACCATTTCTTTGAATTTTGGGTTTTGTAGAATGCGTTCTACTTGTACCTCATCCATAACCTGCTCCTTCAAGCGCCCTGCCTTAGGCGCAAATTTTTAATTCGAATTATTTCGAACTTAAAATTAACAATGTTGGAGCCGATTTGCAATTTAGACTTTGGTCGCTAAAAAAATGATCAACCTCAGCGCAAAGGCAATGGAATAGGCTATCATAGCCCTATTGTCGATACTTTTAAGGCATCATGAACAGCTGGCTCATTATGGGGGTTTTAGCCCTCTATATCGCATTACTTTTTATCTGTGCTTTCTATGGGGAAAAACACGCCAGTCGTTTAAGCACGCGTGGGCGCATGCTCATGTTCAGCTTAACTTTAGGGGTGTACTGTTCATCATGGACTTTTTATGGTGCAACGGGCGCAGCCGTTCGTGAAGGGATCATTTTTTTACCCATTTATTTAGGGCCATTGCTGTTTGTCGCTGTTGGTTATGATATTTGGCGACGTTTGGGTCGAGTGCGACAACACCACGCCATTTCATCGATTGCTGACTTTGTTGCTGCACGTTACGGTAAAAGCGGGCCATTGGCATCACTGGTCACAATTTTGGCGGTGATTGCAATTATCCCGTATTTGGCTTTGCAATTACGCGCAATTGCGCTGAGTGCCGCAGTGATTTTGGATCAAAGCACCAATGTTGAAAGTACCACCAATGCGGTGTTATTCCTGACAGGTTTATTGGCTATTTTGGCGATGCTGTTTGGTACTCGACAAATTGCCAATACCGAACAACACGGCGGCTTAATGCTTGCGGTTGCCTTTGAGTCCTTTGTCAAACTATTTGCCTTGCTGGCTGTGGCCTTCTTCTTTGTATTTGAAGCGCCTGACAATATTCATCAAATTGCCAATGATGTTTCAATTACCTTCCATGAAGTACAGCTGTTTGGTGTGCCTGAAACCTTTTGGGTGCAAACCTTATTGGCGGCATTAGCGATTATTTGTTTGCCGCGTCAGTTTCACGTTGCTGTGGTCGAACTGCGCGATGAAAAACATATTCGGGGTGCGCGTCGCTGGTTTGCCGTTTATCTGATTTTAACCACCATCGCGATTGTTCCAATTGCCAGTTGGGCCTTGCACGCAGCTCCGCAATATTTAGCCATCCCAGATGTAGCGGTTTTGTCTTTGCCACTCAGTTATAACCAAGACTGGTTGACGCTGTTGGCGTTCTTGGGAGGATTCTCCGCCTCAACAGGCATGCTATTGGTATCTTCAGTAGCACTGTCGATCATGCTGAGTAATGACCTGATCATGCCTGCCTTGTGGCGCATGGGCATTTTCTCACGCCATGACAAGCGCTTGCCTTTGGTACTGAAATTCACCCGACGCATTTGTATTTTAGCGGTGATGCTGCTCGGCTTCCTGTTCTTCAACTTCTTTAACGATATTGATCAACTTTCTGTGTTTGGCTTGTTGGCCTTTAGTGCAGTGGCACAGTTCTCCCCTGCCCTGATTGGGGGGTTATATTGGCGTGGTGGCAGTAAACAGGGCGTTTATGCAGGCTTAATTGTTGGATTTGCGATGTGGGCCTATACCCTGCTACTTCCGACTATTTTACGCAGCCTGCCAAGTCAGTTCAGCGAGTTTACCCGTGAATTTTTATTGCTGGGACCTTTAGGCATCAACTGGTTACGCCCTGAAGCCTTGCTTGGCTTTGAATCTTTTGCCCCGCTCACACATGGGGTGGTTTGGGCGCTCGGTTTAAATATTTTGTTATATGTTTGGGTGTCACGTATTTTCCGCCCAAGTGTGGCAGAACAGATTCAGGCCGAAAGTTTCTTTTATTATGAAACCAAGCCTTTGCCAACTCAGAACATGAGCAACGAGGTCAGCTATTCACATCAGGATGTAGCGCGTTTAAAAGTAGGCGATTTAATCACACTGGCAAAACGCATTACAGGCGAATCTCCAACCCGACAAGCCTTTGAGCAGTTTAGTCAGCAAAATAATGTGGTGCTGAATGAAAATGCCAATGCCAACGGCATGTGGTGGCGTTTTACCGAACAATATTTGGCAGGCACCATTGGTGCAGCATCTGCGCGTACTTTGCTCACCACTGCCATGGTCAATAACGGACTCGCTTTAGGGCAAGTTGCGAATATTCTTGACCAAGCCTCACAATGGCAACGCTTTAACCAAAACCTAATCATGACCATGATTGACCACATGACCCAAGGCGTGAGTGTGGTAGATGAAAATATGTGTTTGGTAGCATGGAATAATCAATATCTCAAACTATTTGATTATCCTAAAGATATTGTCTATGTCGGGTGCCCAATTGCCGATTTGATTCGCTATAACGCAGAACGTGGTGAATGTGGTCCGGGCTCAATTGAAGAACACGTGCGTAAACGTATTCACTGGATGAAAATGGGCAGTGCACACGAGTTTGAACGCATCCGTAAAGATGGTCGTGTAATTCAAATGCGTGGTAATCCAATTGAAGGCGGTGGTTTCGTGACCACCTTTGCCGATATTACCGCTTTCCGTGAAAACGAAGCCGTACTTGAAGCACGGGTACAAGATCGCACACAACAATTGGCCGATGCTTTGGCAGAACAGCAATTGGCACGTGAACAAGCCGACAAAGCCAATATGTCCAAAAGCCGCTTTATTGCCGCTGCCAGTCATGACTTATTACAGCCAATGCATGCAGCGCGCTTATTCAGTACGGCTTTAGAGCAAAGTATTCAGTCCGATGAAGACCGTAAAACCCTGCAACAACTGGATCGTGCCCTGCATGGTGCAGAAAGTATGCTCTCGGCCTTGTTGGATATTGCCCGTTTGGAAGGCGGTACGATTCAGCCGAAACGTCAGGCTTATCCACTGCATGACTTACTCAGCGATTTAAGCCTGCAATTTAAATCCATTGCGGCACAACGTGGCATTGAATTCCGTGTGCATGACGTACAGTTCTGGATTGATACCGACCCACAATGGATTCGTCGTATTATTCAAAACTTTGTCAGCAATGCGCTGCGCTATACCGCCAAAGGGCGTGTGGTCGTGGGCGTGTTACGTTCTGCAGAACATCCACAACATATTAGAATTGGGGTGTGGGATACAGGTCCGGGTATTGCCGAAGAACAACGTATTAAACTGTTTCAGGAATTTGAGCGTTGCGGACATACGTCGCCTTGGGGTGAGCAAGGTCTAGGTCTTGGGTTAGCGATTGTGCAGCGTATGACCAGTTTGCTGAACTACCCTGTGCATGTCTATTCGGAATTGGGCAAAGGCTCGTGCTTTATGATTGAAGTGCCGATTGTCGAAGCTCCAAAAGTAGTGGCTGCACCTGTGCAAGTGGTGCCGTTGAAAACCAAAGCCTATAAAATTTTGTGTTTAGACAATGATGAAACCATTTTGGAAGGCATGGCGACCCTGCTGAGTAAATGGGGCTATCACGTATTTAAAGCCACCGAACCTGAACAAGCAATTGAGTTGATTCAACGTGAGCACATTCAAGTTTGGTTGGTCGATCAGCACTTAAATGACGATAAAATCGGTTTAGATTTTATTCTGGAACATCGTCAAGCCGATGTACCTGTGGCGTTAATTACTGCTGACTCTGATCCAGAACTACCGCAACGCTTAAAAGAACTCAACATCGTCTTGCTGAAAAAACCATTAAAACCAGCATCGCTACGTTCTTGGTTATCGGGTCTGAAAATTTCGGAGACTTGATTCACATACCTAACTTTGGCTAATTTGGGGCGCTCATCCCACAGAGATAAAGCTGAGATGAACGCACCGACCTTGTTACATTTTCTGGTTTGGTTACATTTGTTAGTCTGATGACCAAGCTTCACTTTACATAGCGAAATATGGCCACAATGAAAATCCAACACATTTGCTGTCAATATTGACAGCGATTGACCTGATGCAGCACACCAATTGACCAAACTTTTCAAAAACACTGCCTTTTGATGCGCTACAATTCACATTAAATATCATGGTCAGATTCGCTATGGCAAAGTCTGACAAGATCGTAAGCAAATACACCCAAACTTGCTTACAATTTCTTTAATTGCCGAGTTTGTAAAGGCTTTTCTGAGCACATTGCAATACATTAGACTTTAGTCTTATACATCTATTGACTATCTGCGCGCATAACTAAGTACAAGAAATGATCAGCGCATTCATCTTCAAGCCACATCCAAACAAATTTCCTGCCCTATTAAGCGTTGATCGACCTGTTTCCACGTTTTAGGAAGAATCTCATGAATACCGTGAACCATGAACAGCAGCTCGCAGAACAAACACAGCAGCTACAGCGTCAATATGGCGTAAATGCGCTATTGCCCGAAATTCACTGGGATCGTCTGTTTCAAAACAGCAAACTCAAAGCTCCTCATCTACAAGCGCTGAATACCCTGTATCAAACCGCAGTACCCTTAGCCCTACAAGTCTTTGAAGAACTCAATTTTGATGTGTTTCGCCCTGCGGCGTATCAACCACAAGGTTTAGGTCTGTTCAACAAACTTTCAGCACAGGAGGAGCAATTACTGGATGTTTTGGAACAAGAAGCGCAAGGCTTAGATCAAAGCACCCGCCAGCATATTTGGAGTATGTTATTACGTGGTGGTGCGGTACTGGTCTTTAAAGCATGGTTAGGCAAAGTCAAAACAGATGAGGCACAACTCGATACAGCTCAATTTGATGAATTGTCCGATTTGCTGTTCATTAAAACCTCACCTTTTGAGCTGGCAGAACGCTTAAAAGTCGATGCGCATGCACCCACTGAACATATTTTTCTACTGTATGGCAATGACGTGTATTTAGACCGTTTTAACAGTCTTGAAACGGCAGCCTTATTTGTCGATTTAGGCGTGTACGATGCTGCGTTTATAAGCCTGAGAGATGACCACGTTGCAAAATACCTGATTGGACAAGGCTATGTCAGTGAGCAGCAAATTGATGAATTGCAATGTGCCTTAAATCCTTTGAATTGTGCCGATTTAAATCCAAAACAGAACTATATTGCTTAGTGTGAGTTGAAGACTTAAATTCCAAGTAATCACATCGCAAACCCCATCCTATTCCAAATAAAAACAAGGCGTGCAATAGCACGCCTTGTGGCTTATTTCATTAACAATACACGAATGAATTTTGCTTAAAACGTCACACGTTTATAATCACGATATTCAGGCTTCCAGAAATTAGCCTCAATTGCCTCTCGTAATGCCTCATCACTCATGACAGCTGCAACGCCTGCATCCATTGCTGCTTTTGCGACTCTAAATGCAATAAATTTAGACACCTGCTGAATTTCATTTAAATCAGGCAATAAATCTGCATTTGGATCCTGCAACAATGGTGAGCAGTCCGCCAGCGCATTACTGGATGCAATTAACATACTGTCTGTCACACGTGTTGCCCCTGCAGCGATTACCCCTAAGCCAATACCTGGGAAAATATACGAGTTATTGCATTGGGAAATATTATAAAGTTTGCCCTGATAGTTCACTGGCTCAAATGGGCTACCTGTTGCAATTAAGGCCTTGCCTTCAGTCCACTCCAAAATATCGGCAGGAAATGCTTCAACTTGTGAGGTTGGGTTTGACAATGGCAACACAATTGGACGCTCGCAATTGGCAGCCAAGGTTTTAATCACCTCTTCAGTAAATAAACCCGGTTGCCCCGAAACCCCAATCAATACCGTTGGCTTGGCGTTTTGAATGACGTCCAACAGAGAAATCACACCTTCAGGATTGCCCCAATGTGCAACACGGTCAGGACTTTGTGCCAATTTACGTTGGAAATCGAGCAAGTTTGGCTGATTGCTGGTGAATAAGCCAAAACGATCCACCATATACACACGAGCACGTGCTTCAGCATCGCTTAAGCCTTCCACCACCATTTGCGCCACAATTTGCTCGGCAATACCACAACCTGCCGAACCTGCGCCCAAGAAGGCAATGGTTTGATCTTTCAGTTGTTTGCCTGCAGCCCGTGATGCTGCAATTAAGCTGCCCACAGAAACGGCTGCCGTGCCTTGAATATCATCATTAAAACAGCAAATCTGATCACGATATTTATTCAGCAAGGGCATGGCATTTTTCTGAGCAAAATCTTCAAACTGAATCAATGCCTTTGGCCAACGGCGTTTCACCGCATCAATCACCTGATCGACAAATTGATAGTATTCCTCACCACTAATACGTGGCTGATTCCAGCCCATATAGATCGGATCATTCAGTAATTGTGGGTTATTGGTGCCTACATCTAAGGTAATGGGTAAGGTATAGGCAGGACTAATACCGCCACATGCTGTATATAAAGACAGTTTTCCAATTGGAATACCCATGCCGCCAATGCCCTGATCACCCAAGCCTAAAATACGCTCACCATCGGTAATCACAATGACTTTGACATTCTTTTTATTGATGTTTTGTACAATATCATCAATATGGGCACGGTCTGGATAGGAAATAAAAATACCCCGATGACGGCGGTAAATATCGGAAAAACGCTGACATGCCTCGCCTACAGTTGGGGTGTAAATAATAGGCATCATTTCACTCAAATGCTGTTCAATCAGGTGATAAAACAGGGTTTCATTGGTGTCCTGAATGTTGCGCAAATAAATATGCTTGTTGATGGCATCGCTAAAAGCAGAATATTGCTGATACGAACGCTGGCTTTGTTCTTCAATATTTTCAATTGCATGTGGAATTAAGCCATGCAAGTTAAAACGGGTGCGTTCTTCTTCTGAAAATGCAGAACCTTTATTTAATAAAGGCAATTCTAAAAGGCCGTTGCCCGCATAGGGAATATATAAAGGACGTTTCTGCTGCAAATTTGCGGTTGTCATTGTTCATCTCATTCTAATCGGTTGCTGATGGCGCATGGATTGAGATGCACCATCTGACATCTGACTAGCTTAGCCCCTTTTGCAGCAAAGGGGGCATTTAGAAGTTTGATAGCCAAATCTGAATGATTTTTATTTCTGATAACCGTATATTTTTGAGTGCTACGCTCTTTGAATCAACCTAAACAGAGAACAATACAATCACGATTATTTCGGTGGCTGTAAAGCTGACATATCTACAATCAGGCTGGTGAACTTACGCACCATCGGCAAAACAAACAGCACCACTGGAAAAGCAAAGGCCCAAGAAATCATCCAGTTATTGAACCAGAGTGCAAAAAAACCATCAATCCAGCCTAAATTACGAATCATATTGATAAAGGAAATAATGCCACTCATCAAACATGATAAAAAGAAAGGCATTACCACCGTGGCCCATTTCATGGGTAATTTGGGTACATTGCCAAAAATCATTGCACGTTGTTTCATGCTCTAGCCTTTTCGCCTCACTGAATGCCGCATACTATGCCATGAATTGCTTGCTTAAAGGATGATTTTTCAGGCAATTTGTTCATGCTTAGCTACAATCTCTGAAATTCGATAAAGCATACAATTGCACTCCCCTAAAGCCCCTGAAATTTGCTATATTTAGCGTTTTTCTGCACATCTATTTTTCGACTAAATATGAATACGGCAATACAAGCAGCGCTCGATCATGCAGTGCAATCCCTTCAAGCTGAAGGTGTACTCCCATCTGACTGGAACAATACGAGTAATTTAACCCGTACCAAAGACCGCAGCCACGGTGATTTCGCATCAAATATTGCCATGATTGCCTCTAAAGCCGCAGGCATGAAGCCACGCGATTTAGCCGAAAAAATTCTTGCTGCTCTGCCTGAAGTTGCAGACATCAGCAAAGCAGAGATTGCAGGCCCTGGTTTTATTAACTTCTTTTTAAATGCCGACCAGCGTTTTAGTGTTTTAGATCAAATTCAAGCACAAAAACAACAATTTGGACGCAGCCAAATCAATGCAGAAAAACGCATTCAGGTCGAGTTCGTTTCTGCTAACCCAACCTCAAGCCTACACGTGGGTCATGGTCGTGGTGCTGCTTATGGTATGACAGTTGCCAATTTACTTGAAGCCACAGGTGCTAAAGTTGACCGTGAATACTATGTCAATGATGCTGGCCGTCAAATGGATATTTTGGCGACTTCAACTTACTTGCGTTATTTGGAACTGGCAGGTCAAACGCTGGTGTTCCCCAAAAATGCGTATCAGGGTGACTACGTTAAAGACATCGCACAAAGCATTTTAAAACAGGATGGTGAACGCCATGTACGCCCTGTTGCAGATGTATATAACAATGTGCCTGAAGATGTGCAATATGCGGCAGAACTCGATGCCGATGGCAACAAAGTGGTCTTGTCGGGCGACAAAGAAAAACACATTGATGGTTTGATTTTCAATTCACAAACGCTCTTGGGTGATGATTACCGCGTGTTCCATCAGGCTGCGCTGAATGCTATTTTGGCCGACATTAAAGATGACTTGGGCGAGTTTGGTGTCACCTTTAACCAATGGTTTAGCGAAGCGTCATTGACTGAAAAAATTGATGAAGCTCTGCAAACACTAGATCAACGTGGTTATCTATACGAACAAGACGGCAATATCTGGTTTAAATCGACCGCATTTGGCGATGAAAAAGACCGTGTGGTGAAACGCCGCAATGGTCAAACCACTTACTTTGCTTCAGACATTGCTTATCACCTGAATAAATTACAACGTGGCTACACAGACCTAATTGATATTTGGGGTTCAGATCACCACGGTTATATTTCACGTGTGAAAGCGGCCATTGATGCACTAGGCTACGACTCGAAAAAATTAACGGTACTGTTAGTGCAGTTCGTGAGCTTATGGCGTGGTGGTGAAATGGTACAAATGTCATCCCGTTCAGGTCAGTACGTGACCTTGCGTGATTTGCGTAAAGAAGTCGGCAACGATGCTGCACGTTTCTATTACGTCATGCGCAAATCTGAACAGCACATTGACTTTGACCTAGATTTGGCCGTTTCACAAAGTAAAGACAATGCGGTCTACTATATTCAATATGCTCATGCACGTATTTGTCGTATGCTCGAAAAAGCTGCTGCTACGCAATTGAATTTTAATGCGACAACTGCACGTCAGTTTGCCGCTAAACTTGAGCTAGATGCTGAAACTGAAATTTTAGCCAAACTGGCTGCGTATCCTGAAATTTTAGTACGTGCTGCCAACAGCCACGAACCGCATCAGGTAGGTAACTATTTGAAAGAATTAGCAGCATTGTTCCACGGTTGGTACAATGAGCATAAAGTTCTGAATGATGATGCAGCCTTGACTCAAGCACGCTTATTGCTTTCAGTAAACGTACAACAAGTCTTGCGTAATGGTTTAGAATTATTAGGTGTCTCTGCACCAGAAACAATGTAAAAGCCAAATAAAAGCATAACAAGAGGAAGTCCACGTGTTTGGAAAAACGCAACGCGGTGTATCTGAACGACCGAATAAGCCCAAAAAACCACTAATTCCAACGTGGTTAGGCACACTCGTGGTGATTTTAATCGTGTTGTGTTTTGCTGTAGCCTTAATGCTATGGAAACCGTGGGCACCTGTACAGCCTAAAGGGCAAATCAATTCTGAGCATTATCAGGAAGATACCAACAAAGACTATCGTTTTTATGATTTGCTGCCACAGCAACAGGTTACCCCAATTCCTGAGCAAGCGGTGCCTGAAACACAGCAACAGAATACCGTAGTCATTGTTGAAGCGCCTGCTGCTGTAGAGGCGCCAGCGGCCAGCGAAGCCAATGTTGGTCTGACAGAAATGCCTGCCCCTGTGGTACAAGCCAGCTATATTCTACAAGTGCGTAGCTATACCGACCCAGATGCTGCAGATGCACGTCGTGCCGAAATTATTTTGAATGGTTTATCGGCAGATGTAGTGAAAAGTGTAGAAGGTGGTGAAACTTGGTATCGGGTGATTTCAGGCCCTTATGATTCAGCCGATGCTGCAGTGATTGCTCAGCAAACTTTGCAGCATAGTGGAATTGATTCAATTGTCGTGAAACGCTAAGCCTCATTGTTATCAATCGACCAAAATCAATTAAAAAAAGATGCCTCGGCATCTTTTTTTAGGTCTATAGAACGATGTACTCACAAAAATCATCGCTAGATTTGCATTAACTGCTGCTCACGTTCGCGTGCACGCTGAAATGCAGGACGCTGTTCCACGCGTGCCAAATAAGCCGCAATCTGTGGATAATGATGCCCGGTACGGCTTTGCAATGCTTGGAGCGGGAAACCCATTTGAATATCGGCAAAAGAAAAATCCCCTGCAAAATAATCATGTTTGCCCAAATAATCTTCTAAATAAGCAATATGATCTTTTAAACGAGGCTGAATAAACCCTGCTTTAACACCTGCAGTAATTTTTTGCGCCATTGGTCGAACTAACCATGGCACATGCTGCGGCACATTGGTTATCACCAATTGCATCACTAACAATGGCATTAGCGAGCCTTCGGCATAATGCATCCAGTATTGATATGCTTGCTGTGCTGAAGCCTGCTGCGGTTTAAACTGCCTTTGCGTATCATAATGCTGCTGCAAGTACTCCAAAATGACTGCAGATTCTGCAATGGTCTGCTCTGCATCCGTCAAAATTGGTGCTTTACCCAATGGGTGAATCAGCTTCAATTCATTGGGCGCACTTAAATTGGGCTGACGGTGGTAAAACTTGATTTCATAGTCCAAACCCAGCTCTTCGAGCGCCCACAAAATGCGGAAAGAGCGGGATTGATCAAGGTGGTGTAAAGTAATCATAAACGTCCTATTTTGTTTTTATTACATCTGTTTTAAGTGATTGTTATATCTTCTGTTTCACGCAACATTATAAAAAGGCATGTCCTGCATGCCTTTTTATAAGAGACGGATTCAACTCTAGGTTTAACCCAATTCAGTACGAATTTCCACACTGCGTAACAAGGTTTTCGTCACAGGTGTTTTTTGACAGATATTCAGTACTTTTTGCTGTAATTCTGCATCTAACGCTGCTTCAGTTTGCACACGGCGTTCAATCCACTCCTGCCCTTCCTGATTGGTAAAGAAGTCCGCCTCGACCTGAATTTTGCCAAAATCCAAACCCTTATGCTGTGCATACATACGCAAGGTAATCATGGTGCAAGCGACCAAACTGCTACATAACAGATCATAAGGTGCAGGACCTGCATCTTGACCACCTAACTTTTCAGGCTCATCTACCTTCCATTGGTGCTGACCACTTTGGATCTGACCTTGCCATGCCGTGTCTAAACTGCGTACCTGTGCTGTGCCAATCTTGGCCATAAGATGCTCCCTATAGATTGATATTCCATCATTTATTTTGATGCACGCATTTTTGCGGGGAAAGTCGGCGCTTCTAAACGTGGTCCATCGTAGTCTGGTATTGTGCCAAAACGAGGATCATGATTGACCCATTGCTCACGTGCAATGCTGAGTTCCTCTTGGGTACGACCGACGAGATTCCACCACAACAAAATTGGCGACTCAAAAGGTAAACCGCCCAATAGCAACAGACGCGCACCCGCATGTAAATCTAGCTGAATTTCGGTTAAGCCCGGTTCAAGCACCAGCATATTTTCATCGTTTAATTCATGCCCATGCACAGTGGCTGTGCCTTCCAGCATCATCAAACCATATTCAAATTTAGGATTCAGCGGCAAACGGGTTGTCGTGCTGGTTTCACTATAAATATCTACCCCTAGCAACTCACTATGTACTAATACTGGTGAAGTGGTATTTAAAAATTCACCAACTAAGATGGTAAATTCCACTCCATCTAGCAAAACCACAGGCAAGTCAGGGTAATGATCAAAACGTGGCGCCATATTGCGCTGATCATCAGGTAAAGCAATCCACAGTTGCGCTGTATGCATGTGTGTTTCGGTGTCGGGAGCAACTTCGGTATGTGAAATACCATAACCCGCGGTCATTAAATTAACCTGTTTGGGACGAATCAATTGCTTAGTACCCAAACTGTCGGTATGCATAATGCTGCCTTCAATCATCCAGGTGAATGTTTGCAAACCAATATGTGGATGCGGCCCGACATCTAAGCCTTCACCTTGTGGAAAATTAACAGGACCTGCGTGATCTAGAAAACACCATGCCCCAATCATGCGTTTATGCCGACTCGGTAAAGCACGTTTAATTAAAGTTCCCTGCCCAATTTCAGCACTACGCAGTGGAAATTCCTGTATAAATTGCTTGACGTACTTATCACAATCGTCTGAATTGGAAAGCTCGGTATAATTGCTGTTGCTCATCCTATACCTCTTATATTTCTGTAAATTCCTTGACTATTAAATATAGTAAATCACTAACGAAGAGCAAGATGAAATTTGTTGTTCTGATTTTTATGGTTCAAACTTGAACTACACCTTAAAATATATGGCATAATTTTGACCAAAATTTAAAAAAATAGAGAAAATACCCAAATTTAGGGAGGTTATTTTTTCTGCATTTTGCGCATAATCCTCACTATAAGTTGTCAATTTGAGTAAATATCGCTATGTCTGTAAAAGCTCGAATGGGGGAACAGACCCGTTCGAAGATTTTAAGCAATCAGGAAGCCTCAGAAAAACTTTTAAAAACAACTGAGTGTGATCTTGAAAACCGACAAGCAATTGAAAAAGCATTGCAGCACCCTGCTGCGCAACTCCCGCCGCAATTTGAAACACATTTTTATCAACACCAGAATTTACATCAGCGTCGTTATTTACGCCAAGTCAATTACATTGGGCAAATGACGTTCCTGCTGTATTTCTTTATCGATTATTTCATCATTCCAGATGTCACTACACTCTCGGCCACACTCCGTCTCAGTGCTGTTGTATTGGCGCTGATTGGCAATTATTTCTGCTTTAAATTGATCAAAGATATTCGCCTGCTAGATTTAATTTTACCAGTCAGCGCCACACTGTGCTGCGGTATTTGGTTCTATATCCTGTCGCAATCACAAAGCCCTTGGATTTCCACTTATGTGTATGCCTCGGTCATTTTTGTGCTCATGGCGAACCTATGTATTCAAGTGCGTTTCCGCCCTGCGGTCTACAATTCATTGGTCATGAGCGTACTCATGTTTTTGGGGGTGATTTCCCTCACCAATTTGCAGGATGCCTTAGTTTTTATGGTGGTGTATATCCCTGTATGTTTGTTGAGTTTGTATATCAGTTGGATCAACACCCTAAATGCCCGCCATCACTTTTTACGCAGTTTGCTGGATGACTGGAATTTTCATACCTTGCAAGCCTTGGCACACACCGATGAACTGACCCAACTCAATAACCGACGTCAGTTTGTACACATGGCAGAACACAAAATTCATGCCTGGCCTAAATCTGAATCGGTCTGCTTACTAATGTTTGATGTCGACTTTTTTAAACAAATTAACGATACCTATGGGCACGATATTGGAGATCGGGTCTTACAAAATATTGCAGACATTGCTCGTAAAGAAATGCGCCGCAAGGATATTTTGGCACGCTTTGGCGGTGAAGAGTTTATCGCTCTGCTTAGTGAAACCAGCTTAGATGAAGCACTGATGATTTCAGAACGCTTAAGACAAAAAATTGCTCAGCATGAAATGTGCATTGATAAAAAATGTTTTAATTTCACTGTCTCCATTGGAGTATCCAGTTTAAAACCGCAACAAACTGACTTACAGCTGTTGATTAAAGAAGCCGACCTCGCACTTTACCAAGCCAAACAAAGCGGACGTAACTGCGTGATCAGTTATGATGTGGGAATGTCTGAGCCCCCTAAATCTACGGTAAAAAAAGAAATTAAATCTTGGATGATCTAAAGATATAAAAAAATGAGCACATTACGTGCTCATTTTTTGGGTTTTTGGGGCTAGAGTATGTTTAAAAAACCCTAGCTGCTGCGCGCATCTTGCGCCTATTTTAAATAGCGGTGTTTTAAAATAGGCTCATGGCGTAAAACTGGCAAGCAGCAGTGCTGCTTGAAACCCCGACTGCCGCGCGCATAGCGCTTGGCGTAATTCAGGCACGAAGCAGTGCTTCGTGAAATCCCTGAATTACTCCCATTCAATGGTTGCAGGTGGTTTAGACGATACGTCGTAAGTGACACGTGAAACGTCTGCAATTTCATTCATGATGCGGGTAGAGATTTTGTCGACTAAATCGTACGGTAAATGTGCGAAACGTGCTGTCATAAAGTCCACTGTTTCTACAGCACGAAGTGCAATTACCCATGCATAACGACGACCATCGCCGACGACACCAACAGATTTCACAGGCTGGAATACCGCAAACGCTTGTGCTGTTTTGTCATACCAACCACTTGCACGCAGTTCCTGCATGAAAATGTCATCGGCTAAACGTAAAATATCTGCATATTCTTTTTTCACTTCACCCAAAATACGCACGCCCAAACCTGGACCTGGGAATGGATGGCGGTAAATCATGCTGTGTGGCAAGCCTAAAGTGGTGCCAAGTTTACGAACTTCATCTTTAAACAAGTCACGTAATGGTTCAACCAATTCAAAAGCTAAATCTTCTGGTAAACCACCCACGTTGTGGTGTGATTTAATCACATGCGCTTTGCCTTGTTTGCTGGCTGCAGATTCAATCACGTCTGGGTAAATCGTACCTTGTGCCAAGAATTTCACGCCATCCAGCTTACGTGCTTCTTCGGCAAAAACTTCAATAAATTCACGACCAATGATTTTACGTTTTTTCTCTGGATCAACTTCGCCAGCCAATGCACCCAAGAAACGCTGTTCAGCGTCGGCACGAATCACGCGAATCCCCATGTTTTCTGCAAACATTTGCATCACTTGATCGCCTTCGTTCAAGCGCAACAAACCATTGTCTACAAATACACACGTTAATTGATCGCCAATGGCTTTATGCAACAATGCCGCAACCACAGAAGAATCCACACCGCCCGACAAACCAAGCAATACTTTTTCATCGCCAATTTGCTGACGTAATTGTTCTACACGCAAGTCGATAATGTGTTCTGGTGTCCACAAACCACGACATCCACAAATTTGATGTACGAAGTTAGACAGTAATTCTGCACCTTTAGCCGTGTGCGTTACTTCTGGGTGGAATTGAATACCATAGAAACGGCGTGTTTCATCAGAAATCATCGCCACAGGGCAGCTTGGTGTGCTAGCCGTAATTTGGAAGCCTTCTGGAATGCGTGCCACTTTATCGCCATGGCTCATCCAAACGTGCAATTGGTTTTCACGGTCTTGCAAGTTACCAATCAGTTTGTCACGTACCAAAATATCGACTTCGGCATAACCGAATTCATGTACTGAACCCGCTTCAACTTTACCGCCCAGTTGTTCTGACATGGTTTGTAAACCATAGCAGATACCCAGTACAGGTACGCCTAAGTTAAATACAATTTCAGGTGCGCGTGGACTACCCGCTTGGTGAACACTTTCAGGTCCACCCGATAAGATAATACCGTTTGGATTAAATGCACGAATGTCTTCTTCCGACATATCGTAGGCATACATTTCAGAATATACGCCCGCTTCACGAACACGACGTGCGATCAGCTGGCTATATTGCGAACCGAAATCCAGAATCAGGATACGATCTTCAGTAATTTGAGTATTGGTAGTCATGACAAACAACTATAGAAAGGCAAACGAATTAAGCGCGCTATTCTAGCATTTTTCCACGCCTTGCGCACACTATTCAGACAATCCTAAAAATGGCTATTTTTCTTCGTGATATTGCAGTGACCACATACTCTAAGTTTTAAAAGACTATGCATTTTCTATGGCATAAAAAAAGCAACCTTCTTGAAGATTGCTTAAATTGTTGAGCTGATGTGGAAATCAATGACTTACTTTTTTGCTTCCAAAAGATGGTCTAGACTTATTTTGCCTGCACCGTAAAGCATGATGTAGAAGAAACCGCCAGCCAAACCAATATTTTTCATAAAACTCAGCGCATCTTCTGGTGCAGCATGGAATAAAAATGCAGTTAAAAGACTAGGGTCTGTTGACACTTACTGTTCATAATTAACCCTATAACGGTAGCCATAAAAATATACAGGCTAAGGCAACAGAACTTTGATAATTTCTTTTGAGCTTGTCATATCGAGTAGCTATTCCTCTAAATTGCTTTAATCTACAAAACATATTTTCAACTAAATGCCTGATTTTATATAAATACCAGTCCATATGGTCATTGTTCGATTGGCTATTCGTTTTCTTTGGTATATTCGCTTTAGTCCCTGTTTTCCTGATCTGTTCACGCAGTGGTTCTGAATCATAGCCTTTATCTGCACATACCACGTTTGTCTCTTTTAAATCTAATGTTGATATTAAATCAGGTGCAACTTTAACATCATGTGTGGTTCCATCGGTAATCATGAAATCAATAGGATTGCCATGTGCATCAACAATCAAATGTATTTTTGAGGAGTTTCCTCCTGCACTTTTAGAAATAGATTGATTCGCTATGCCGGCAGAATGTTGATGAGCACGTACATGAGAGCCATCAATAAAAATCCACTCCATATCGGGGCATGAGGCTAGTAATTTGAATAATCTAAGTAACTTACCGCTGCTTGACCAACGATTAAAACGTTTGAAAATAGAGTTTGAATGACCAAAACAAGAAGGAATATCTCGCCACGGACAACCTGTCCTAATTCTATAGAGAATAGCTTCAATAAAATTGCGTAAATTTGAGTTGTGGTGAATGGATAAATTACGCAGAATAACTTTCAACTTTTGCCAGTGTTGATCTGTCAGCATGGTACGAGGCATAGCGAATAGTAAAATTGGGTTTGGCGATTTGATTTTACTACTTCGCTATTTTTTTAAGCTAAAAGTGTCAACACACCCTAAAAACACCTAAACCCAAACCCACGACACGTGCTTGTAAACCGAATAGAATTGCCAAACCACCACCAAGTTCTAGCAAAATCACCAAAGGTAGCAATGAACCTGAAACACCCATAGCTTGCATATAGCCCACTGTTGCATCATAGCCTGCAATTTTTCCCCAACCAGATACAATAAATAAATACGCTAAAAAAGCACGTGCAAATAAACTTACAATGGCTTGCACACTTGCTTTTTCGACCACACTTTTTACCACAACATTTGGATTTAACATTGGACCACCAATTTTTGATTCATTCTTGAATGATGGTTACAGCTTAAATATTTCCGTTTTTAGGATAAATACTAATTTCCAATACATCTCGTTGCATTTTTAGCACAATATAATCTGTAAATAATTTCGCTTTTCATACTGACTTTCAACGTCTGGACTGCTAGGATTTGAGCACACTTTCGCTTGTTTTTCCCCATGGAACTGATTGATTTTATATTACACGTCGATGAACATTTGCTCGAATTCATCACCCAATATGGGGTATGGATTTACGCTATTTTATTCCTGATTATTTTTGTAGAAACGGGCTTGGTGGTCATGCCGTTTTTACCTGGCGATAGTTTACTGTTCGCGGCAGGCGCATTGGCTGCATCGACAGGAGTGATGGATCCGTGGATTTTGGGTATTTTATTGTTTACTGCTGCGGTACTCGGTGACACCCTGAATTACCACATTGGTAAATATATTGGTCCACGGGTTTTTGAACTGGAATCACGTTTTATCAATAAAAAACATTTGATCGAAACCCAGAAGTTTTTTGAGCGACACGGCGGAAAAACCATTATTTTTGCGCGTTTTGTGCCTTTTGCGCGTACCTTTGCGCCCTTCGTGGCGGGTGCAGGCAGCATGAATTATAAATACTTCCTAACCTATAACGTAATTGGCGCTTTTTGCTGGATCGCGTCGTTTATTACACTCGGTTATTTGTTTGGCAATATGCCAATAGTGAAAGACAATTTCACCCATTTAATTTTCGGCATTATTATTTTAAGTGTCTTGCCTGGAGTGATTGGTTTTATTCGCCAAAAACTCAAGAAAAAAACTGCTTAAGTTGTGAAATTCTTTGGGCATGCCTGTTGAACAGTGCTGCCCTTATCCATTCAAAATAGGTGAGATGAGTGCTCAACTCACCAAAAATCTCTAAATCTTTAGAAAAAACGTGCTACCACTGGCAGCATACACACCACCAACAGCAAAGCCGAGCCTTTATATAACAAATCTGCCGTCACTTTATTGGTTTCTCGCGCCAAAACTGCTCGCCCAAAAGACATCCAAAATAACGCTGTTGGCAATAAAATCAGACCAAATAAGACATAGACCATGGCAAAGTTGGTCGGGTTATCCCATGTTTCTGTAGGCAAAATACCTGCCGCAAATAACAAGGCTTTCGGGTTTTTAAAAGTCGAAAAAAATAATTGTGCAGGGCGAATGGCAGAGTGCTTTTGACAATGTTGTTCTAAATGTGACTGCTTCCATAAATGAAAAGCCATCCAAAATACATAGCCCGCACTTAAAACATGCAGAATATCAATCAAATAAGGCCAAATTGGCGCACTCAAATGAATGAATAACGCCCACAGACTAATGGCATACATATAACCAAAAAACTCTGCGGGAATCAGCAGACTGGTTTTGGCAATGCCTTGTTGGTGGGCTGAGCTTGCCAATAGCGCATTGGTCGGGCCAGGAATCATCAAGACCGCAATCATTGCTAGGACAAAGAGCCAACTTTCAATCATAAACACCAGAGCATGCAAATCAAAAAATAGGAGCACACCTTATATGAAAGCCATTAAAAATGACAAGTTTTTCTATCTGGCAGGACTGACCCAAGGGTATAAATAGAACAGAAAATAAAATTAAGTTTTTGTTTTTAAAATATTAGATTGAGATCAACCTTGAATTATCTTGCTACATTTTTTAAGCAATGGTGCTGCACAAATGGCAGCACCATAGACAAAATATTCGCAAATCCTAAAATTTAAGATGTTACAGGTTTGGGCTTAACAATAATCGGGCAAGCTTTAAATTTTGCTGCTTGCACAATGGCTTCTTGCTCACCTAAAAGACGTGCCAATTCTGTTCTTTTGGTATTGGATGACTGTCCCATATTGACAGAAACACTCGGTGCAACGCCCCAACCGCCACGGCTGCCCCAACCACCGCCTAAACCGATACCCACACCAACACCTGTACGTTTCGGTGCTTCAACACCGCTTTCAATATATTGCTGAATACGGTTATATTCGCTTTGTAATTGTTGGCAATTCAAAGCCTGATAATGTGTAGGCGACACATAGCTAGGTTTCACTGTGGTCGCACAAGCCCCTAGCAATAAACTACTTGCCGCGACAAGACCAATTGCAAATGTTTTCATGTCTACCTCTGTATCACGCTTGCTCAATTTCATTGAACAACGATTGATAGGCCTGCGTCAATTTATGATCTGTTGCCAAATGAATTAATGGCAAATTTTTATGATGTGATTCTTTCATCAACACCGAAGGCGGCAACATGCTATTCAAAACAGGTAAACCTTCATCTTTAAGTTGCTGCACCACTTCACGCGGCAACTTGGCCTGCGCCTGAAACTGATTCACCACAATCCCTTCAATTTCCAGATGCGGATTATGATCATCTTGGGTTTCCAAAACATTTTCAATCAAGCTTTGTAAGGCACGTTTAGAAAAGACATCACAGTCAAAAGGAATG
Organism: Acinetobacter sp. YH01004; assembly: GCF_013420455.1. Classification (NCBI taxonomy): domain Bacteria; kingdom Pseudomonadati; phylum Pseudomonadota; class Gammaproteobacteria; order Moraxellales; family Moraxellaceae; genus Acinetobacter; species Acinetobacter sp. YH01004. The sequence continues at coordinate 69,078 of NZ_VOXZ01000016.1, forward strand.
AGCACCCGATCTGCCGCAATTAAGGCAGAGAGCGTAAAAAAGTTAAATGCAGGTGGGGTATCAATAAATACACGGTCATATTGATCGGACAATTGTTGCAAGGCATCACGTAGTTTGTAAATTTTATGTTTAGATTCTAAGGCATGTGCCAAACCACCTAATTGCGGGCTAGCAGGAATCACATCCAGATTCTTAAACGGTGACTGATGCACATAAGCTTCTAAACCTTTGCTGCGGTTTTTTAAAATAGAGCCTAGCGCATTGCCCAATAAACCTTTGGACTGATTGCCCCCCAAAACCTCTTCAAAATAATTTTCAATATTGGGTTCAAGTGCAGGTTTATCGGCAGAATAGGTCGCATCATCACCCAGTAAATATTGACTGGAGTTGGCTTGCGGGTCGAGATCAATTACCAGTGTTTTTAGCCCTTGATGAGCACTGATTGCTGCCAAATTCACGGTAATACTGGACTTTCCAACACCACCTTTCTGATTAAACACCACACGTGTGCGCATTGTCGCCCCTCGTTGAATGACTTCAGTTCTTGTTATATGTTCAGTTTAACCGACCCGCTATGATTGTTGGCGCATAGTGTCTAACAATCCTTAAACTTGCCCTAGCCAAAACTTGGTTTAAGCATAACCAAACCTAAAATGGCAATGAAAGCAATCAGGGCCAGTCCCCAGCCAACACGGCGCTGCACCAGCAAAATACGCTCATCTTTTTTATACGCTTTAATCAAAGAAGAAAGCATCACAAAAAATAAAATAATTTTGGCATAAAACCAAGCTTCGACCTGAAAATCCTTCAGAAATAAGGCAATGACTCCTGTCACCACAATCAGCGTGAGTGCCGAATGCTGCAAAGCTACAAAGACTTTCCATGCTTTAGGGTTTGGAGAGTGGTTCAATGTACCTTTAAATAAAGTCATGGCACGCACCACAATCACCAACAGCAACAAAGCCACTGCAGCAACGTGAATATTGTTCAGCATTGATAAATTTTCCATCTATAGCCTTCCCTTACGCATCTTTTGGTGCATGTGCACATTCAGGGCTTGACGTATCTTGGCCTTGCCACTCAGAGGCAACAAAGGCATGAATCGCAAGCGCATGAATTTTATTTGGCGCGAGTAGATCACCCACAGCGGCATAAATTTTTTGATGACGTTGTACCGAACGTAAGCCCTGAAAAACATCACTGACCATCACCACTTTAAAATGGGATTCTTTTCCTGGGAAATAACCGCCATGCCCTGCAGATTCATTCACAACTTCTAAATGACTTGGATTTAAAGCAGCTAAGCGTTGCAACAATTGTTGTTCTAAACTCATGATTGTATTTCCCAAAATGGTTTAAAGGCTGCCTAGCAGTATAACTGCGTTCTATACAATTCTCAGCACTTTGGCAGAATCATTCGTGCTTGGTGCTGTTACAGCGTGTTTTTCTACTTAAATTTGGCGATCTCATCGCCAGTTGTTCTAAAAAATGTCGTTTATTTATGCAATTAAGCTAATTTTTTGCATAAATGGATTGACCCTATTTTTGCATAATGTATTATACACCGCATGCGGGAATAGCTCAGTTGGTAGAGCACAACCTTGCCAAGGTTGGGGTCGCGAGTTCGAGTCTCGTTTCCCGCTCCAGATTCTAAAAGCCTCAGTTGAATGACTGGGGCTTTTTTATTGTTGTTTTATTCAATATTTTACTTCATAAGAAATTTTTATACTTAAAAAAGTAAGTTTACAAAAGTGCTCTTTCAAAACTGTGAACAAAAAACCGTGTAGATGATGCTCCAAAGTATCAATCATACAAGATAAAAAAAACTCCAAAACAAAAGATAGTATTAGCTACTACTAAGTGGCTTATGTTAAACAAGATCAGCTTGCCTAGATCCTAAATATTGATGCCGCGGAGCCTGTTAATAATTTCTGTCATTGCTTCTTAATAAAAAAGCAACTAATATGCTTCTTATACCACCAAAAAGCAATAAATATGTCTACACTAAATAAGTCTTTACTACAGCAAGTCAAAAAAAGACGAACCCTATTGGGTTTAAAGCAAGTTGATATGCAATCACGTACAGGCATTTCAAGACAGCAGTACCAAAAACTGGAAAGTCAAGGCAATCCTCGATTAGATACCTTAGAAATTATTGCGGCAGGACTAAATGCTCAACTGATGCTCATCCCAGATGATAAGGTTCATTTGATTAGACAATTATTGAATGATGAAATTAAAGTCACTATTGAAGATCAAGATGACTTAATGTCTAACCCATGGAAAGGTCTTCTCGGAGGAGAGTAATTAACTATAACTAAAAATATAGATAAATATTTGCATAAGTGCTCATTTTGTCTATGTCGATTCAGTAGTGGCAAGGTGGGTATTTATTAGAGATTTAAATGATTATCTTTTGTATTTTAGGTGAGTGTCTTGGTATATTAGCATCCATATCTATTGATTATCCAATCCCTTAACCTAGGCATGACTTTGTGAAATTAACACGCATTCATCACTGTAAAAATTTGAATGTGCAAAAGTACAAACAGCTTGAGAAACAAGCTGTTTTACTTGGTCGTATTCGTAGCGAGGTGTGGGCTAAATATGGTGCTATTTCAGGTTTGAATATCAGTGACAGAGCTATTCGTGATG
>NZ_VOXZ01000017.1:0-66715 GCF_013420455.1 Acinetobacter sp. YH01004
TTGTGCTGGCGACCATAGCAAGAGTGAACCACCTGATCCCTTCCCGAACTCAGAAGTGAAACCTCTTCGCGCTGATGGTAGTGTGGGGTTACCCATGTGAGAGTAAGTCATCGCCAGCTCATTATTCTAAACACCCTCAACTAGCGTTGGGGGTGTTTTTTTATGGATAAAATAAAATGTTAAGAAGAATAAAAAACCCTTAAATATAATTTAAGGGTTTTAAACTTATATGAATATCAAATACTTAGAAATGTGCTTCTAAGCCTAAATATGGACCTTTAAACTCTAATTGAGTTTCTTGGTTGGAATCTTGATTCAGTTTAATGTCTAAGATGCGATAACCCGCTTTTAAACCGACATCCACCAGAATCGCATCAATAAAGTTATACTTAATTTCTGCTTGAGCATCACGCACTTCATTGTCACTATTTTTAGCGTAATTGGCTTCAGCTTTAGCACTTAATCCTGTAAATGGTAACTTTACTGCAGCTTCAGCATACAGCATTGGCAAAGTTTCACTGACTTCCTGAGTTTGGAACAGATTAGATTTTAAATCACCCTTAATGAGTTTAGCGCCAATCCCAACATCTGCTGCAACAATATTATCTAAAATTTCATAATATAAAATGAAATCTGAATAGTCTAAATCGAGCTGATGGGTTTTTACACCTGCAACACTTTGTTCACTTTCGGCCTGTAAATTGGTGTGTTTAATTTTTGCATTGGGCAAAAATGGCACAGGATGCTCGACTGAAACGCTAAAAGGTAGGGCATAATCATCATCAAGCTCAGGTGAGAGTTGCGTTTGAGTCCAGTCTGCACTGTATTTCCAGTAATCTAGGCTGGCTTTTACACCAATGATATCGGCATGCACCGCTGAACAACTAATTAAACTGCATGCTAAAGCAAAACGTTGTAATGTAAGCATATAAACTCTAGTATTTTGTCATCATTTGGGATGAATGGTGTGGTGTTGTATGTTCTCGTGACAAAAAATCATGTGAAATATTGTCCAACTTAGCGCATCATACATTTTCTAGAATCAAAATTCTTGTAAAAATATAGCTTAATTCGCGCCAAAAATAGAGGATTTCAGTATGCAAAATGTCCATCCACCTGTCGATTATCCGCTCTATCTTGCCAATAAAGCCGTAGAAACAGGGCAATGGTTAGCCGTTCAGCATAAATATTCTCAAAATTTATATGCGCGTGTCGCACTTGCCGATGCGAAAAGTATTGAAAAAGCCATTCGTGCAGCCGTAAAAGCAGAAGCCGAAATGGCAAAGTTACAGCCCTTTCAAAAACAAAAAATTCTGTTGCATTGTGTGCAGCGTTTTCAAAACATGCGTGAAGAATTGGTCGAAATTTTAATTGCCGAAGGTGGAAAACCACGTTTGGCTGCGATGGCAGAAGTCGAGCGTTTAATTAATACCTTCCAAATTGCGGCAGATGCGGTGTCACAACTAGATGAAGGGCGTATTTTGCCGTTGGCAGTGACGGCTGCTGCTGCGAATTATCAAGGGATGGTTAAGCATGTACCCATTGGTACCGTGTCTTTGATTAGTCCTTTTAATTTTCCGTTGAATTTAACTGCACATAAAATTGCACCTGCGATTGCCGCAGGTTGTCCTTTTGTATTAAAACCTGCCAGTGCCACGCCTATTTCAGCATTGAAAATTGCAGAAGTGTTGGCAGAAACAGATTTACCTAAAGGTGCGTTTTCGGTATTGCCTTGTGAGCGTGAACAAGCTGATGTTTTAGTGACAGATGACCGCTTTAAACTGCTCAGTTTTACCGGTTCAGATGTGGTGGGTTGGGATATGAAAGCCCGCGCAGGACGCAAAAAAGTAACGCTAGAGTTGGGCGGCAATGCAGCAGTGATGATTGAACCCGATACTGAATTGAATGATGCATTGATTCATCGCTTAATTGGTGGTGCGTATAATCATGCTGGGCAGGTGTGTATTAGTGTGCAACGTATTTTGGTGCATGCTGACGTATATGCCGAACTGAAAAAGAAACTTGTGAGCCAGCTCAAGAAAATTAAAGCGGCAGATCCTGATTTAGACAGCACTTTGGTCGGGCCAATGATTAAGGAAGCTGAAGCGCAGCGCTTGAAAAAGTGGATTGATAAAGCAGTGAAAAAAGGCGCAAAAATATTGGCAGGTGGCGAGCTGAAAGGTGTGATGTTTGAGCCGACTTTATTGGAACAGGTCGATCCAAACTTGGAGGTTTATAAAGATGAAGTTTTTGGCCCTGTTGCCATTTTGGAAAAATATTCATCTTTTGAACAAGGAATTACACGTATTAACCAAAGCCGTTTTGGTTTACAGGCGGGTATTTATACACAAAGCTTGGAAAAAATGCTGTATGCATGGGATCAGTTACAAGTTGGTGGGGTGATTATTAATGATATTCCATCGTTCCGTGTGGACAATATGCCTTATGGTGGAGTGAAAGATTCGGGTTTAGGGCGTGAAGGGATTCAATCTGCTATTCGGGATATGCAGGAAGAGCGTTTATTGGTAATTAAGCGTTAAGTATCTGATCTAATGATGCATCGTTATAAATAAAGAGAAAGGATGAGTTAACTCTGAATTTTGAGATGATTGATTACAGTGCTGTAGTTCGGTGAATAATAGGCTACAGCGCTGCTAAAATAGATGAAAATTAAAATAACTCAAATAGCATCAAAATTTCATTCCAAATAGTTATACGATTTATAACTAAAAAATCAAGTCAAAATGGAGTGGAATTTGAACGTTTGATTAAAAAAATGCATACAAAAAGCATCTTTCTAAGCAGAATTTACAGAAAAATTGTTCAAAAATGAGTATTGTTAAGCCATACAAAAGCGCAATATTGGGCAAAGACTTTAAGCAAGATTTTCCGAATATTTCGCTGTTTGACCTTTAGAATTTGATGCTCAAAAGGTGTGACTCTAAAGCAAACACCCAGATTTTCATTTTTTGCAGGATATTTTTTGCGTGCGCTAAAGTACCGTTATATAAAGTAAATTTAAGCTAATGAAAAAGTAAGTTATTTATATAAAAGGTCAGAATTAAAAAACAAGCAGCAAAAAATAGCCTGAAGTTTAGGTGTTCTATGACAGATTCTCGTGAGAGTTGGTCCGCGCGATCAGGCTTTATTATCGCAGCCATTGGTTCTGCGGTCGGGTTGGGCAATATTTGGCGTTTCCCTTATGTTGCCTATGAAAATGGCGGCGGCGCATTTTTAATCCCTTATTTAATTGCGATCTTTGCCGCAGGTTTGCCATTGCTGTTTTTGGACTATGCAGTTGGGCATAAATACCGTAAAGCACCACCAACCGCTTATAAAAAGCTCATGAACAGTGAAGCATTGGGCTGGTGGCAGGTGATGGTGACTTTGCTGATTGGTATTTATTATGCCAGCGTATTGTCTTGGGCAGGCAGTTATATGTTCTATTCCATTGGTCAGCAATGGGGAACAGACACTGAAAAATTCTTTTTCACAAGCTACTTACAAAATGGTGAAGGTTTAGCCTTTGGTTTTGTACCAACCTTATTTATTGGCTTAGTCATCGTATGGACGGTGGTGATGTTCATTTTATATGGTGGGGTGAAAAAAGGGGTTGAGCTGTCAAATAAAATTTTTATACCACTTTTGCTGATTTTGTTCTCTATTCTCGTGGTTCAAGCTTTACGTTTACCGGGTGCAGTCGATGGCTTAAATGCTTTCTTTACGCCTAACTGGGAAGCGATGGCGAACTATAAAGTATGGTTAGCTGCCTTTGGTCATATCTTCTTCTCACTTTCAGTGGGTTTCGGGATTATGTTGACCTACTCATCTTACCTAAAACGTAAAACCAACTTGACTGGTTCAGGCTTGGTGGTTGCACTTGCAAACTCATCTTTTGAAATTTTAGCGGGTATTGGTATTTTTGCTGCGCTTGGTTTCATGGCGTACAGCGCAGGTTCATCGGTAGATGAAGTGGTTTCGGGCGGTATTGGTTTAGCTTTTATTGCATTCCCGAAAATCATTTCAAGCTTGGGTGCAGGTGGCGATTTATTTGGTTTCTTATTCTTCGCCTCATTGACGGTTGCAGGGGTGACCTCAATGGTGAGTATTCTGCAAGTACCCATTGCTGCGTTCCAAGACAAGCTGGGTTGGTCGCGTAAGCGTGCAGTAACCATTATTGCGGGTGGTTCAGCTATTGTTTCAACCATTTTATTCTCTACCCACAGCGCGATTACTTTTGTCGACATCATTGACTACTTTGCCAACAACATTGGTATTGTTGGTGGTGGTTTATTGTCGATCATTTTGGTGACTTGGTTCCGTCGTCCATTGCTCAAAGAATTGCAGCAACACGTTAACCAATACTCAAGCATTAAATTGGGTTGGGGCTGGAATTTCCTATTAACCATCGTGACTCCGCTTTCATTGCTCGTGGCTTTAGGCTTAACCCTGAAATCTATTTTTGCAGAAGGCTATGGTGGTTATCCATTACACATTTTACTCACCGTGGGTGGTGGTACCGTGGTGCTCTTTATTATTGGCGCGGTATTGCTTAGCCGCTTAAAAGATCACGACGCAGCGGAGAAATAAGATGAATACATCTGCATTGGTGATGTTGATTATTTCAACAGTGGTACTTTGGGGTGGTTTGGTTTTGGCGATGATTCACCTGATCAAAAACCCAGATGAACTTGAAGACTAAGCATTTTACTGAACGAGTGCAATGTTGTAAGGCATTGCACAGCCTGAGCAAAAACAAGCACTGCTTTGTTTGCAGCGCAAGGCGCAGCGAAGGACAAGCATATTTTTTGCTGCTATTGCGTTATGTGCCAGTCATTTAGAATGACTAAATTTCCTGTCCCATGCCTTATATCAGCTAAAAAATATGCGTCGTCGCAAACATAGACGAAGTGTCAACAGACCCTAAATTAACCCTTGATTGATTCAAGGGTTATTTTTTGGGAAAGGCTATTAAATGAGAAGAATCGTTAAAACAGAAATAGCTTAGGCGGTTTTTTCAATACGACAATAATAAAAACCATCCCCGCGTCCTTGTTGCGGCAATAATTGGCGCCCATACAGTTGTGGAATGCCCCAATCTGCCTCAATTTTGACTTCTTTGGCATTTTGATGTTCGGAAAAGAATTGCTGCATTTGCTGTTCATTTTCGGCTTTTAAAACCGAGCAGGTAATGTAAAGCAAGGTGCCACCAACTTTGAGCTGTTGCCACATCTGCTGCAAAATCTGTTGCTGTAATACCACCGTCTGCTGAATATCGCTAGATTGACGCAGCAAACGAATATCTGGATGACGACGCAAGACTCCAATTGCAGAACACGGTGCATCCAATACAATACAGTCTACTGCTTCACTGGCATTCCATGTGGTTGCATCGGCAGCCAAAATTTCAACTTGCGCTTCTTGATTCAGTTGCAGACGTTCTAGATTTTCGCTGACACGTAACAGACGTTTGGCATCCTGATCTAAGGCAATCAATTTTTTAGGCTGAAATTTTTCAAGCAGATGCGCTGTTTTACCACCGGGTGCTGCGCAGGCATCGACTACCACTTTGCCATCTAAATTTGGCAAGAGCGTTGCACACAGTTGGGCATGTTCGTCCTGTACGGAAAATACGCCTTCATCAAAACCAGGCAAGTCTGGAATGTGCACATTTTGCAGCATCACAATACCGACTTCAGACACGGTGCAAGCTTCTGCAGCAATCTCTTGTTCCTGCAAAATTTCTAAATAGTCATCGCGGCTGATTTGGCGTGTATTGACTCTTAAAGTCAGAGGCGCGGTTTGCTTTAAAGTTTGCGTCAGTTGTTCTTGTTGTTCAGGCCAATCTTTTTTCAGACGTTTATACAACCAACTTGGCAAACCATGTGCCTGCGCCAAAGCCTTTTGAAATTCCGATGTTTCACGTGAAACACGACGCAGAATTGCATTCACCACACCGCTGAGTGCTTGATAGCCCAATTGTTTGGCTGCAGTTACGGTTTCAGAAATTGCGGCATGACTGGCTACACGAGTACAAAGCACTTGATATAAGCCGACATATAAACAGGTTTCAACAGTTTCATTGTTGAGTGGTTTCACCAACAGCGGCAAAGTAATGCTTTTTAGGGCATACCATTGACGCAAAGTGCCCAAAACCAGTTCATGAAACAAGGCGCGGTCACGTTCTGCGACTTTACTTAAATGTGCAGGTAAAACGCTCGCCAATGATTGCCCTTGTTGTACAGCCAATAGCGTACGGATGACTTGGGCACGCAAGTTCAAATGTGAGTTGCCTGATTCAGAATGGCTCATGCGAGAACTTGTCCTGTTTGAAGTTTTTGAGTTTGAATGATTTGCACAGGATTCAGCGGTTTAGCGCCTGGCCATTGCAACGAGCTTAAGCATACCGCTTGTTGATCGCCACAAGCGACGTGTACGCCTTGTTTGTCCAGTTTTAAAATTGTGCCTGCAGCTTTGCCTTGTGCAGATTCATCCGATAATGCTGAACCCCAAACGCGCAAGTTTTGAGTGTCATCTAAAGGGATAAACGCCACAGGCCACGGATTAAAGGCACGGATATTACGGTCAATTTCGGCTGCAGTTTGTGACCAGTTAATTTGCGCTTCGGCTTTCGTCAGTTTGTGTGCGTAGACCGTCAAGGCTTCATCTTGCACTTCACGCGCAGCCAAATAGTCTTGCAATTTTTGCTCTGAAGCCAATACTTCAACAATCGCTTCAGCACCTTGCTGTGCCAGTTTGTCATGTAAAGTGGCAGAGGTGTCTGTGGCAGTAATTGGGCATAGGGTTTTATACATCATATCGCCTGTATCTAAGCCTGCAGCCATTTTCATAATGGTAATGCCTGTTTCGGTATCACCTGTGGCAATAGCACGCTGAATCGGCGCTGCACCACGCCAACGTGGTAGTAAAGAACCGTGAATATTCAAGCAGCCATATTTTGGAGTATCTAAAACCACTTGCGGCAAAATTAAACCATAGGCAGCAACCACCATCACATCGGCATTCAATGCAGCCAATTCTTGTTGAGCCGCCAGACCTTCTTCAGTAGATGATTTAAAATGTAAAGGTTGATAGACAGGAAGATCGTGTTGTAGTGCCAATTGCTTCACCGCAGATGCTGTGAGTTTTTGTCCGCGTCCTGCTTTACGGTCAGGCTGGGTGTAAACCGCGACAATCTCATGTTCGGTGTTCAGGAGTGCTGCCAAAGCGCTTGCAGCAAATTCAGGCGTACCTGCAAAAACGATTTTCAATGGAAATCAACCCATAGTTTTAGATGACGCGGCAATTATAACAAATTGCGGCTCAAAGGTCGGAACGGGTTGTAACAAATCCACCTTGTCGCTGTGCTATAAATTATTATGATAAAAATTAGTAATGCAAAATTTAAAAATTATTCATGAAAGTTTTGTATTGCATTCAGTATGATCAACAAGGTGCTGTGGGTTCTCGTCACTTTTTATCCATCATAAAGTTGGTAAAGCAGCAGCCTTACTACCTCAAGCTGTAGTAAAATAGAAAGACTCTTAAACTATTTTGCAGTGATACAGATCTTGCAAACAGTATTATTTCGCCAGAATGAATTTCAGATTCATTTCAGCACAACCAAGTTGGAACTTTATAATGCCTGACTATCGTTCAAAAACATCGACACACGGAAGAAATATGGCGGGTGCACGCGGCTTATGGCGTGCAACGGGTATGAAAGACGAAGATTTCGGTAAGCCGATTATTGCGGTGGTCAACTCATTTACCCAATTTGTACCTGGCCATGTGCATTTAAAAGACCTCGGTCAAATGGTGGCAGAGCAAATTCAGGCGGCAGGTGGTGTTGCCAAAGAATTTAACACCATTGCTGTAGATGACGGGATTGCCATGGGTCATGACGGCATGTTGTATTCATTGCCATCGCGTGACTTGATTGCCGACTCGGTAGAATACATGGTCAGCGCACACTGCGCCGATGCAATGGTGTGTATATCCAACTGTGACAAAATCACACCAGGGATGCTGATGGCTGCTATGCGTCTGAACATTCCAGTGGTGTTTGTGTCTGGCGGCCCAATGGAAGCAGGTAAAGTCAAAATTCGTGGCAATGAACACGCGATTGACTTGATTGACGCGATGATTGTGGCGGCAGATGACAACTATACGGATGAAGAAGTTGCTGAATATGAGCGTTCTGCATGTCCAACTTGTGGTTCATGCTCAGGGATGTTCACTGCAAACTCAATGAACTGCTTAACAGAAGCTCTAGGTTTATCTTTACCAGGCAACGGTTCAATTGTAGCAACTCACGCCAACCGTAAAAAACTGTTTGATAAAGCAGGTCAGTTGATTGTGGAATTGGCCAAACGCCATTATGAACAAGACGATTACAGCGTATTGCCACGTTCAATTGCAACCAAAGCATCTTATGAAAATGCTATGACGTTGGACATTGCCATGGGCGGTTCAACCAACACCGTACTGCACTTGTTGGCGGCTGCCAATGAGGCAGGTGTGGATTTCACCATGGATGACATTGACCGTTTATCACGTAAAGTGCCTGTACTATGTAAAGTAGCGCCTGCAAAACAAGATGTTCACATGGAAGATGTACACCGTGCGGGTGGCATTATGTCTATTTTAGGCGAGCTGGATCGCGCAGGTTTATTGGACACTTCAGTAGGCACAGTTCACGAAGCGACTTTAAAAGATGCTTTGGATAAATGGGACATCATCCGTACCGAAAATGAAGACGTTTACCAGTTCTTCCGTTCTGCACCGGGCGGCGTACCCACCCAAACAGCATTCTCACAAGACCGTTACTATTCACGTTTAGATGGTGACCGTGACAATGGTGTGATTCGTAATGCAGAACACGCTTTCTCTAAAGATGGTGGTTTGGCGGTACTTTACGGCAATATTGCTTTAGATGGCTGTATTGTAAAAACTGCAGGGGTGGATGATTCTATTTTGAAATTCAACGGCACAGCACGTGTTTTTGAAAGTCAGGATGCTGCAGTAGACGCGATTTTGGGCGGTAAAATTACAGCGGGTGATGTGGTGGTGATTCGCTACGAAGGCCCACGTGGTGGCCCAGGTATGCAAGAAATGCTCTATCCAACCAGCTATTTGAAATCGAAAGGTTTAGGCAAAGAATGTGCCTTACTGACCGATGGTCGTTTCTCGGGCGGTTCTTCAGGTCTTTCAATTGGTCACGTTTCTCCAGAAGCGGCTGAAGGTGGTGCGATTGGTCTGGTTGAAGATGGTGACCGTATCGAAATTGATATTCCAAACCGCAGCATTCACTTGGCGGTAGATGACGCAACTATGGCGGCACGTCGTGAAGCGCAAGAAGCTAAAGGCTGGCATCCTGCAGAAGAACGTCCACGTAAAATTTCTAAAGCGTTGAAAGCTTATGCCATGCATACCACCAGTGCGGCAAAAGGTGCGGTACGTGAAATCTAAGCAGTACTTGGCAATTTAAGCTGCTACAAAAAAGCACTCCAAAATTGGGGTGCTTTTTTTATGAGCCTGCATTGAGCAATGTTAGTAGTGCAGCAAATTTGAGCAATGAAATTAGACAGGCATTTTCGTTTACATCCTGCCCGCTTTCGATACAATGAAAAATAAAATAAATCGTCATGATGAGCACGTCATTTCACCCATCTTGCTAAGGAATCAGCCATGAGTAAACAGAATATCCGCGAACATTCAGCCGAAGTCTATGAAGGCATTGAAAATGCACCTGCACGCTCCATGATGCGTGCGGTGGGTTTTAAGGATGAAGATTTTACTCGTCCATTTATTGGCATTGCATCGACTTGGGCCAATGTCACACCATGTAATATGCATATTGATGGCTTGGCGCGTGAAGCGGAAACAGGCGTGAATCAAGCGGGTGGTAAAGGCATTATTTTCAATACCATCACCATTTCAGACGGTATTTCAAACGGCACCGAAGGCATGAAATATTCACTAGTTTCACGTGAAATCATTGCCGACTCAATTGAAGCCGTGGTGGGTTGTCAGGCCTATGATGGTGTGATTGCAATTGGTGGCTGCGATAAAAACATGCCAGGCTGCATTATGGGACTGGCGCGTTTAAATCGTCCGGGCTTGTTTGTTTATGGCGGCACGATTAAACCGGGTGCAGGACATACCGATATTATTTCGGTGTTTGAAGCCGTGGGTCAGCATGCCAAAGGTGAAATTAACGAAATTCAGGTCAAACAAATTGAAGAAGTGGCTTTGCCAGGTGCAGGCTCTTGTGGTGGCATGTACACCGCGAACTCTATGGCATCGGCCATTGAAGCATTGGGCATGAGTTTACCAGGGTCTTCGGCACAAGAAGCTGTTTCTCAAGATAAAATGGATGACTGCCAACGTGCAGGCGAAGCAGTCATGAATCTGTTACGTCTGGATATTAAACCACGTGACATTATGACCAAATCTGCCTTTGAAAATGCCATTAAAGTGCTGATTGCTTTGGGTGGATCGACCAATGGTGTACTGCATTTAATTGCCATGGCACATTCTGCAGGGGTTGAACTGACACTAGATGATTTCGTGCGTATTGGTCAGGAAACTCCAGTGGTGGCCGATGTACGTCCATCGGGCAAGTATTTAATGTCGGAGCTGATTGCCATTGGCGGAATTCAACCACTGATGAAACGTATGTTAGATGCAGGCATGCTCGATGGTTCTTGCTTAACGGTTACAGGTAAAACTTTGGCAGAAAACTTGGCCGATGTTGCTGATTATCCTGAAGGTCAGCAAATTATTTTACCGTTTGATGCACCAATCAAAAAAGATTCGCACTTGGTGGTTTTAAAAGGCAACTTATCGCCTACGGGCGCAGTGGCAAAAATTACAGGCAAAGAAGGCTTGTATTTTGAAGGCCCTGCGCGCGTTTTTGAAGGTGAAATTGGCGCGATGCGCGGCATTTTAGATGGTGAAGTGCAAGAAGGTGAAGTGGTGGTGATTCGTGGTGAAGGCCCTAAAGGTGGCCCGGGTATGCCAGAAATGCTGAAACCAACTTCTGCAATTATTGGCAAAGGTTTGGGTAATTCAGTCGCGTTAATTACCGATGGACGTTTTTCGGGTGGCAGTCACGGTTTTGTGATTGGGCATGTGACCCCAGAAGCGTATGAAGGCGGGCCAATTGGTCTGGTGAAAAATGGCGATAAAATTTCGATTAATGCCGAAACCCGTGAAATGACTTGGCATGTGTCGGAAGAGGAAATGGCAGCACGTAAAGCGGCATGGGTCAAACCAAAGCCAAACTATACCCATGGTGCATTGGCGAAATTTGCTAAATTGGCATCGGGCGCAGAAAAAGGTGCAGTGACTGATCTGAATTTAGAGGTCTAATTGATCATTTTTATATGAATTGATATAAATCCTTGTGTACTATTGAAGGACGAGCGCACATGATTTGCATGTGGCTTGTCCCCAAACCACAAGGATTTTCTTTTTAGAGGCTGATCTCATGTCACTGTTACGCCGTTGGTTCGATCCGATCAGATCGAGTTGGTTTTATCAAAAACCATCTCGGCAAGCGGTGTTGCCCACGGAACACGGACTGAGTGTGCATTTGCGTCTAGATGATGTATATAGCTATTTGGCGGTACAGCAATTGCCGCAATTAGAAGATATTCTGGCCGATGAATTAAAACCTTTAACCGTGGTGATTTCGCGGCAAAGTGGCGATGCACCGAATCAAATGTCGGCTGCAGAATGGCAAAATTACTGTATTCAAGATGCACAAATTCTTGCCAAACAACATCGGTTTAGTTTTCACGATACCCCTGAGCCACCGACTGCAGAGGCCTTAATACAGGCAGAAACCATTTTGCGGCATACCCCGTTACGTGGTCAGGATTTCTTGTATTTACTCGAAGATGTGTTCCATATGCTGTGGCAAAAGCAGTCGGGTAAATTACGCACCTTATATGCTATGGCCAGCCGTCATCATCAAATTCAGGATTTTCCTGAACGAATCTTTAATGATGCACCTGTATTGGCCAGTTATTTTGAATTTGGTGGACGTAAATATCATGCCGTAGATGATTTATTGCGTCTAACCCGCCGTTTAAAACAACAAAAATTACTCACCGATAATCCTATTTTCTTGATCAATCACATTGAATGGCGAGAACATTTAATTAGTGATGCCGAAGAACTCAATGAAATTCAGGCACTCGACCCTGAACTGGATTTGTATATTGCACTGGAAGACCCGATTTCTTGGTTGTTATTGGCGTATATCAAAGAAGAATTAGCTGCCTATTACAATATCCATTTGAATGTGTATCCCTTGTCTTATCATGGACGCGACTGGTTTGACTGGAGTTTGGCGACGCGATTATCTAAACGTACTGATGTTGCGTTTACGCCGTTTTGCCGCCCGACTGAGCAGGCGACTTATCAAATGGCACAACTGTATTACAGTGCGCCTGAAGAACAGCGTGTGGATGCCATGTATCGCATTTTGCAGGCGGTATGGACGAGGGGACAGGATTTATCCTTTAAAGCGCATTTTGAGCGTATGCAGCGTGAACTGGAGTTAGATCAACTGACCACAGCCGATGTGACCGAGTTGCTCAAAGAAAACGATATGCTGTGTGAAATGAAATCTCAGCCCGATTTTCCTGTGTTGGAATTGCGCATAGATGGGCAAAGCTACGTGTTTAACAGCTTATATCGGGTGTGGATGATTGAAAGTATTTTCAGTAATGTGTTAGAAGAAAAGTATAAGAGTGAAAACGAAACCGAAACTGAAAGTGTAGCCCAAGCCCATGAACAATGAAAAAGTAAACTCATTACAACAAGCACGTGACAAAATAGACCAAATTGATGTGGCTTTAATTGAACTGATTGCATCGCGTCAGTTTTATGTCGATCAGGCCATGCGCCATAAACAGACTGTGGAAGATGTACAGTCACCGCAGCGCGTGAAAGAAGTGATTGAAAAAGTCCGTACTTTGGCTGTGCAACATGCAGTCGATCCTGACATGGTCGAGCGTTTGTATCACGATATGATTCAGCATTTTATTCAGCGTGAATTAAAAGAATTTCGTCCTTAATTAGCCTATCTCTAAGCAGATCTATCCCTAAGTTTGGGCGATGCTTCAAACGCAGCCCAAACTTTGCGTTTTTGCGGTAAAACCGCGTATTTATATGCCATCTTGGTATTCAAAGCATAATTTTTAAAAATAATTTGCTTATTTTTTCTGCAGGTGGTTTTAAGCGCAAAGCCTTGCCTGTCTTGGCTTTGCTGGGTTTTTAAAAAGAATTGGTAAAAAAAAGAATATGATTTTATTACATTTTTTAATATTGTAAGTTTGCTTTATTTTAAAAAGTATATATATTGTATATACATCTTTTGCAAAGCAGTCTTTATTTTGGAGAGATCAGCAATGAACGAGCAAATCAAAAAAATAAAGACAGGCAAGAAAGATGGACAACTTTTAATTCGTATTAATAGTACTGAACGTGATGAATTTATTCGTTTATGTGAAGAACTTGATACTAGTGCTGCTCGTGAATTAAGAAAATTTATTCGTAGTTTTGTGAAACAACACAATGGCAACGAATAGCCTTACTAAGGAGTAATACCATGGCTAAGCAAGTTAAATCTTTGAAGCAACAAATCAAAGCACGTTTGAAAAAGATTTCAAAACATAAAGGCAAATTGAAGCAACTTAAGCAAGAGCTTAAAAAACAGAAATAAGCCAAGTAAAAGCATTATCTCTTAAAAACGGTTCATTCTAGACAGACCGTTTGAGGTAAAAAAAGACCGAACAATCACTGTTGTTCGGTCTTTTTGCATTGTTTCGGCATTTACTTAGGTTCAAGCAAATGACCGCAAGTTCTGATTAAGAGGGATCACGCAAACTAAAGAACCAGTTCAGGAACAAGGCTGCAAAAGTTGCTGTCCCAATCCCGCCCAAGTTAAAGCTGCCCAATTGCAACGCAAAGTCACCCGTTCCTAAAATAATGGTCACGGCAGCCACCATCAGATTTTTGTTTTTAGAAAAATCGACTTTGTTTTCAATCCAGATTTTCGCGCCAGCAATGGTAATCAAACCAAATACCACAATCGAAGCGCCCGTTAAAATGGCGGTAGGAATGGTATGGATAATTGCCCCAAATTTTGGTGATAAGCCAAGGAAAATAGCAAAGACCCCCGCCACCACAAAAATAATCGTGGAATACACGCGGGTAACAGCCATCACCCCAATGTTTTCACCATAGGTAGTCATACCCGGTGCACCGACACCACCTGCAAGGGTTGTGGCAACACCATCGGCTACAAAGGCTTTACCAATGTGTGGATCGAGGTTTTCACCAGTCATGGCACCTACTGCTTTAATGTGTCCCAAGTTCTCTGCCACCAAAATGAAGGCAATTGGGGCAATAATCAGCATGGCATTCACATCAAATACAGGCGCATGAAAGTCTGGTACGCCAAACCAAGCGGCTTGCTGAATCGGTGCGAAGTTAATTGGCGTCCCCCAACCCATGACATTGGTGACTACAAAATAGATCAGATACGATATGAGCAAGCCAATCAGGAGCAAGAGGCGTTGCAGTAAACCTTTGGTAAATACGGCAATCATGCCCATACATAGCACAGTCACCAAGGCCATCCACATATTAAATGGATTGCCTGCAACCGCTTTGACCGTGACAGGAGCAAGGTTTAAACCAATGATCATCACCACCGCACCTGTTACCACAGGTGGCATTAATTTTTCAATCCAGCGGGTGCCAGTAGCCATCACCAAAAAGCCAATCAGGGCATATAAAATACCGCAGGCAATAATCCCGCCTGCCGCGACCCCAATATTGGCATTTAAACCGCCTGCTGCGCCTGCATAGCCTGTTGCAGCAATCACCACCCCAATAAAGGCAAAGCTTGAGCCTAAATAACTTGGAACGCGCCCACCTGTCATGAAAAAGAACAGGATGGTACAAATCCCTGACATTAAAATGGCAAGGTTCGGATCAAAGCCCATTAAGAAAGGTGCAAGTACAGTAGCACCAAACATGGCAAACGCGTGTTGTATCCCCAATACAACGGTTTGTGCAGGCGGTAGATACTCATTGGTACCTACAGGACGTGCATCAATGCTGCCTTCATAAGGGCGCCATTTGGGAAACCAATTGGACATAAAGTAAGCACTCAAAAGCTAAATTGAGCACATCATACCCTTGTATTGCATAAATTTTTTAAAAATTTTGCGAGGAAACTGACCAGCTGCTTATTTTTAGGATTAAATTTTACTATTTGATAAAATTTACATTTAATATAAATAAGTAATTTTATTTATAAATTTAAAGAATGTATTGCCGCATCAATGCGATGAATCCAGACTAAAAATAAATTTAATTGCACATAATTTAGGCTGAATTTTAGACACGCAACGTATGTCTTAGTCAATGTCTGCTTGCACGTTATTACGTCCACTTTGCTTAGCTTTATACAGCGCTGCATCGGCGCGTTGAATCAGTTGATGCAGATGTGCACTCGAGATCGGTTCTGCACTCAAACCAAAGCTTGCGGTAATTTGAATGTACTGTGCCGCATAGGGAATACGATGTTGTTCAATGGCGATTCTGCAGCGTTCCAGTACATTTTGGGCAATTTGTGGTGAGGTATTAGAGAAAATAATCATAAATTCTTCGCCACCAAAACGTCCGATAATATCTTCACTGCGCAGATTTTTTTGCAAAATTTTGGGGATTTGCTTGAGAACCTGATCACCGCCATCGTGTCCATAGCGATCATTTACTTGCTTAAACCAGTCTAAATCGAGCAGGGCAAGGCAGATGTGTTCTTTGTTTTGCCCCGCCAATTGTTTTTGATTCACCAGTTGGTTGAATTTTATGCTTAAACCGCGTCGGTTGAGAGTTTGGGTGAGTGGATCAAGCAGAATTAGTTGTTGCTGATGTTCTTCACGAATCATCCAGCGTCCCAAAAAAGTATTAAATAAAATGGCCAACAGAACACCAATGATGGTGCTGCCAATCAAGTTATTGATGAGCATGAAATTTTGGAATTCCGCACTGGTAAACGTATAGGGCTGAAAAACGGGCGCATAGGGGATAATATTGCGCAAGGTCAGCAAAGAACCACCGTAAAATACCACCAAGCAGGGAATGGTGCCCCAAAAGATAATGCTGCGTTTAAACAACAATAAGCCTGTAAAAATGGAGCCAATGGTAAATACGCCTGTGAGTACCGTCATTTGACCCAGAAAATAGCCAATACTCATGAGTGAGCTGCTATAAAAGCCTAAACACAGAATTGGAAAATAATAGAGTGTGGTCTGATTTTCAGGAATACGATAGCTGATGACATATAAAGACCAAGGCAATCAGCAAATACAATATTAAACAACCCAATACCCATGGCAGCATGTATGGGGTAAACAGGGGTTGGCTTTGACTGAGCCAAAGTACCACTAAAAAGAGTAAATGAAAGAAAAAAACCAAGCCACTGACGACACGTGATTTTTGGATGTTATTTAAACTGAGGAGATTTTTATACCCTTGAAAAAATAAAAAATTTTTAGCTTTAATAAAGTCGTCATTGTAGAGCTTTCTGGCATAGGCAAGTCCAAACTCTTATTTATTGTCTAATCTAAGCATAATTCAAATAAGTTGAGACAGAAATCATAAAAAATGCCAGTTATCATGTTTTTTTATGATTTTTTCTACTTAGCCTAATATGTAGTCATCCGTCCCAAATCATGTTTAAGTGAGTGAATGAGCCACAAGCAGAGCATGACTCTGCTTGTTGTGCTATTCGTTAGGTCTTAACCTGTATTGCGTAAGCCTGCTGCAATCCCTGCAATACTCACCATGAGGGCATGATCGACAGGGGTATGTTCGGCATGCTGTTCTGCCAAATACAAACGACGACGTTTCATCAATTCTGCCTGTAGCAAATGCAGTGGCAATAAATAAGGTTTACGCACCCGCATCGATTGATCTAGCACATCATTGCTGCTGAGCAATTGCGATTCACCTTTAAGGGTCAGTAAAGTCGTCACAGCATCACGCAGACGTTGACGGAGTTGCTCACCGAGTTGTTTTAAGTCTTCGTCATCGGTCAGGTTAGATTCGTAGTACAGGGCAATATTACTGTCGGCTTTAGATAGCACCATTTCTAGCATATCAATTAAAGTCTGGAAATACGGCCAATCGCTGAGCATCTCATCCAAAGTGGCTTTTTGTCCCTGATCGAGCGTTTGGTTAATTGCTGCGCCTGTCCCTAACCAAGCAGGCAGCATTAAACGGATTTGTGTCCATGCAAATACCCACGGAATGGCACGTAAGGATTCAATTCCACCGCTCACTTTACGCTTCGCAGGACGTGAACCGAGTGGCAACATCTGCAATTCCAGCTCTGGCGTAACGGTGCGTAAATATTTCACAAAATGTGGATTTTCACGCACGGTTTGGCGATAGACCTGCACCGAAAGTTCGGTCATGTTATCCATCAACTCGCGCCATTCTGCTTTCGGCACAGGTGGTGGCATCAGCGTCGCTTCTAAGGTTGCAGCGGTGTAGACTTCCAGATTTTGTAAGGCAACCCCTTCAAGTCCAAATTTAAAACGAATCATTTCACCTTGTTCGGTGACGCGGATTGCACCTGAAATAGAACCCGGTGGTTGTGAGAACAATGCTTGTTGTGTTGGTGCACCGCCACGGCTGATGGAACCACCGCGACCATGGAATAAAGTCAGCTGCACAGCATGTTGCTGCGCTACCGCAGTCAGTTCTTCCTGCGCGCGGTACTGCGCCCAGTTGGCAGACATGAACCCTGCATCTTTGGCGGAGTCTGAGTAGCCAATCATCACCTCATGTTTGCCCTGAATATGCTGTTTGTACCAATGCATATTAAATAGGGTATTCATGGTTTGGGCAGCCCCATCCAAGTCTTTCAGGGTTTCAAACAGCGGCACCACACGCAAAGGATGCTGAATGCCCGCTTCTTTTTGCAGCAATAACACTGCCAATACATCACTTGGATATTCCGCCATGGAAATAATATAAGCGCCCAAACTTTCCTGCGGCTGTGCAGCCAAAGTGCGCATGGTGGCAAACACTTCTTGCACATCGGGATGTTGAATCAGGCTTTGTGCAGGTTCTTGCATGAATTTTGGCAATAACGGACGTTTACTTTGTAGCTCTTGAAGCAAGAAGTTCTGACGCGCTTGTTCAGTCCAAGTTTCAAAATTGCCCAAACCTAAATATTCGGTAATGGCAGAAATGGCTTGACGATGACGTCCCGATTCTTGGCGAATATCCAGTTTTAGTAATTCAATGCCGAAACAATTCACACGATGAATTAAATCCAACAATTTGCCGTTCGCAATGTCTGATAATTGGCAAGCCGTCAGCGAGCGATAACACAGCAATAAAGGCTGTAACAGTTCGTCTTTGCTTTTGATGACCAAACTGTCATCAGCCTCTTTGCCTTGCAGTTTCGCTGCTAACCAGTCGCGGGTGGCTTTTAGGCGTTCTCGGGTGTCGCGTAAATATTCACGGTACGGCTCGGCATGGAAATGTCCCAAAGCATCTGCCAATTCTGGGCTGCATTGCTGAATGGAGAGTTCCCAACGCAGGTTTTCAATATCACGTAAATACAGTTCTGCTGCTTTCCAGCGTGACAGCCACAGCACTTCTTGAGTAACTTTATGAGTGACATTCGGGTTACCATCGCGGTCACCGCCCATCCAAGAGGCGAAACGTACAGGTGCAACGCTCAGCGGTAGGCTTTGTCCACAATGTTCCTGCACAATGCTGTCTAATTCACGCATGAATTTAGGCACCGCATTCCACAGGGTTTGTTCGATGGTGGTAAAGCCCCATTTGGCTTCATCGACAGGGGTTGGGCGATGTTGGCGAATTTCATCGGTTTGCCAAGCCGAGCTGATCAGCTGTTTTAAATCTGCCAAAACTGCCTGACGTTCACGTGGTGTCAGTTTTTGCTGATCCATTTTAAACAAGCAGTCATTAATATCGTCATATTTTTGAATGAGGGTACGACGGCTGACTTCAGTCGGATGCGCAGTTAAAACCAACTCAATTTTTAGCTCGCAGACTTGTTGAAAGAGTGTTTCTGCAGAAATTTGGTTGTCTTTAAACTTGATAAATAAGTGATCTAGCGGGTTTGGAGAAACGCCATTTTCATCAAATTCGCTTTGGCGACGGCTCCGCACCACATGATATTGCTCAGCGATGTTGGCAAAATTCAAAAAGTGGGTAAAGGCACGGGTGAGCGGTAAGATTTCATCATCTTCCAGACTTAAAAATAGTTGTTCGAGTTGCTTTTCAGCTTCGGCTTGTCCATCGCGCGCGCCTTTAGATAAAGCACGAATTTGTTCGACCTGATTAAACAAATCTTGTCCTGCGTGTAACTTGAGGGTTTCACCCAATAAGTTGCCAAGTAAGCGTACGTCATCGCGTAGAGGAGCATCAATTTGTTGAATCATTCGTTGTTCTCCATGTTCTGTGTTTTTCTACTCTGTTAAGACTATACCCCGATTTAAATACAATCCAAGCGGGCTATCTACAAAAGTTGCATGGATTTTGCGCATCTGAAGTTATAGTGCCAAGTGGCAGTATTTAGGAGAGAAATACAGGACGGAGATATGAGTCAGTTGATCATTCGTATATGTGTAAGGTGAGAGTTAGATTTCGCATGATGAGGCTGCAAAATTAGCTTGCTCAGCCATAACGCAGCATAAAAATACCAATCGCATCTTCAATAATCTTTTGAGATTGTGCAGCATCGGGCACGGCACGTACACCGAGTAAAACTTCATGGTGACGTAAACCATGCAGTAAGGAAACGATCAATTCAGTTTGCGTTTTTGGTTCATCGGCCTGAATAAACTGCAATTCTACTGCTTGGCGAAAGAAGCTTTCCCACATCGCGCGAAGTTTGGCATGTGAGGCATTGTAAAACTGCAATGCCAACGGATTTTGCTCCGAGGCCAGTTCCATCAGCAAATGTTCTAATTTAATCGCTTCAGGCATATTGACCAAGTTCAAGGACAGTTTACAGGCTTGGTATAAGGCCTGCTTAAAATTGCTATGTGCAGTCAAGTCCAAAGGTTGTGCTTTGAGCAGACTTTCACAGGTTTCTTCAATGGCACAGGAAAATAAGGTGGCTTTGTCTTGAAAGTGGTTATACACCGTTAATTTGGTCACGCCTGCTTCACGTGCAATCTGATTCATACTCGAACCATGAAAGCCCAACTTTAAAAACAAGTGTTTTGCCGACATTAAAATGCGTTGGCGTTTTTCTAAATCTTTTGGTCGTCCGACATGAATCTGCACACGCTCATCCTAATTTGCATCAGTACAACTGGAAAATGACGCTTCAGTTTTAATTAATGTACCCAGTGGTATATTAATTAAAAAATAATCAATTTAATATAGGGGTTTGCACGCACTTCATAAATGGCTTGCGCTGTAGGCTAAAACTGAGCAGATCAGGCATGAAACGCAGGGAATAGCGAGACTATTACCAAGTTTCATAACGCAATCTGGGAAAGTTTTAGCCACAGTCCTTTGGAACAAGCATATTTTTTACTGCTATTACGTTATGAGTCAGTTACTTAGAATGACTAAGTTTCCTGCCTCATGCCTTATATCAGCTAAAAATATGCGCTGTCGCAAACATAGACGAAGTGTCAGCAAACCCTACCGTATTCTGCCCTAAAAAAAACGTTTAAATAAGAGCAAACCTGATGAACACGACTCAGAATCTCATTGCCAGCCTGATGCTGCTGTGCTGTATCACCCTAATTGGATGCAGTAAGCAAAAAACCGAGGTTGAACAGGAAGTCCCTTTGGTGATGGTGACCCAGCCCAGCAGTTTACATCTTGAGCAAAAAAGCTATGCAGGCGAGGTGCAAGCACGTCAGCAAACGGCTTTGGCATTTCGGGTTGCAGGGCAAGTTACACAGCGTTTTGCCGATGTGGGAGATCAGGTCAAAGTTGGGCAAGTCTTAGCAAAACTGGATGTGCAAGATGCCGCATTGCAGCTCAATGCCGCGCGTGCGCAACTGGAAAGTGCGCAATCTGCTGCAAAAATTGCTAGCGATGAGTTACAGCGTTTTCAGCAATTATTACCCATGAATGCCGTCAGTCGCTCGCAATATGATGCAGTCAAAAACCAATATCAACATGCTATGGCACAGTTGAAACAGGCACAGTCCAATTATGCAGTCAGCAGTAATCAAACCGACTATAACCAGTTACGTGCCACAAAAAATGGTGTGATTACTGAACGCAATATTGAAGTTGGGCAGGTTTTAGCGGCAGGGCAGGTCGCTTATCAATTGGCGATTGATGGGGAGCGTGAAGTCGTGATTGGCGTGCCTGAACAAGCGGTGGGTGAAATTCGAGTCGGGCAAGAGGCAACGGTAAGTTTATGGTCACAACCCGATACCCGTTTTGCAGGTACGGTTCGAGAAATTTCCCCTGCGGCAGATCAGTCGCGTACTTTTAAAGTCAAAGTGGCTTTACGTGAAGGCAATGCACAGATTCAATTGGGGCAAAGTGCGCGGGTATTTCTGACTCGCCAAGCCAATCAGGGTTTATATGTGCCTTTATCTAGCGTGTCGGCAACAGGGCAACAAGCTTTTGTTTTGGTCTTACAGCCAGACTCAACCGTGCGCCAAATTCCTGTTACATTGGGCGCTTATGGACGTGACAGCGTGCCTGTACTGAGTGGCTTGCAGCCGCAAAATTATGTGGTGATGGGTGGGGTGCATTTACTGCGTGATCGACAAAAAATCCGCCCAATTAACCGTGACAATCAAGCTGTACAGGCAGTCAATCCTACAGCTCAGGCAGCTCCTGCAGCCACACAGACGGAGCGTTAAAATATGAATTTTAACTTATCCGAATGGGCGCTGAAAAATAAAGGTCTAGTGGTCTACTTGATGCTGCTGTTGGGCATTGTTGGTATTTTTTCCTACTCTAAACTGGCACAAAGTGAAGATCCACCGTTTACTTTTAAAGTGATGGTGATTCAAACCTATTGGCCGGGAGCGAGCGCCAAAGAGGTCTCGTTACAAGTCACTGACCGTATTGAAAAAGAATTGATGAGCACGGGCGATTATGAACGCATCATGGCCTATTCGCGTCCGGGCGAGTCCATGGTGACTTTTATTGCCAAAGATTCTATGCGCTCCAGCCAAATTCCAGATGTTTGGTACAAGGTGCGTAAAAAGGTCAATGACATTCGCCATGAACTGCCACAAGGGGTACAAGGCCCATTTTTTAATGATGAGTTTGGCGACACTTTTGGCAATATTTATGTGCTGACAGGCGCAGACTATGACTACGCCACCCTCAAAGAATATGCCGACCGTTTGCAGCTACAATTACAGCGGGTCAAAGATGTAGCCAAAGTTAATTTGGTGGGTTTACAAGATCAAAAAATATGGGTTGAGTTATCTAACACCAAAGCCGCGCAACTCGGTATTCCTGTTACCGCGATTCAGCAAGCCTTACAACAACAAAACAGCATGGCAAGCGCAGGTTTTTTTGAAACCCATTCAGACCGTATTCAGGTACGTGTCAGCGGTGCGTTGCACAGTGTTGATGAGCTGAAACAAATGCCGCTGTTGGTAAATGGCACCACCATTCAACTGGGCGATGTTGCCGAAGTCTATCGCGGGTTTAGCGAACCTGCCCAACCACGTATGCGCTTTATGGGCGAAAACGGCATTGGCATTGCGGTGTCGATGCGTAAAGGCGGTGATATTCTGGCTTTGGGTGAAAATCTGGAAACAGAATTTGCCCGTTTGCAAAAGACCTTGCCTTTGGGCATGCAACTGCAAAAAGTTTCTGATCAGCCTGTTGCGGTAAAACACAGCGTCAATGAATTTATGAAAGTCTTGGCTGAGGCGGTGATTATCGTGCTTTTGGTCAGCTTCTTTTCATTGGGTTTTCGCACGGGCTTGGTGGTGGCATTTTCTATTCCACTGGTTTTGGCGATGACTTTTGCAGGTATGCATTTGTTTGATGTCGGGCTGCACAAAATTTCACTCGGTGCGCTTATTCTAGCGCTCGGATTATTGGTGGATGACGCCATTATCGCCATTGAAATGATGGCAATTAAGATGGAGCAAGGCTATAGCCGTTTGCAAGCTGCAGGCCATGCGTGGCGAACAACTGCTTTCCCTATGCTGACAGGGACATTGATTACCGCAGCAGGTTTTTTACCCATTGCCACAGCAGCCTCAAGTACAGGGGAATATACCCGTTCAATTTTCCAAGTGGTGACCATTGCTTTGGTGGTGTCCTGGTTTGCTGCCGTGCTATTCGTGCCGTATCTGGGCGATAAATTATTGCCAGATTTTCAGCGTCATGCACAGCGAGCGCCGTGGTATCAACGTCTT
The DNA here is from genome assembly GCF_013420455.1 of Acinetobacter sp. YH01004. Lineage (NCBI taxonomy): Bacteria > Pseudomonadati > Pseudomonadota > Gammaproteobacteria > Moraxellales > Moraxellaceae > Acinetobacter > Acinetobacter sp. YH01004. The sequence continues at coordinate 23,442 of NZ_VOXZ01000017.1, forward strand.
TGGGCGCGTTTAGGCAAACAAGCTGAGCCACAGCCTGTGCTACAGCACGCAGGTGAATTACACGACCCTTATCAAACCCGCTTTTATCAAGTGTTTCGAGATTGGGTCAATACCTGTGTGCGCTATCGTAAAACCGTCATTGCAGCGACCGTGGCCATTTTTGTCCTATCCATTGCCATGTTTAAATTGGTACCGCAGCAATTCTTTCCGCCTTCCAATCGGGCAGAAATTTTAGTCGATTTAAAACTCGAAGAGGGTGCATCCTTAACAGCCACAGAAGCAGCCGTTAAAAAAGTTGAAAAGTTTTTAGCACAACAACAAGGCATCGACAATTATGTAGCCTATGTTGGCACAGGTTCGCCGCGTTTCTATTTGCCTTTAGATCAGCAATTACCGCAGGCCAGTTTTGCCCAATTTGTGGTATTGGCATCGTCTTTAGAAGACCGCAATGAAATTCGCCGTAATTTATCTGAACAAATTCGCTTGTTATTGCCAGAGGTGCGTACTCGCGTGTCATTATTGGAAAATGGCCCACCAGTGGGTTATCCATTGCAATTCCGCGTGTCAGGAGAAGACTTGGCACAAGTGCGACAATGGGCACAGCAAGTCGCAGCCACCATCAGTGCCAATCCAAACAGTACCAATGTGCATTTAGATTGGGGTGAGCCGAGCAAAGTCATTCAATTGCAGATTGATCAAGACCGTGCCCGTCAAATGGGGGTGTCGAGTCTGGATTTAGCTAACTTCCTTAATAGCTCTATCAGTGGCGCGGCTATTAACCAGTATCGTGAAAAACGTGAACTGATTGAAATCCGTTTACGTGGTGATCAAACCGAGCGCCTAGATGTCGCATCTTTAAGCAGTTTGGCTATACCGACTTCACGTGGAACATCGGTGCCGTTGGCGCAAATTGCACAAATTGAATACCGTTTTGAAGAAGGCTTAATTTGGCATCGTAACCGCTTACCGACCATTACCGTACGTGGTGATATTCGTAGCAATTTGCAACCTGCAACGGTGGTGGCAGAACTGTCTGAACCGATGGCGGCCCTGCGTGAAAAGTTGCCAAGTGGCTATTTAATTGAAGTGGGTGGCACGGTTGAAGAATCGGCACGTGGGCAAAAGTCAGTCAATGCAGGCATGCCATTTTTCCTTGCCGTGGTGATGACTTTGTTGATGATTCAGCTGCGTAGCATGTCCCGTGCATTCATCGTGTTTTTAACTGCACCGCTCGGCATTATTGGCGTGGTATTGTTCCTGTTGCTGTTTAACAAACCCTTTGGTTTTGTGGCGATGCTCGGCACCATTGCCTTATCGGGCATGATCATGCGCAATTCTTTGATTTTAATTGATCAGATTGAGCAGGATATTCGGGCTGGGGAATCGCAGTGGGACGCGATTATTAACGCTACGGTGCGCCGTTGTCGTCCAATTGTACTGACCGCTTTGGCGGCAGTATTGGCCATGATTCCACTTTCTCGCAGTATTTTCTTTGGCCCGATGGCTGTGGCAATTATGGGTGGATTAATTGTCGCGACTTTATTAACTCTGTTCTTTTTACCTGCGTTATACGCACAGTGGTTTAAAGTGAAAAAAAATCCACATAATCTGTAAAAGTGACATAATAACGGGTGCGAAATTTGGAAAATTTCAATATAGTAGCACCTTATATTTTTCAGCCTTTGCATACGTTACAGCATGCGCCAGATTAAAAAATAAAGCATGGCACAGATGGGGTTAAATCACATTATGAAGCAAGATAACTTGGTAAAGTTTCGCCGTTCCGTTGCGATCTCTTACGTGTTTATGTTTTTTGCTTTATTTACTGTGGTGAGTGGTGCATTGGCGTATTGGTATGCACGAAAAGTGATTGTGGTCGATAGCACTGAAGTCTGGTTACAGGCACAGGCTTTATGGATCATGCGTAATGTGGTGATTTACAGTGTATTGGCATTGTTTGCTGCATTGTGGTTTATTCCATTGGCCTTCTTTCCTTGGGATGCCTTTTTATGGGTCAAAGCCTGCACCGTAGCAGGTGTGGTCTTTGCCGTGATTGCCTTCTTATTTTTAATCAATGCTTGGATTAAAGGGCTATCCAAATTTTTGAAAAATAAAGCCGTATTCTAAGGACTTTTCGCGTGCATTCAGCAGGCAGCTAAAATTTTTAACAGCTTTCCCTTGTAAAACTCAGTTTGACCCCAATTTCAGACTTCAGTTAAGTTTTAAATAGAATTCCGTGAGGAGCATCGCCAGACATGGCTAAACGTGATTATTATGAGGTTTTGGGCGTCTCTAAAACCGCTAGTGATGATGAAATTAAAAAAGCCTACCGTAAGTTGGCGATGAAATATCATCCAGACCGTAACCCGGACAATCCTGAAGCTGAAGAGAAGTTTAAAGAAGCTTCAGAAGCGTATGAAGTTCTGTCAGACAGCGAAAAACGCAGCATGTACGACCGTATGGGCCATCAAGCCTTTGAAGGTGGTATGGGCGGTGGTGCTGGCGGCTTCGGTGGTTTCAGTGCGGAAGATATTTTCAGCCAGTTTGGGGATATTTTCGGTGGAGCCTTTGGTGGGGGGGGGCGTGGCCAGCAACGTCAACGCCGTGGTTCAGACTTACGCTATGTGATGGAATTGACGCTTGAAGAAGCAGTCAAAGGCGTTAAGAAAACCATCACCTTTACAGCACCTGCGCCATGTGAAGCTTGTGATGGTAAAGGCTCGGAAAATCCAAATGATGTTGAAACCTGTCCAACCTGTCATGGTGCGGGTCAAGTACGCATGCAGCAAGGTTTCTTCTCGGTACAGCAAACCTGTAGCACTTGTCGTGGTCAGGGCAAAATTATCAAGAACCCATGTAAAAAATGTCATGGTTCGGGGGTGTCAGACCGTCAACAAACTCTTGAAGTGACCATTCCTGCAGGGGTGGACAATGGCGACCGCGTACGCTTAACAGGTAAAGGTGAAGCCATTCGTGATGGTCAATCGGGCGACCTATATGTAGAAGTGGTGGTGCGTGAGCACGAAATCTTCCAGCGTGATGGTGCTGATCTGTATATGGATGTGCCTGTTAGCATTGCCGATGCTGCTTTAGGTAAGGAAATTGAAATTCCTACTCTAGATGGTCGCGTGAGCCTGAAAGTACCTGAGGGAACACAAACGGGTAAATTGTTCCGTTTGCGTGGTAAAGGGGTAAAACCTGTGCGTACCAGTATGCAGGGCGATTTACTCTGCCGTATTGTGGTGGAAACACCTGTGAATTTAACGGCACGTCAGCGTGAATTGTTAAAAGAGTTGCAGACGACGATGGAAGGTGAGGGCAGTCAGTCATCACCAAAGAAAAAGTCTTTCTTTGATCGTTTGTTTGATTAAGGAAACCTAGGTTAGGTATGTCAAAGCACGACCTCATCTAAACTCAAAAATAAAGGCGATCTTAAGGATCGCCTTTGTTGTATCTGCTGTACTCTTATTCGACTTCAGGTACATCAATCTCTAAAACATCCACCATTTCAGTCGTTGCTGTTTCAACGGTAGTTTGTGGTTGAGCGCTTGCAACAACCCCATGTTCTGCTGCTGTTTCTTCTAGTTCAGGTGTATCAACTTCAACAGCAAGCGGTTCTTGTAGTGTCACGCTAATACGGACTTTGGACAGGCTTTCTAGCGTATCCCCTTCTTGAAGTGCAGGCTCTGCAAATACGGATGCTGTGCTGATGCCTAACAATAATGCCAATACCATGTTCTTCGAATGCATGTAAATCCCCTTTAATTTGTGCAGTTGTTTTCATTCGTGCAGGCTAGTCTGCGCATGCAAGTTTGCAAATTTGTGAAATAAAAACAAAAAATGAGCATTTTCAGATAAATTTTTAGCACCGCTTTGATAAAAGTTTGCCTGAGATATTTAAAGTGATCATCAGCAGCCCAGTCACAGTTGCTTTCCGATAAAAATAAACCCAGAAACTTGGCAGACAAACTTAGTCTAGGCAGCGAGTTTTGATATAGTAAGCACAATTGAGAATCTATTTTAGGAATATGCTATGTCAGCAACTCCACGCATTGGTGTATTAGGCGCAGGCGGCCGTATGGGACGCATCTTAATTCAAGCCGTTCAAGAAGCAGGCTACCAATTGGCAGCTGCAGTCGAACGCCCAGAAAGCAGCCTCTTGGGGGCAGATGCAGGAGAGTTGGCAGGTGTGGGTACACTCGGTGTGAAAGTCGTGGGCAGCCTAGAACAAGTATTAGCTGACTGTGATGTCGTAATCGACTTTACCGCACCAGCTGCTACTGCACAGCACTTAAAGCTTTGTCGTGAAGCAGGCGTGGCAATTGTGATTGGCACCACAGGCATGAACGATGAACAAAAAGCACTCTTAGAAGAATCGGCTCAACAGACCCCAGTAGTGTATGCTGCCAACTATTCAGTTGGGGTAAACGTTTCAATTAAACTGCTGGAATTGGCAGCCAAAGTCTTTGGTGATAGCGTAGATATTGAAGTGATTGAAGCGCATCATCGTCATAAAGTCGATGCACCATCAGGCACGGCATTGATGATGGGCGAGGCCATTGCAGTAACCTTAGGTCGTGATTTAAAACACGATGCTGTTTACTGCCGCGAAGGACACACAGGGCCACGTGAACGTAAAAGTATTGGTTTCCAAACCATTCGTGGTGGTGACATTGTAGGTGAACATACCGCGATGTTTATTGCCGATGGCGAGCGTGTGGAAATTACACACAAAGCCACCAACCGTATGAACTTTGCTGCAGGTGCCGTGCGTGCTGCAGCGTGGGTGGTGGGACGCGAAGCGCGTAAATACGATATGAAAGATGTTCTTGGATTTAACGATATTCAGGCTTAAAAACTGCGCAGGAATCCGAAATAGATAAAAATGACTTGAACAATTTTCAATCTGCCGCTAAAACTAGGGTCTGATGTCATGGATGATGACGCATCAGACCCGATCTAAAACTAAAATAAGATGCAAAATAAAATGAAAAAATCTCTGCTGATGCTTGGGTTAAGCACCTGTATTTGTGCGGCCTCTGCACAAAATATTGAACATGCCAAACTCAGCATACATAAAAACAATATTAAAGTCTGGACCTTTCAACAACAGTCTAGCCCGGTGTTTTTATATAAGGCCGAAACCACCTTCAATGTACCTTTAGAAAAAGCTGCTGCCTTAATTTTAGATGTTGATCATGCCGTGAAATGGGTGCCTTATGTTGGCAGTGTCAAAGTTTTGTCACGCGATGACCAAAAAGGTGAGTTCTTACTATATATGGTGCTGGATTTTCCTTTTCCGCTAAAAGATCGTGATTTGGTGGTCAAAGGCAAAATGAGTAAAGATGCGCAAGGTATGGTTAGTATTCAAAATAAAGCCATTGAGGGGGGCTATCCCTTGAACCCAGATTATGTGCGTATTCAGGATTACGAAGGCGACTGGACCTTTCAGAAATTGGGTAATCACAAAGTCAAAGTCAGTACCTACGGCTATGCTAACCCTGAGGGCTCGATTCCTTTAAGTTTTGTGAATATGTTTGTGCAACAGCAACCGTATCAAATGCTGCAAAAAATGAAAATTGAATTAAGCAAAAGCGGTAGTTATAAGGCGTTGCCTGAAATTTTGCGTTAAATAATTGAGTTGCGCTGAATTTTTAATCTTAGAAAAATGGATGAAATCGGTGTCTATCTCATCCACGAAGTATTTCGGTCTAGCGGGTAGACTTAATAAGAAAATAATCCTTTTTCTAAAGGAAATTCAATGCCAATCGATGCACCACCATCATTGCCATGCACATCTGAATCGCTAATCCAGCCATTCAGTTTAAGTGGAATATCTGGGCGTAAATAGTGTGTCCAAGTCAAATCCAAAGCTTTTAACTGATCTTTTTCTGGGAAAGCTTGGTTGGTTGCGCGGTTTGATTCATTCAATTTGGCAAACAGCATACGTGCATTGACGCGGTTTAGGCGATCTAGACGCATATCACCACCGAGTGAAATCATTTGTCCATCACCGCCAATAGCATGCGCTAAAGGATAGCCATGTTGGTAGAAACCGTGAGTATAGTCGCTGTGATTATAAGTGATACCTTGTGCTTTACCGTTGGTACGGGTGTCAGCCCATTCGGTATAGAGGTGGAACGGCATATTCTGATAGCTTGATGAATAGTCTACCCCAGCCAAATACATTTTTTTTGAAGGTAAGCCGCCTGCTTCATCTTCACCAGCATATTGTGCATAAACACCCATTGGCACTTGTAGCAATGGCTGTAGGTTTAAGCGTGCATCAAAACCTGCAATTTGGTTAGAGGGGTTAGTGGTATCGCCATATACATTATCTTTACCAATAACAGCATCCCAGAATGAATCCAAACTTTCAGGTCGACCTTCACCACCCCACTGGATTGCACGCGATGCACCCAATTCCAAATAAGGCAATGGTTGTGCAGTTACACGTAAACCAATCAATTTGGCATCGGGCACAGCATCATAATCATGCAACTGACCTGCAAAGGCTTGATATTGCCATGGACCAATCCATGATAGCCATTTGTTGCTGAAGGCTTGTTGTTCGGCACGTTGCATGGTTACGCCATAAACTGGGCGGCTAGCATCGCCACGAATTAAACTGCCATCATGTGCAGGACCCCAATATGTTGGAATTTGTCCTGCGATAAGCCATTGATTCCAAAGCTTGGTTGCAATATAGGAACCTTCAACATTGACATCTTGATCGTTATCAATTTGTGGGTCTTTTTCTGCATTGACCCGAATTTTAGCATCCCAGTATTGATTGCCTGCATTGAGTTCCAAGCCTGCTTGATATTGCGCTTTTTGTTGGTCGCCAAAGGCTTGAGGAATATTCTTTTGATCTGTTTCTGCAAAAAGCGAGGCTTTGAGCAGTTGGTTATTGGCATTTAAATGTGCCACCACTGCATCGATGACTTTCTGTTGATTGTTGTTGCTGACTTTGGCTTGAGAAAGCGCACGTTGAATTTCATCACCACTCATAGGCCAAGTTGACGTACTAATTTGAATGACGCCTTGCTGATTTAGCCAGTTTAAATCGGTACGTAAGTTTTGGTCATTTAAGACAATGCCTTGGGCAAAGGTTAAGGATGAGCTTAATGCCAGTGTCGCCAACAGCGCTTTGGGTGCAAACATGCTTATATATTCTCAGCGTTTATAAACTGTAACCAAGATAGGTTTTTGAGTGGATTTTTGCAATGTGAATTGTTGAGTATTGTTGTAAATTTCAACAGAAAATTCTTCTGTAAACGGTGGAGGCTAGCACTAGTAAGGGCTTTGTAATAAATGCTCCCACCCTTTTTAAAGGGAGGCTAGGAGGGATTATCAGCGTGTTGACTTAAAATCACATTTTCAATGGTTTGGACGACTGCATCGAGTTCATGCAAAATTTGTAAATTGTTAAATCTTAACACCGTTAAATTTAACTGTGTTAAAGCTTGATCACGTAATAAATCATACTTTAAGCCTTTTTCGTTCAAATGTTGGCTGCCATCGCATTCAATAATTAAACTTGCCGCAGGACAGTAAAAATCTACAATAAAATTCAGAATAGGCTTTTGCCGGTAAAACTGTAAGCCCAAGAGTTGTTTTTGACGCAGTCGTAACCAGAGTTTTTGTTCTGCTTCGGTCATATTGTTTCTTAACTGTCGTGCGTTATATTTTAAATTTTTGTTATAGGGTTGCATGGTTTTTTATTCTTTGTTTTAAAAAGTGGTTTATTTTTAATTAGCTTTCTTGTGACATACATAGCTCATCTTTTTAGATTTTTTTAATCCCCCTCCATCCCCCTTTTTCAAAGGGGGAAGCTAGCACGAGCATATAGCTCACCTTTTTCAAAGGGGAGGCTAGCACAAGCAGAGGCTTTGTAATGAAACATTCCTCCCTTTTTTAAAGGGAGGTTAGGAGGGATTTTAACGTTGGTGGCTTTTGCTATATATAGCTCACCTTTCTTTGACAAAGGGGGTAGCCTAGCGCCAGCAAAAAGGGTAGATTGAATAAATCAATCCTCATTCTTATTGGCTTTATAGGCATAGGCATAGTTATAACCATAGCCATAACCGCCCGCTTCACGTTGAATATCATTCAAAATAAAGCCGTTGACTTTCACGCCAGCTTGTTCAAAGCGGTTGACAGTCAGTTCAAGCTCTTTCATTTGCGTCTTGGCATAACGTGCCACAACCAAATTCACACCCGCATATTGTGAAATAATAATCCCATCGGTGACCGCAAGAACTGGCGGGGTATCAATCAGAATATGGTCAAACTGACTCGACAAGTGCGTGAGCATGTCTGCAAATTTTTGCGTGCTTAACAATTCTGACGGATTAGCAGGGCTTTTGCCGCGACTGATGATGCTTAAATTTTCAACCTCAGTACTGCGTACAATACTGCCTAACTCTTGCTGACCATTCAGGTATTCGGTTAAGCCAGGCTTAGGGTCATAATTAAAGTATTTGTGCATATAACCACGACGTAAATCGGCATCAATCAATAATACGCGCTTATCACTTTGCGCCAAAATGGTGGCTAGGTTAGTTGAAATAAACGATTTACCCAACTCCGGTGCAGGGCCAGAAATCATAATGATATTGTTTTTGGCACTGCTTAAAGCAAAGTGAATAGCAGTACGCATGCTGCGCAGGCTTTCAATCGCAATATCATCACTGTGTTTCACCGCAAGAATAGGAATATTCTTTTTCTTTTTCAGAATTTTAATACGGCTTTCTTGCACAGGTGAACGTGGCACAGTGGCATAAACAGGTAAATCCAGTTCATTTTCAATTTGATTCGAGTCTTTAATACCTGAGCGCAACATATTACGCAGTAAGGCCAATAATGTGCCCAGAAAACCACCCAAGAAAACGGACAAAATTAAAATTTGTAATTTCTTTGGTTTAATTGGCTCAATCGGCTCTACCGCAGTATCGACAATACGCACATTACCAATTTCACCTGCTTTGGCAATACGCAGTTGTTGGTAAGAGTTAAGCAAGCCTGTATACAGCTGTTGTTTCACCTCAACTTCACGGAACAGTTGTAAATATTGGCGTTGTAATTCTGGCAAGCGTTTGAGCGTGCCGTCTAACTCTGCAATACGTTTATTAATTGCCCCCAATTGCGCATTCATTTGCTGCATGACAGGGTGTTCGTTGGTGTATTTGGCAGCAGCTTCAGCCACTTGTTGCTCTAACTGCGCTTTTTGGGTTTCCAAAGTAATACTTTGGGTTAAATATAACTCAGATTCTTTGGTCACATCGACTGTATTAAACTGTTGGCGGAAACGGTTAAATTCACGTTCTGCCACATCTAATTGTTGTTTTAGTTCTGGGAGTTGATCTTCCAAAAATTTTAAAGTCTGTGCCGTTTCTGCAGTACGACGCTCAATATTTTGTTGGCTATACGCCGCTAAAATGGCATTTAGTACTTGGGTAATGTGTTGTTTGTCTGACCCTTGGTAATTCAGCCCCAACACGCCTGTTAACTTACCTCTTTCTGCCACAGAATAGTCAGCGGTTAAGCTTTTCATGGCAGCAGGTAAGCTTTGTTTTTGGATGTTATAGGCAGCGTTAAAGCTGTCTTGACTAAAAATAGCGACTTTCCACACCCCAAATTCAGACTGTAATTGACTGACTTGGTTTAAAGGTGCAGAAAAAACGACCTGTTCGGTTTCTTCATCGGTCAGGCTGTATTTGCCTTGTGCAAATTTTAAAATTAAGTTTTTATCTTGAAAATATTGCGGGATATCGAACTGGCGAATATCAAAACTTTTTTGATTGTCTTTAAATAGCACTGACTGAGATGAATATTCACTGTCATATTCATGCTTGGCAATTAAACGATTCCAGAAACTGTCTTCTGTACCCGAAACGCGAATATTTAAATTTAGATGATCAATCACGTTACCCAACACCAAACGTGATTTTAAAATTTCAATTTCAGCTTGTGCAGGTGATTTCTGCTCAATCATATTGGACAGATCACCCAATAACGCTGCAGAGGCCCCTTTGCTGTCTTCGACCTGTACCAAAGCATCTACTGCATAGGTGTCTGGTGTGGTTCTTAAATACAATAAAGCGCAGACAATACTGAGTAGAACGCAAAGGGTAATCATTTTCCATTGTGCGATTAAGGAAAAAAATAATTCCTTTAAATCAATGGTGTCTTCGGTGTTGGCGGTTTGGCTCATAGTTTAAATATCAAAAAAAGTAGAATTTTAAAAAAAGCTGAATATCAAGAAACTAGATATATTTTTTCCAGTCGGCAATGCAGGCTTGAATTAACGCACAGGTTTCATCAAATACGGCCTGATCGTGCTGATAGGGGTCGGCCACGTTTTTACTTTGCCAGTGTCCCAATCTAAAGGTTTTGCCTTTGGCAAAGGGCCAAGTTTGTTCCACATGCTTTTGTTGATTTTGGCTCATCACCAAAATCAGGTCGGCTTTTTTAATTAAGTCTGCATTGAGTTTTTTTGCCACGTGTGGACTCATGTCAATGCCGTGACGTTGCATACATAAACGGGCTTTGTCATCGGCTGCATGACCCACTAAGCCTGAAATACCTGCAGATTCAATTTGTAAGTGTGGATACTGCTGTTTTAAAAAGTATTCTGCCATGGGGCTACGGCAAATATTGCCAATACACACCACCAAAATGTGATTAATTTTCATTAGTTCCCCAAACGATCTAGGTTATATAAAGCATTTGAGAATGGAATAATTTGGTTAACCACACGTTGCCAGCGGGCCAAGCCTGAAGCATCGACATAGACAATATCATTGCTGCGCATTTTAAATTGATTGGCGAGGCCAAAATCGGCAATGCTGGTTAAATCCATGTGATAGACTTCGGTATGTGCTGCATTCGGCTGGCTACGGACCACATAAATTTTACTGCGGCTGGCAGACAGTGGGTTTAAGCCCAAGCTTTCACCCAATACATCGCTTAAGCTCATGCCTTGATCACGCATAGGGAGCGATTGATTTTTACCCGACTCACCCATCACATAAATTTTTTGGTTTTCACGGTTGTTGACATACAAGGTGTCATTCGGCTGAATGAGTAAGTTGTGCAATGACAAGCCTGCTTTTTCCAACTCTACGGTATTGAGTTGATAGCTACGCCCCTGACGCACTAAAGTCATAGAAGCATTGTCACCTTGTTGAGCATTGACCCCACCTGCCATACCTAGTGCGGTATAGACACTCACAGGTTGATCATTTAAATAGAATTGCCCGCCTTTCATGACATTACCTTGTACCGAGTATCGCTGTCCTTGGTAAGACAAGACTCGTACAATCACGTCTGGGGTTTTTAAATAACGTGCCAATTGACTGCGCAACTCACGATTCACTTGCGCTAAAGATTTACCTGCAGCTTTATAACGCCCGATAATAGGAAATTGAATATAACCCTGTGAGTCAATTTGATAACCATTGGACTCAACGGCTTTTTCGTTACTAATGGTATTGGTTGGTGGTGTAATTTCAGGATATGCCCATAAATAAATAGAAAGAATATCGCCTGAACTTAAGGTGTATTGACGCTGTGGTGTATGAAATAAATGTGCATAGTCTTGTTGAATATTGTGTACTGCAGGCTGCACCGCAAGCATTGAGTCTTGGGTGAGTTTAATTACATTGACCGCTGTGCCCAAGTCGGTGGTATAGACCCCTTCATTTGGTAAGTCATAAGTTTGAAAGCCAGAGGTGATAGCACACCCCGTAGTGGCAATGCCACATGCCAATAAAACAGCCAGTTGAAAGTGTCGCACGCGAGATCCCATTATTAATTTTTTAAAATCGTTTTGGATAAATTGCTGTCATTTTACCGAACTTGTGAAAGAGGTGTATAGCAATTTGTAACCATTTTGCATATTTGGCAGAATTTTAAAGTAGAAAAGAGAATTCTTAAAAAAATTATGAAGTTATTCTAAATAGAAAAAGTGAATACTCATAAAAATTATACATTGCAGTCTTTTTCACGTCATTTGAGCATAAATCTCAATAGAAATTTCATAAATTTCTGCTACTATCCCTGCCGAAAGATTCTTTCTTCATAAAATACAGATATAAATTTAAAGGCGCTCAAATGCTACAGCTTTCAGACCTAAAAATTGCCATTATTGGTTTAGGCTATGTCGGGTTACCCCTAGCGGTAGAATTTGGCAAGCAGCTGCCTGTTGTGGGTTTTGATATTCAGCAAAAACGCATACAAGAATTACAAAGTGGGCAAGATCACACTTTAGAAGTGTCTCCAGAAGAGCTTAAACAAGCAACACAACTGACTTATTCCGCTAATTTAGATGATTTGAATAGCTGCAATTTTTTTATTGTGACTGTTCCAACGCCAATTGATGAATTTAAACAACCTGATTTAACCCCACTTATTAAAGCCTCTACCAGTATAGGGAAAGTGCTTAAAAAAGGCGATGTAGTGGTGTACGAGTCTACAGTATACCCAGGTGCAACAGAAGAAGCTTGTATTCCAGTTTTGGAACAAGTGTCTGGATTAGAATTCAATCAAGATTTTTTTGCAGGCTATAGCCCAGAGCGGATTAACCCTGGCGATAAGCTGCACCGAGTGACCAATATTTTAAAAGTGACTTCGGGTTCTACCCCAGAGGTGGCAGATTTTGTGGATGCAGTTTATCAACTGATTGTGACTGCAGGTACGCATAAAGCACCGAGTATAAAAGTGGCTGAAGCCGCTAAGGTCATTGAAAATACCCAGCGTGATGTGAATATTGCTTTAATTAATGAATTGGCAGTTATTTTTAATAAGTTGGGTATAGATACTGAAGCTGTGTTGCAGGCTGCGGGAACCAAGTGGAATTTTTTACCTTTCCGCCCTGGTTTAGTCGGTGGGCACTGTATTGGGGTAGATCCATATTATTTAACCCATAAAGCACAGTCTTTAGGCTTGCATCCAGAAATTATTTTAGCGGCACGCCGTTTAAATGACCGTATGGGTGAATATGTTGCAACACAATTGATTAAAGAGATGGTGAAGCAGCGTATACAAGTGGTGGGTTCAAAAATTTTAGTGATGGGCTTAAGTTTTAAAGAAAACTGTCCAGATATTCGTAATACTAAAATTATTGATATGGTTCAGGCTTTAAAAGAATATGAGCTAGATTTAGATATTTATGACCCGTGGGTAGACCCGAAAGAAGTGGAACATGAATATGGTTTAGCCCCAATCAGTGCATTGCAGAATAATGAATATGACGCAATTATTTTAGCAGTTGCGCACGATCAGTTTAAACAAATGACAGCAGCAGATATACATGCTTTGGGTAAAACTAAGCATGTACTCTATGATTTAAAATATGCATTAAATAAACAAGATAGTTCAATTCGGTTATAGGGTAGTATTGTGAAAAAGAAAGTATTGCTGGTCTTCGGTACACGACCAGAAGCAATTAAAATGGCACCATTAGCTTTACAATTAAAACAACAGGAAGCAAGTTTTGAGACCAAAGTGTGCGTAACAGGTCAGCATAGACAAATGCTAGATCAGGTGCTGGAACTTTTTAACTTAACACCAGATTTTGACTTAAATCTAATGAAGCCAGGACAAACCTTGTCTGACATTACTTCTGGTGTATTGAAAGGCTTAGAGCAAGTTTTTGCTGAATGGACACCTGATGTGGTGTTGGTGCATGGCGATACTGCCACAACTTTTGCCGCCTCTTTAGCTGCATACTACCATAAAATTGCGGTTGGTCATGTAGAAGCAGGTTTGCGTACTGGCGATATTTATTCACCTTGGCCTGAAGAAGCAAATCGTAAACTTACGGGTGCGTTAACCACGTATCATTTTGCACCGACGCAATCTTCTTATAATAATTTAATTAAAGAAAATATAGACCCAAAAAATATTACCATTACAGGTAATACAGTTATTGATGCTTTGCTTACGGTAAAAGAAAAGGTTGAAACAGATCGGGCGGTTATTGCTCAGTTTGAGCAGCAATTTAACTTTTTAGATTCGACAAAAAAACTAATTTTGGTGACTGGTCACCGCCGAGAAAACTTTGGTCAGGGCTTTTTAAATATTTGTACAGCATTGGCAAATATTGCAAAACAGTATCCTGATGTGCAAATTGTATACCCTGTACACTTAAACCCAAATGTACAAAAGCCTGTGAATGAATTGCTATCGGGCATTTCTAATATTTATTTAATCGCACCGCAAGACTACTTACCTTTTGTGTATTTAATGAACCGCAGTTATTTGATTTTAACCGACTCTGGCGGTATTCAGGAAGAAGCCCCTTCTTTGGGTAAACCAGTATTGGTGATGAGAGATACAACCGAGCGCCCAGAAGCGGTAGAGGCGGGTACAGTCAAACTTGTAGGCACAGATGCAGCACTTATACAACAGTCTGTGATTGAGCTATTAGAAAATACAGACTTGTATCAAACGATGGCGGCAGCGCACAACCCGTATGGTGATGGTACCGCGAGTCAACAAATTATTCGTGCTTTAAATAAATAAATTGAGTAAAAAATGCAGAAGTTCAAACATATTTGTGTTATTGGTTTAGGTTATATTGGTTTGCCAACAGCGGCCACCTTTGCTGCGCATGGGGTAAAAGTTACAGGTGTAGATGTTAACCCACATGCGGTAGATTTAATTAATCAGGGTAAGGTTCATATTGTAGAACCAGATTTAGATGCTTTAGTGCGTGACGTTGTTGCACAACAAAAGCTTTCTGCACAATTAAGCCCTGTTGCTGCAGATGCTTATATTGTGGCTGTACCGACCCCTTTTAAAGATAAGCATGAACCAGACTTAAAATATATTGAATCTGCAGCGAAAGCGCTTGCATCACAGTTGGTGAAAGGGAATTTAGTTATTTTAGAATCTACTTCGCCTGTAGGTGCAACTGAGCAAATGGCTGCGTGGTTAAGTGAAGCACGTCCAGACTTGACTTTCCCGCAACAAGCTGGCGAGCAAGCCGATATTTTAATTGCTCACTGCCCAGAGCGTGTATTGCCTGGTAAGGTGCTGCAAGAGTTGATTAGTAATGACCGTATTGTGGGTGGAATGACACCTCGTTGTTCGCAAGCCGCAATTGATTTATACAAGGTTTTTGTAAAAGGCGATTGCATTGAAACCAATGCGCGCACGGCTGAAATGTGTAAATTGACTGAAAATTCATTCCGTGATGTGAATATTGCCTTTGCTAATGAGCTTTCTATTATTTGTGACAAGTTAGACATAAATGTATGGGAGTTGATTCAACTTGCTAACCGTCACCCACGCGTGAATATTTTACAGCCAGGTCCTGGTGTAGGCGGTCACTGTATTGCAGTTGATCCATGGTTTATTGTTTCGAAAACACCAGATCAGGCACGTTTAATTCGTACTGCACGTGAGGTGAATGACAGTAAACCGGAATGGGTGATTGATCAGGTGAAAATTAAGATTGCAGAGTTTTTGCAAGAAAACCCTGAAAAAACGATAAAAGATGTAACTGTAGCTTGTTATGGTTTGGCATTTAAGCCAGATATTGATGACTTGCGTGAAAGCCCTGCATTAAATATTACAAAAAAATTAGCAGAACAAGGGATAAATATTTTAGCAGTCGAGCCAAATATTAAGAAACTTCCTGCTGAGTTATCATCAAACGTGAAGTTAATCTTACTACATGAATATACACAAGCAGATATACATTTGATTTTAGTAGATCATAAAGAATTTAAAAAATATTTAAATTTTAGTTCAATTAATATTGTTGACACTAAAGGTATATTAGGGAAATGAAGGCTATATATTCTCTAGGTTATAGTTTGAGTGTAAAATTCTGTCTTTTTTTCTTAAACTATATTGCTATTAATTATATGTTGCTTAGTGAGTATGGGGAGTTTAGTTTACTTCACTCTACGATCAATAGTATACTAATTTTCAGTGGGCTAGGTCTATTATACTCATCTAATATTTTGACATCTAAATGGTTTCTTAAGAAACCTTATTTTGTAATAGAATATTTTAAGTTGTCTATATATTTAATATTGGGTTTGTCCTTAATGTTTTCTATATTGATGTCTTTTTTTTATGATAATATTTTTTTAATTTTTTTAATTATATTTTTTTTTAGTATTTCATTTTTATTGGATGGTTTTTTTTATGGTATATCTGAAATTAAGAGACTATTTGTTTTTGGGTGCTTTTCTTTAATATTTTCCATACCTTTGATTTACTATTTAGTTGTAAATTATAGCCTTAAAGGTGCTTTGATAGGTCTTATTTTTTCAAAAATTTTACTAATTATTTTTCAATTAAATTATTTTTATAAAAAAATATTGATGAATAAAAATATTATATTTAGGGTTAAATACTTAAAAGAGATTATATTGTTCTATAAAAAATATAATATACCTATGGTTATAAGTGGGCTTATAGCAACCCCTGTAATTACATTTTGTATGTATGTATTGTCCTCTCGTAAAGGAATGGAAGAGGTTGCTATATTTTCATGGTGCTATCAAATATATCTATTGGCAATGTTTATTCCGGTAGCTCTTGGTAGCTATTATTTATCTATGTTTAGTAAAATTAATTTAGATGATAAAAAGAAAAATATAGATAAAGTAACTCGATTTAATATATTAATATCTATATTGGCTTCTGTTGTAATGTTGTTTTTTTCAGAAATTATATTGAGTTTAGGGGGGGTGGGAAACTACTCTAATTCATTAGTAGTATTTTACTCTTTTATTGTTACGATGTTTTTCTATTCCTTAAACTTAGGTTATGTTAGTTTATGGTCATCTTTAGGTAAGAATAAATTTCAGTTGAAAATGCAATTTTTATGGGCTTTATCTTTAATAATCACTGTATTAGTATTGGTAGATAGTTTTGGGGCTATATCGATGCCGATTGGAATGAGTTTAGGTTTTTTATTTCAGTTTATAGTCCAAAGATATAAGTTTAAATCACTTATGGTGTAAAATGAAAAAAATATTATTTTTTATATTCTTAGCTCTTTTTTTGATTTTTTTACCAAAATTTTTTGTTTTTATATATTTATTAGTGAAATATTCTGTAGCTAAAATAGTTAATTCATATATGGAAAAAATAATTGATTTTCTAATCTTCTTTTATAGTGCAATTATTTTATCATATATGCTTGCTAATAGAGAGTATTATAAAGGTGAGGAGGTGGGTTTTGGTGATGATATGTATCACTATTATAATGCATTTGATTGGATTAAGAATGTAAGCTTTAGTGAATTTTTATCAAATTTTAATATAGTTACATCTTTAACTGGTTCTGGGGAGGTGGGTTTTTGGGTTATTGTTAAAATAATGAGTTACTTTATTAATGATAATTTTTATATCCATGTTTTTTTAACATTATTAGGTTTGTGTCTTATTTATATATCTGGGGAAATATGGAAGCGATGTGGTTTGTTGTTTTTCTTCTTTTATACTAATACAATTACTTTTTTTGCATATCAAGGATCAGCAATTAGGGCAGGGTTGGCTATAGGTTTTATTTTTATAGGTTTAGCTATTTTCCTAAAATATAAGAAAAATATTTATTTATTTATTTCTCCTTTAATTCATTTTAGTTCTATTCCTTTAATATTTATTATAATTTTAGGGAGGTTTAAAGAAATATCATTAGTTAATAAGATTAAATATTTTATTGTTTTTTTTCTAACACTAGCTATTTTAATTTATATATCAATTCAAACTCAAGATGGGGGATTAGGGTTTAAGTTATCAGCAAAATTAGCTTCAGAAAATGAAACTACAATTTCTGCAATTCTTCAGTTCTTTATAGAAGTATTTTTTGTTATATCAATTGTCTATTTCTTTTTTAAAGAAAAAGTTGATAGTAATTTATTAAGAATATGTGTATACTTTTTTATTTTTTCTATTTTAGTTTTACTGGTATCTGAATCTTCATTTTCTCGATTTTATCGATATGAATATATTATATTTATATTTATATTTTCATCTATTTTTATGAATATTAAAGGTTTTTTGTATAGATATATGGTTATTATATCTTCATTTTTATGGTTTATTTTTATAGGTTATACAAGATATTCTGGTGTTTTTGCAGAAGATTTTTTGGGATTTGTTGGTTATAGTATTTTAGATATTCTATAGAAATTATCATGAGCTAGTATATGAAGATATTGATTGATTGTAGTTTATTAACAATAGGTGGAGGTGTGCAAGTTGCATTAAGCTTATTGTTAAATATTGCTAAAGATAAACAGTTTCAATCTGTTGTTGTCGTAACGCATCAGATTGATCAGCAATTAACCGATAGTATAAAAAATTTATTCTATGCATATTATGTACTAGATAGTGTACCTATGTATCAAAAGTATAAGCAGGCTCATTTTTTTTCAAAGTTAGAAGAGAAATATACACCTGATTTAGTTTTTACAGTATTTGGACCTTCTATGTGGCGTCCTAAAGCACCCTGTCTTCAAGGTTTTGCATTAGGGTTAATGTTTTACCCTGAAGTTCAGGATATTTTAAACTATAGTTTGCTTAAAAAAATTAAAATTAAAATAATGTATTTTATTAAAAGGAATTTATTTCTAAAAAATTCTGATTATTATGTTGTTGAAACCTCTGTTGTTAAAAATAATTTAAAAAATCTTCTAAATCTGGAGAGTAATCATATTTTTGTTATTGAAAATAGTTACAATCCATATTTTGAAGAATATTTTAATAGAAAGATGAGTGTAAAAATTTCAAAGGATGAGTTTAATTTTTTGGTTCCTTCCTCTTACTATCCGCATAAAAACTTAGAAATTTTAGCAAATGTCGTAGATTTACTTTATATAAAGAATTTTAAAAATATCTATTTTAATTTTATGATAGAAGATAAATATTTTGAAGCACTTACTAGGTTGGTGGTTAATAAAAATGCCCGATATATGTTGAAAAATTTTGGCCCAATTACAAGCTCAAATTTACCTAAATATTATGCTGATTGTGATGCTGTAATTTTACCTACTTTAGCTGAATCTTCAACAAGTGCTTATCCAGAATCTTTTATTTCTAAAAAACCTCTCTTAACATCAGATCGTGACTTCTCAAGAGGCTTATGTGGAGAGGCTGCTTTATTTTTTGATCCTTTAGATGCTGAGGATATAGTAAACAAAGTGATTACTATATATCAAGATGAAAAACTTAGGGTTGCTATTGTTGAAAAAGGTGTTGATCAGCTTAGTAGAGTCTATATTTCGGCTGAAGAAAAATGGAAGAAACAAAAAAACCTTATACAAAATTTAATTGACTTAAATTAAATAGTTTTATCGAGATATTTTGATGAGTTATATTAATTACGCCAAGCAAAATCTTACCCGTATTCCTTATAGTTTAGGAAAGTATATTGCTCTTTTACCCTATGGTATACGTCCTGGTATGAGTACTATATATTCACTACGAAAAAATGAAATTTCAAATTTTAATGAGTTTAATTCTGAAAAATATAAAAAATTGATATTTGATAAGGTTAAACATATAAGTGTTTATGCTTATTCTAATATTGAATTTTATAGAAAGTTGTATAAAGCTTCTGGTGTCAATCCTGAAAAATTTTCTGATTTTAATGACTTATTTGAGTTGCCAATTATCAGTAAAGCTGAATTGCAAGCTGTTTCTATTGAAGAACGCTCAAATATAAAGCTAAAAAAATCTATTGCAAATACAGGTGGGAGTAGTGGGCAGCCTTTATCATTCTATATAGAACCAAGCTCTATACCACATGAGTGGGCACATATGCATACTATTTGGGCTAAATTAGGCTATAAGCAAAGCGATTTAAAAATTGTTTTTGGTGGGCGAGCTGACGTCAAAAATATTATGGAATATGATGCAGTACGTCATCAGTTGACTATTGATATTTATAAGAGCCCACAACAAATCGCAGATACCCTGTTAGTAAACTTTAAAAAATATAAGCCAAAATATTTACATGGTTATCCAAGTGCAATTTTTGACTTTGTTATTTGGCTCGATCTTAATAAACATCCCTTGTTACCTGTATTTAAACAATACATACAGGGAATGTTCTTAGGTTCAGAATTTCCATCCCCAGTCCTCAGAAAAAAAGTAGAGGAGTTACTTTCTTGTAGTTCAGTATCATGGTATGGACATACAGAAAGAGCGGTTCTGGCATACGAAAAAAATGAACAGTATACCTATAGCCCATTTATTTCTTATGGTTTTGCAGAAGCAATTCAGAATGAACAAGATGATTTTAGTTTAGTTTCAACCAGTTACTATAACTATGCTTCTCCTCTTATCCGTTATGATACTAGTGACTTGATTGAACCCAATATTCAAGATGGATTGCTTGTGGATTTTAAAATTAGCAGTGGGCGCAATGGTGAGTATGTACTAGATCGCCATTTAAATAAAATTTATTTAACTGCTTTAATTTTTGGCCGTCATCACTCAATTTTTGATTACGTGCAGCATGTGCAAGTGAAACAAATAGAAGCTGGTAAGGTTACATTTTATATTACTTCAAACCATAACTATTCCTATGAATTTTTAATAGATAAAATGGATTTAAGTAATGTAGATTTAGACTTCTCTTTTGAGGTTATTCAATCTCCTATTAAGACAGCTGCTGCAAAAGTCCCATTATTAATCAAAAATTAACTATAGAATTCCTGAGCAAACTTATGAAACAAATCCTTCAAGATATGGCAAAAGGCGGTACAACCGTAACCGAAGCACCAGTACCACAGTGCTCAAAAGGGCATTTACTTATTTCTACCACTACTTCGCTTATTTCTGCAGGTACAGAGCGTATGCTGGTCGGTTTTGGTAAAGCTTCTATGTTAGACAAAGCTCGCCAACAACCAGAAAAAGTAAAAATGGTACTTGAAAAAGTCCAGACAGATGGGTTGCTGACCACTTATGACGCAGTAAAGTCCAAACTGGCACAACCCTTACCACTTGGCTATTGTAATGTAGGTGTAGTTCATGAGGTTGGAGTAGGTGTAGAAGACTTTAAAGTCGGTGATCGTGTCGTTTCAAATGGTCCGCATGCAGACATGGTCAAAGTACCGAAAAACCTATGTGCAAAAATACCCGACAATGTAACCGATGAAGCAGCTTCTTTTACAGTTGTTGCGAGTATTGGTTTGCAAGGCATTCGTCTGGCACAACCAACCATAGGCGAAAGTTTTGTGGTTACGGGTGCAGGCTTAATTGGCTTACTCACCATTCAAATGCTAAGAGCAAATGGCTGCCGTGTATTGGCTATTGACTTTGACCAAAGCAAACTCGAACTTGCCAAACAGTTTGGTGCAGAAGTCTGTAACCCTGCCAAAGGTGAAGACCCTGTTGCTGCAGGTTTAGCATTTAGCCGTGGTGCAGGGGTAGATGGTGTTATTATTACTGCATCAACCAAAGTGAGTGATCCTGTTACACAAGCCGCGCGTATGAGCCGAAAACGTGGTCGTATTATTCTAGTTGGTGTAACAGGTTTAGAGTTAAATCGTGCAGACTTCTATGAAAAAGAACTGAGCTTTCAGGTGTCATGTTCTTATGGACCAGGTCGTTACGATGCCGCTTATGAAGAAAAAGGACAGGATTACCCGGTAGGATTTGTTCGCTGGACAGAACAGCGTAACTTTGTTGCAGTGTTGGATATGATGGCGGCAGGCACATTAAATGTAGATACCTTAATTACCCATCGTTTTGAATTTGAAGATGCGCCAAAAGCTTATGATGTTTTAACAGAAGATAAATCAGGTTTGGGTATCTTACTTAAATACAATTCTGCCGTAGAAACACGAACCGAAAAGAAAGTCATTTTAAAACCAATTCAAATTGATGCACAAAATGCTGTCGTTGGTTTTATTGGTGCAGGCAACTATGCTTCTCGTATTTTAATCCCTGCATTTAAAAAAGCGGCGTCACAACTGCATACCATTGTAACTTCTGGTGGTATCAATGGGGTGATTCATGGTGAAAAGGCAGGATTTGCAGAAGCATCGACAGATATAGATGCCTTATTAAGCAATCAAGATGTAAATACTGTAGCAATTGCAACACGACATAATAGCCATGCCTATTTTGTAGAAAAAGCGCTGTTAGCGGGTAAAAATGTTTTTGTAGAAAAGCCATTGGCGTTGACGGTAGAAGAAATAGAAAAAGTTGAACAAGCTTATAATCAAAATATAGAAAATAAACAATATGCCCGTGTCATGGTGGGCTTTAACCGTCGCTTTGCACCTCAAGTACAAAAAATGAAAGCCTTGCTAGACACGGTGAAAGAGCCTAAAAGCTTTATTATGACTATGAATGCAGGCGCAATACCTGCAGACCACTGGACACAGGATAATGCGGTAGGCGGTGGGCGTATTATTGGTGAAGCATGTCACTTCATAGATTTAATGCGCTTTTTAGCAGGTTCAAAAATTGTGTCTGTTCAAGCTAGACGTATGGGTGAAACTGATGCTGTACAAGTCCTTGAAGATAAAGCAAGCATTACTTTAGGTTTTGAAGATGGTTCATTTGGAACAATTTTCTACTTGGCGAACGGAGCATCAAGTTTTCCTAAAGAGCGAATAGAAGTCTTTGCTGCAGGTCGTGTATTACAACTTGACAACTTCCGTAAACTTAAAGGTTTTGGTTGGTCTGGCTTTAACAAAATGAATTTGTGGCGTCAGGACAAAGGACAAGATGCTTGTGCGGCTGCTTTTGTTGAGAGTATTCGTCAAGGCAAAGAGTCACCTATTCCAGCAGATGAAATTTTTGAAGTTGCACGTATGACCATTCAAGCTGCTGAAGTTTTGAGAGCACAGTAGTATTATGGATCTTAAAAAACTTATTCATACTATTAAGTATTTAAAATTTGTACAGTTGTATTATCGACTGTACTATATCTTATTAAAGCCTAAAGTGCAGAAAAAAGAGTTTTCTCTAAACCTAAGAGAAGTTAAGAAAAAATGGAATAATGTTATAGAGAAATCAATTTCTATGATTGGTGAAAAAGAGTTTTATTTTCTAAATAAAAAAGGAAAAGTAAATTCTAGTTTAGATTGGAATGCAAAAGAACAAGATAAGTTATGGCTTTATAATTTACATTATTTCGATGATCTCAATGCAAAAGAAGCATTAGAACGTCAAGTTTGGCATTATAGCTTGATTAATCAATGGATAGAACAGAACCCATATGCATTAGGTAATGCTTGGGAGCCTTATCCAACATCTTTAAGAATTGTAAATTGGATTAAATGGGCATTAGCTGGAAATAACCTAAATGCAGCTCAATTACAGTCGTTAGCTTTGCAAGCTGAACATTTATCTAAAAGTATTGAATGGCATATTTTAGCTAATCATCTTTTTGCTAATGCTAAGGCATTAATTTTTTCTGGATTATTTTTTAACTCTCAAGAGTCTAAGATATGGCTGCAGAAAGGTCTGAAAATATATCAAAAAGAAATACAGGAGCAAATATTAGCAGATGGTGGTAATTTTGAATTAACTCCAATGTATCATTCAATTTTTCTAGAAGACTTATTAGATATATATCAATTAATAAGCCTTTACTCTATGGATGAAAAGTTAGATAAAATTTATCTATCATCTGTCATAAAAAAGATGTTGGTCTGGTTAAGCCATATGTGTCATCCTGATGGTGATATTTCATTTTTTAATGATTCTACTTTAGGTGTTGCTCCAACCTTTAAAAGCTTAAAACGCTATGCAACTGCTTTGAATATTATAGATGATTATGAAGTAGCAAAAAAAACTGATGCTTATTTGGAAGAAAGCGGCTATATATCAATTTATGGTGATGACTATAAAATGATTGTAGATGTTGCAAAAGTTGGTCCCGATTATCAACCAGGCCATGCGCATGCAGATACATTGAGTTTTGAGTTGAGTATTGGAAAAGAACGTTTATTCGTAAACTCTGGTATTTCTCAGTATGGTTTAGGTGAGGAGCGAAACCGTCAGCGTAGTACTTCTGCACATAATACTGTAGTTATAAATAATATTGATTCTAGTGAGGTCTGGGCGGGGTTTAGAGTGGCGCGTAGAGCATATCCAAAATTAGAAACCCTGGAATTTAATGATAATGGTATAATTAATGGTTTTAAAGCTTCACATAATGGTTATTATAATTTAGGACTTAATATTTCCCACCAACGAAGTTGGATGTTTAATAAGCAAAATTTGATTATATCTGATTTGATTCTAGGAGAGTATGAAAATGCAGAGGCAAAATTTCATTTACATCCAAATGTTAAAATTACATCTTTAAATGATAATAAGTTAAATTTTGAATTAGATGAATACAAAGGTGAAATAAGTTTCAGTACGGACTCGGAGTTAAATATTGTAAAAGGTACGTGGCATCCTGAGTTTGGAAAAAAAATAGAAAATCAATGTGTAAGTGTGAATATTTTAAAAGGGATATTAGAAACAACTATTTCGTGGAGTCGTAAATGAATTTACTGATCATAAGTTTTTTCTATAAACCTGACTTGTCTGCAGGTTCATTTAGGACTACAGCATTGGTAGAGAGTATCGAACAGAAATATCCCTCAGCTACAATCGATATTATCTCAACTTTACCTAACCGTTATAACGACTTTTCTGAAGATTGTAAAAGAATTGAGTATAATGGAAATGTGACAATTTACAGAGCAGATGTTAGTACAAAATTTTCTGGAATATTAGGTCAAATTATTAGCTTTATGCTATTTTTTTTATTCGCATTTAAATTAGTTGTTGGAAAAAAATATGATCTAGTTTATGCAACATCTTCACGGTTAATGACTGCTTTTTTAGGTGCTTTAGTTGCGACAATAAAAAGAGCTCCTTTATATTTAGATATACGGGATATTTTTATTGATACAGTAGAAGATGTTTTTCCAAAAAAAATGACAGTTTTAGTTTTGCCGATACTTTCAGTAATTGAAAAATTTACTATTACTAAGGCGAATAAGGTAAATCTGGTTTCAAGAGGATTCTTACCATATTTTGAAAGTAAATTTAAAAATATACCGTATAGCTTTTATACAAATGGAATTGACTCAATATTTTTAAATAAAATAGAAAAACAATCACCTAATATAGATAAGGATAAACCTTTATCTGTTGTATATGCTGGAAATTTTGGTGATGGGCAAGGTCTACATAAAATTATACCACTCTTAGCAAAACAGCTTGAAAATAAAGTGGTTTTTCAATTGATTGGCAATGGTGGGAGAAAAAAAGAACTAGAAGAGCAATTAGAGAAATTAAATGTAAATAATGTAGAAATTATTGCACCTGTAAATAGAGTTGAATTGTTAAAATTTTATGAAAATGCTGATGTTCTATTTTTACATTTAAATGACTATGATGCTTTTAAGAAAGTAATTCCATCAAAAATTTTTGAATATGCTTGTTATAATAAGCCAATTTGGGGTGGGTTGTCTGGATATGTTGTCGACTTTTTAAATGATAGTATGCATGGGGCATATATCTTTGAACCTTGTAATGCGGATGAAGCCATAAAAGCATTTAATAATATAGATTATGCCATTAAGCCTCGTGAAAAGTTTATTCATTTATATACACGGAGTAATATTATGAATAATTTAGCTGACGATGTTATGGCGTTAATTAAATAACTTCAGGAATAAATTTATGCCTTTTGTTTCACATACTTTAATCACAGGCAGTAACGGTTTCTTAGGTCAATATTTATCGCAATTTTTGGCTGAAAAAGGCGTTTCAGTTTTAGCGCATACACGTAAAGCCCAAACATTTGATAATCCAAATATTAGCAATATTAATTTTGACCTAAATGACAATTTAGACAATATTGATTTAAGCGAGGTTGAGGTTATTATTCACTGTGCAGGTCGTGCGCATGTAATGCATGAAACTGCAGCATCACCACTTGAAGCATACCGCCAAACCAATGTACAAGGCACATTAAACCTTGCACAAAAAGCAGTACAAAGTGGCGTTAAACGCTTTATTTACTTAAGCAGTATTAAAGTGAATGGTGAACAAACTACTACGCAAGCCTTTCACCCCAATGATGATGTCCACACAGATGACCCGTATGGCCTATCTAAATATGAAGCAGAACAAGCCTTACTTGAGCTATCTCAACGTACAGGTTTAGAAGTTGTTATTATTCGTCCAGTCCTCATTTATGGGCCTAATGTAAAAGCCAACTTTAAAAGTATGGTGAACTTGGCAACTAAAAAATTGCCTTTACCTATTGGTTGCTTAAACAATAAACGCAGTATGGTGAGTGTCTATAACTTGGCTGACCTGATTCATACTTGTATGACTCATCCAAATGCCAACCGTGAAGTATTTTTAGCCAGTGATCAGGATGACATTTCAGTCAAACAACTATTTGAAAAATTAGCAAAATACCAAAATAACCAATTATTAATGTTACCTATACCGAAAAGCTTGATCAGTTTTCTTGCAAGCTTGGTGGGGAAAAAAGCAGTGGCTTCACGTTTATGTTCAGAACTGGTGGTAGATACCACTAAAAATACACAACTTTTAGGTTGGACAGCACCGTATAATGTCGATACAAGCCTAGAAAAAATGTTTAACACAGCGCATCAAAACTGAGCCTAGTCACAAATATGTCCATGCTATCCCTTTTTATTTTCTTTTTACTTGCGTTTGCGATGACCTATTTTATGCGCGCCTACGCCTTAAAGAAAAATATAATAGACAACCCCAATGAACGAAGCTCCCACAGTGTACCCACGCCACGTGGAGGTGGTGTTGCGGTGGTGTGTAGTTACTTGTTGGCGCTGGCGGTGCTGATATATAGCCAACAATTGACCGTACATATTGGCTTAACTCTTATGGCAGCAGGTTTTGTCATCGCTTTACTTGGTTTTTTAGATGACCATGGACATATTAACTCCATGCTGCGTTTAGCCGTACATTTCTTGGTGGCCATTGGAGTGGTGATCAGTTTGGGTGGCTTTAGCGAAGTTACAGCTTTTAATGGTCTGCAACTCGGCTTTATAGCCAATATCATTGCGGTACTATTTTTGGTGTGGTTGTTGAATCTGTACAACTTTATGGATGGCATCAACGGCATTGCCAGTGTCGAAGCAATCACCACTGTAGCCAGTATGGCAATTTTGTATTATGTACTCAATATCACATTAAACTCAGACATATTGTGGTTATTGGCAGCCTGTGTATTTGGCTTTTTACTGTGGAACTTTCCCAAGGCTAAAATTTTCATGGGCGATGCCTGTAGCGGATTTCTCGGCCTCACTTTGGGTATTTTGGCGCTCATCGCCCTCAAAGAAAACTTGGCACTGTTTTGTGCGTGGATCATTTGCTTAGGTGTGTTTGTGGTCGATGCGACTTATACCTTAATAAAACGCGTATTGAGCGGCTATAAAATGTATGATGCACATCGAAGCCATAGCTATCAAATTTTATCACGTAAATGCGGGAGTCATACCCCCGTGACGTTGGCAGTTGCCGCAATTAATCTATTGTGGTTATTTCCTATCGCTTATATGACGGTTACACAAGCATGGGCGTACCCTGAACTGGCAGTACTGATTGCCTATATACCATTGTTAATTGTGGCTATAAAATTCAAGGCAGGTCATCCAGATGCTTAAACCCAGCTTGTTAATTTTAGGTGCAGGTGGATACGGTTTGGCTGTTGCAGAAGCTGCAGAACTTAGCGGACAATGGCAAGAGATTATGTTTGCCGATGACCGTTGGCCTGAAACACAGCATGTAGATAGCTATAATATTGTGACAAATATTGCCAGTTTAAATCAGCTGGAGATTACGCATCTTCAAGCGATTGTGGCTGTAGGCAATAATGCCTTACGTCAACAATGGCAACAGACCTTGCGAGCCTTGGGTATAGAATTGACATCGGTTATTCATCCACACAGCATGATTAGTCCAACCGCTCAAATCGGTTTAGGGGTCAGTGTGATGGCAGGGTGTGTAATTAGTCGTAAAACTGTGATCAACGATGGTGTAATTTTAAATATTGGTACATTATTAGATCATGATGTGGTCATTGAGCAATTTGCCCATTTAAGCGTGGGGGTAAAAGTCGCAGGTGGTCAAACTATCGCCGCACATTCATTTTTAGAGGTTGGAACCTGTATTCTGCATTAAAGTAATACGGTGTTTTAAAATTCAAATATTAATAATTGTATATTTATGAAATCCATTATCGAACCTGCTGTAGAATCCCCCCGCTTAGTCAAACTTGCATTTTTAATGGTGCTGGACTTTTGTGTATTTCCTGTCTTGCTATGGCTATGTTATGCCATCCGCCAGTTTGATTTAGGCGCAGAAGTGGTGCCCAACTTAGCTTTTGGTTCGGTATGGGCAAGTGTGATTGCCGTTGTATCGCTGTTTATTTTTGGGGTATATCGCTTTATTGTGCGCACCTACAGCGAACTGTTTATGGTTAAACTGGGGTTAGGTACCTCTTTGACTGTGGCAGGGTTGTATGCGTTGGCTTACTTTACCGATGCCTTTATCCCCACCTCTATTCCGCTCATGTTCGGATTTCTCATGTTCGCATGGGTTTGGTTTAGCCGCGGTTTTATTCGCTTTATCGTGCGTTCTTATTTACAAGCCGATGTACAAAAAAAACGTGTGGCGATTTATGGTGCAGGCAATGCAGGACAGCAAATTGCAGGAGCATTATACAATTCCGATGAACACTTACCCGTATTATTTATAGATGATGATCCCTCACTCACTGGGCAGCAGTTGGGCCGTTTAAAAGTCTATGATGCAGAAACAGCATTAAAAGTCATGCCGAAAAAGCATATTGATGAAATTTTGATTGCACTGCCTTCTGTCGGGCGGATGCGTAAAAGCGAGATCGTCAAATTCTTAGAGCCAGCACATATTAAAATTACCGAAATTCCAGGATTAACCAAACTGGTCGATGGTGAAATTCGCGTATCGGATATTCAGGAAGTCGATATTATTGACTTGCTCGGGCGTGACCCTGTGCCGCCAGTACCCGAACTGTTGGCTAAAAATATTCAAGACAAAATGGTCTTGGTTACAGGGGCGGGGGGGTCCATTGGTTCTGAATTGTGTCGTCAAATTGTCAAAAACAAACCCAAAGCCTTGGTAATTTATGAACTGACCGAATTTGCGTTGTACAGCATTGACAAAGAATTACGCTTAAATAGCGATGTCACGATTATCCCGATTTTAGGTTCAGTGCTCGATCAGGCCAAACTAGAGCGAGTGATGGAACAGTATAGGGTTCAAACCGTGTACCATGCGGCTGCTTACAAACACGTGCCCTTGGTGGAATGTAACCCATTGGCAGGTTTGAAAAACAACGCCATTGGTACGGCATTTAGCTTAAATGCAGCGGTCAAAACAGGTGTGGAAACATTTGTACTCATTTCTACCGATAAAGCCGTGCGTCCAACCAATGTCATGGGGGCGTCTAAACGTATGGCAGAATTGTATTGTCAGGCGATGGCAGACGCGCAAGATCAGACCCAAATTAGCATTGTCCGCTTTGGGAATGTCTTGGGTTCATCGGGTTCGGTGGTGCCGTTGTTTAAACAGCAAATTGCCAAAGGTGGGCCCATTACCGTGACTCATCCTGAAGTCACCCGTTACTTTATGACCATTCCAGAGGCCTCGCAATTGGTGATTCAGGCGGGTGCTTTGGGTCAGGGTGGTGATGTATTCCTGCTGGATATGGGTGAACCTGTACGCATTCAGGATTTAGCCCGTCAAATGATTGCACTGAGTGGTTTAAAAGTACGAGAAACAGGCAGTCAGGAAGGGGATATTGAAATTCAATATTCAGGCTTACGCCCAGGCGAAAAACTTTACGAAGAATTGTTGATTGATGCCGATAATACCGAAGTGACCCAGCACAGTCGTATTTTACGTTCTTATGAAAAAATGTATCCGTTGGATGAATTACTGATGGTGTTTGAGCGTATGCATGACTTAACCGCAATTCAAAGTGATATCGACTGGGCTTTAGCACAGCTTGAACACTATGTGGATGGTTATGCCCGTGGTACAGAAATTAAGGTGAACTAAATTTCAAAAACTAAGTTGAAGTAAGTCAGTTCAACTTGCTGATGAGTAAAATTTAACTAAAAAATTTGTGTGAAATTAGGCATCTGAGATGATTAAAAAAGCCATTTTACCCGTTGCTGGTTTAGGCACCCGCTTTTTACCTGCCAGTAAAGCCATTCCCAAAGAAATGGTCACGGTGGTCGATCGTCCTGCGATTGAATATGTAGTACGGGAGGCAGTTGCAGCAGGGATTGAGCAAATTATTTTGGTGACCCATTCCTCTAAAGCCTCCATTGAAAACTACTTTGACCGTAACTTTGAGCTAGAAACCACATTAGCACAAAAACAAAAACTGGATTTGCTCAAAGAAATTACCGAAATTTTACCTGCACATGTCAGTGTCGTGAGTGTACGTCAGCCACAACCTTTAGGCTTAGGGCATGCGGTTTTATGTGCTAAATCTGTAGTGGGCAATGATGCCTTTGCCGTATTGTTACCCGATGTATTGGTTAAAGATGATGCTGCACAAAATGACTTGGCACGCATGATTCAGCGTTTTGAGCAATCTCAGGCTGCACAAATTATGGTTGAAGCAGTACCAGATCATCTGGTCGATCAATACGGTATTGTCGATGTAGCTGCAGCACCTGCTGAAGGTGAAAGTACAGTGATGCAGGGCATTGTCGAAAAACCCGCAGTAGGCACGGCACCTTCTAATTTATCGGTGGTGGGGCGTTATGTCTTGCCTGCAGAAATTATGACTTTGCTCGAAAACACCCCTAAAGGGGCAGGTAATGAAATTCAATTGACCGATGCGATTGCCATGTTGCAACAAAATAGTGTGGTGGAAGCTTACCGTATGCAAGGTCAGACTTTTGACTGTGGCAGTAAGTTGGGTTACTTAAAAGCAGTGTTGCATTATGGGCTCGATCATCCAAAACTAGGTGATGATTTTAAAGCCTTGATTCAAGAGTTAAAGATTGAATCTTAAAGGTGATTAAGGGGGGGAGATTAGAAAATCTCTCCTAGCCTCCCTTCTTACGCAAGAATTTAAAGCAGTGCTTAAACTCTTGCTCAGGGAGGAACATCCCATTACAAAGCCCTTGCTTGTGCGAACCTCCCCCTTTTCAAAGGGGGATTGAGGGGGATTGAGGGGGATTAAAAAAAGGAGAGCCAAATATGGTGAAAACTTCCAATGTTGAAAATCCCTCCTAGCCTCCCTTTAAAAAGGGAGGAACAGTAGGAAAGGATGAAATGTAAAAATCTTTCCTAATCTCTCTTGAATCAAGAGAGTAACCCCATGAAATAAACAGCATCAAACAATACATAGGAACACATTTTGAAAGTCGCAGTCTTTGGAAAAACCCTCTATGCAGGCGTGATGTCTGCACTTTTGGCAGAATGTGGGCATCAAGTCTATTGGTGCGATATCTTTCAGGATGCTGCCCATCCACTCGAACAGCAACATCTCAGCTTTCAAGACCAAGCCTTGAGCCTGTTATTACAACAACAATGCAGTAAGGGCTTTTTACACTATTGTGATTTTGCTGCATTGCCTTTAGATGTGGATGTGTATCTACTCAGTTTGAACCCCACTGAAGAAGCTCACGCCTTAACTGTTTTGCGGCAGTTGCAACAACGTCCGATCATTCACCCTAAACTGATGATCAATGCCTCGACTTTGGGCTTAAATGGCACACAGCGCCTGCAAAAAATCTTGCCACAAGATGACTGGATTTATTTGCCCGACATGATTCAAGAGGGCAATGCCATTCAAAGTATGACCCGCGCACAGCAACTCACGGTGGGTTGTGAAAATGAACGTGCGCAAGTCAAACTCAAAGAATTACTCCGCCCCTTATTTCCACGTGCACAGCAATATCTTTTTATGCCCGTGTTGGATGCAGAATTTACCAAACTGAGTATTTCAGGCATGTTGGCGACTCGTATCAGTTATATCAATGACTTGGCAGTGGTGGCAGAAAAACTCGGGATTGATATTGAACATGTGCGACAGGGTATGGCGGCAGATAGCCGTATTGGTGCATCTTATATGTATCCTGGTGCGGGGTTTGGTGGTGAAAACTTTAGTCATGATATTCAGACTCTGGCCAGTACCGTCTCCACCACAGGGGTGAAAAGTCAGCTGTTGGCGCAGGTCTGGGACATTAACGAGCAACAAAAAGAACTCTTGTTTAGAAAGCTTTGGAATTATTATCAGGGCGATTTAAACGGTAAAACCGTGGCGATTTGGGGCGCAGCTTTTAAAGAAAATACTGCACGGGTGCAACATTCTCCCATTCATGTGATGTTGCCTGCGTTGTGGGCGCAGGGTGTGACGGTCAAATTGCATGACCCACAAGCCTTGCCTGAAATTGTGGCACAGTATGGTCAGCGTGATGATCTGATTTTATGCGCAGAACAATATCAAGCGGTGGAGGGGGCATCGGCATTATGTGTGTTGACTGCGTGGAAACAATATTGGAGTTTGGATTATCCAACTTTGTTGCAGCAGATGCAGCATCCGCTGATTTTGGATGGTCGTAATATTTATGATCCTGAATTTGTGAAGGCACAAGGTTTTGCTTATATGGGAGTGGGGCGCTAATGATTCGTAGCACAATGCCACAGACGCAAAGCTCGATTTCCCCAAATGACAATGTCTTGCCGCAGTTACAACAATTGCAGCAGCAGTTTCAGCAGCTGCATTTAAATCAGCTGTTTGCTCAAGATCCGCAGCGTTTTCAGCGTTTCTCGCTGGCTTTGGACAGTGTGCTGTTTGACTATAGCAAGCATCGGATTGATGCCAAGGTGTTGCAGACCCTGGTTCAGTTTGCACAGCAGAGTCAGCTTGCTGAGTGGATTCAACGTTTATTTTCAACGGCAACAGGCTCAGAGAAAATCAACTATACCGAACAGCGCGATGCGATGCATTGGGCCTTGCGTTTGCCTGCGACTAGCTCAGCATCAAGTGCTTCCGAACAGACCGATGCCTACGCTGCATTGACTGAGCAAGTCCATACCCAGCTTGAGCGTATGTATGCCTTGGTGGAAAAAATCCATGCAGGCCAATACCGTGGTGCCACGGGTGAAGTGATTCAGGATGTGGTCAATATTGGTGTGGGTGGCTCAGATTTAGGCCCGTTGATGGTGACCCAAGCCTTATCTGATTTTAAAGTGGCAACTGAAAAACCATTGAATGTACATTTTGTGTCCACCATGGATGGCAGCCAGCTATCTGAATTGCTGCATCGTCTGCGTCCTGAGACCACTTTATTTATTATTTCGTCCAAGTCTTTTGGCACCATTGATACCTTATCCAATGCACAAACGGTGAAACAATGGCTAGAAAAGGCCTTGGGTACACATGCGCAAATTCTGAAACATCACTTTATTGGGGTATCCACCAAAGCAGATAAAATGACTGCTTGGGGCATTTGTCCTGAAAATCAGCTCTTACTTTGGGATTGGGTCGGTGGTCGCTATTCGTTATGGTCGTGTATTGGCTTACCGATTGCCCTGACCATTGGCGTTGCGGGTTTTCAGCGGTTTTTAGCAGGTGCACATGCGGTTGATCAGCATTTTCAAAATGCTGCATTTGATCAGAACATCCCAGTGCTGATGGGCTTGCTGGGGGTGTGGAATAATAACTTCCTGAATATTCAGACTCATGCGGTCTTGCCTTATGATGGACGTTTAAAATACTTCGCTTCGTATTTACAGCAATTAGAAATGGAATCCAATGGCAAGTCGATTCAGCGTAATGGCGAGGCGGTGAGCGTCGATACTTGCCCGATTGTTTGGGGTGAGGTTGGGCCGAATGCACAGCATGCGTTCTATCAATTGTTGCACCAAGGGACACATGCGGTCAGCTGTGATTTTATTGCCCCTGTGCAGCGTTATAATGCCAATCAATTTACCTATGCGGAAAATGCTGAGGCTTTGGTAGAGCAACATCATTTGGCCTTGTCTAACTGCTTGGCGCAGTCGCGGCTTTTGGCCTTTGGTAATCAGGCTTTAGATCAGCAGGAATTAGATGGCTTAGCTGCGTATAAGCAGTACAGTGGTAATCAGCCAAGTAGCAGTATTTTATTGCAAGAACTCGATCCGTATAGCTTGGGCATGTTGATTGCTCTATATGAACATAAAGTCTTTGTGCAATCGGTGCTGTGGAATATCAATCCTTTTGACCAATGGGGCGTAGAAAAAGGCAAGGAAATTGCTAATCAGCTCTTGCCTATTTTAAATGGGCAGCAAAAGGACTTATCGGCACTCGATGCATCGACCCAAGGTTTATTAAAAATTTTATTAGGAAAAATAGATGGCTAATATTTTAGTAACAGGCGGTGCGGGCTATATCGGTTCACATACCTGTGTTGAGTTGCTGAATGCAGGGCACAGCGTGGTGGTGCTAGATAATTTATCTAATAGCTCGGCAGAGTCATTGGCGCGGGTACAGCAACTGACGGGCAAAACCTTGCAGTTTATTCAGGGTGATATTCGTGATGCTGCTACTTTGGATGCTGTGTTTGCTGCACATCAAATTAATGCAGTGATTCATTTCGCAGGACTCAAAGCAGTGGGAGAAAGCCAACAAACTCCACTGAGCTATTTTGATAACAATATTGCGGGTTCAATTAGCTTGATCCAGGCGATGCAACGCGCGCATGTGTTTAAACTGGTGTTTAGTTCATCGGCTACAGTATATGATGAAGCCAATATTTCGCCGTTACATGAAGAGATGCCAACGGGTATGCCAAGCAATAACTATGGCTATACCAAACTGATTGTGGAACAGCTTTTACAAAAAGCAGCCCTTGCCGATGCACGTTGGTCGATTGCGCTATTGCGTTATTTTAACCCTGTGGGGGCGCATAAAAGTGGCTGCATAGGTGAAGACCCACAAGGTATTCCAAATAATTTAATGCCTTATGTCACCCAAGTGGCGGTGGGACGTCGTGAAAAACTGTCAATTTTTGGGCAGGATTATGCCACACCCGATGGTACTGGTGTGCGCGATTATATTCATGTGGTCGATTTGGCCAGCGCGCATTTATGTGCTTTGAATAACCGTTTGACTGCCCAGGGTTGCCGTGCTTGGAATATTGGTACGGGTAATGGAATTTCGGTGCTGCAAGTGAAGAATACTTTTGAACAGGTCAATGGTGTGCAGATTCCATTTGAGTTTGCACCACGTCGTGAAGGCGATGTGGCGACCTCTTTTGCAGATAATAGCCGCGCCTTGCAAGAACTGGGCTGGACACCACAATATGGCCTAGAAGATATGTTGGCTGATAGTTGGAACTGGCAAAAGCAGAATCCGAATGGTTATCGTCAAAATTAATCATTCTAGCCATACACTCAGCCACAAGGTTTAGAGCATAAAAATGGGAGTCAGTTTTGACTCCCATTGTTTATATTATTTTAATTTTTCAGATTAAGCTTGAATCAATTGCGTCAACTCATCCACATAGTCCTGCATCGGGCGGGGATTGTGGTCACGACGGCTTTCAATATTTAAGCGCAATAAAGGCTCGGTATTTGACGCACGCACATTAAAACGCCATGCCCCAAAGTCAAGACTCACGCCATCGGTTTGGTCAATTGCTGGGTTTTGGCTAGCATAATGCTCAAAGATTTTTTGGATGGTGGCTTGAGTATCGGCCACTTTAAAGTTAATTTCCCCCGAACATGGAAACTTGGCAATCATTTCTTCGACTAGATTTGATAGCGATTGTCCTGTTTCAGACAATACCGAAACCGCCAATAGCCATGGAATCATGCCGCTGTCACAATAGGCGAAATCACGGAAATAGTGGTGTGCGCTCATTTCACCGCCGTAAACGGCATTGTGCTCACGCATCACATCTTTAATAAAGGCATGTCCAGATTTAGATTGAATTGCTTCACCCTGATATTGAGCGACCACATCAAAGGTATTCCAGACTAAACGTGGGTCATGCACGATTTTCTCGCCTGCTTGTTTGAGTAAAAATGCCTGTGCCAATAAGCCAACAATATAATAACCTTCAATGAATTGACCTTTTTCATCGAATAGGAAGCAGCGGTCAAAGTCACCATCCCACGCAATGCCCATGTCGGCTTGATGCTCTAATACGGCATTGCGGGTGCTATCACGGTTTTCCACTAAAATTGGGTTTGGAATACCATTGGGGAAAGTACCATCGGCATCATTGTGAATTTTGACAAACTCAACAGGGATATTCAGGGCTTTAAATTTTTCTTCAATCGCATCGACCACATGTCCTGCAGCGCCATTGCCTGCATTCATGACCAGTTTCATTGGGCGAATTTTGCTAGGCTCGATATAAGTCATTAAATGGTCAATAAATTGAGGCAAAATATTGTAGCTTTGAGTGCTACCTTTGTGCTCAACTGGGGTAAATTCGCCCGATTCTGCCAAAGCCTGAATGTCTTTTAGGCCGGTATCGGCACTAATCGGACGTGCATTTTCACGTACCAGTTTCATGCCGTTGTAGTCCATGGGGTTATGGCTGGCAGTCACTTCAATGCCACCTTGCACGTCTAAATGAAAAGCTGCGAAATAGACTTCTTCTGTGCCTGTCATTCCCAAGTCGAGCACATTGACCCCTGCATCATTTAAACCACGAATGGTGGCTTGCTTTAAGCCTTCGCTGCTAAGGCGAATATCGCAGCCAATCGCAACGGTTTTGGGTTGGTAAATTTGTCCGTAAGCACGACCAATTTTATAGGCAATCTCTTCATTGAGTTCTGTGCCCAATTTTCCGCGAATGTCATAGGCTTTAAAACAGGTTAATGTGCTCATGTATTGTCCTAAATATTTGGAAAAATCGTATTGCTGCCTATGATAATCGAACTGTGTGTAATGTGCTGTATAGAATGGAAGATCAATTGCTTGAAGATGTTTCAGGTCAAAGACTATGGATGAGAAAAGATGTTGTGATGGGCAAGGGTGTTTTTTCTTGAGTAAGAAGTTGGTTAAAATACGGCTCAGACTTATGTGTTCGATATGATTGAAGATGGAATTACAGAAAAGTACTTTAGAGCCAGAGCAGAAACTTTCTGCGCCACAGAAAAAATTTCAGAAACTATGCCAAAAAATTGAGCAGGAACAGCTACGTTTGAATGAATGGCAGACCGCACAAGCCGATATTCAGGCACGTGCCAGCCGTGAAATTTTACCGACTTATGCGCAATTGCGTGAAGTTATATTTCAGCAAATTCAACAACTGCTTCAGCAAAAACAACAAAAAGTGACGGCAGCCCAGCAAACTAAGCTGGATCAAAAAATTGAGCAACTCAGTTTACAACTTTTGGATTCGCAGCAGATGTCTACCGAACAAGTTCAGTTTTTAACAGAATTGCTGAATCATTATGGCTATGATTTTGAGCGGCCAGACTTAGATGATCTAGATGAGATGTTTGAGGCTAAAACTGAGTCTGAGTCCGCAGAAGAAAACTTTGAGCAAGGTGGTTTTGAAGATGATGCTTCTGAACAAGAACGACTAGCACAGCTCAAGTTGGACAGTTTGAAACATTTTCTCTGTGAAGAATATGACCTAGATCTAGATTTTTTTGATTTTCAGCATGACCCATTAGATTTAGATGATTTTATAGAAAAATTTGAACAAAAAATGCAAGATCAAGAGGAGCTAGATTTTTTAAGTCAGTTGAGTGGTGCTCAAAAAGCTTTTGCCGAACAGCAAATTGCCCGTGAAAAAGCCAAAGCAGCAAAAAAACAGCAACAGCGTGAAGAAGCAAAGAAACTGGCAAATCAATCCATCAAAACGATTTACTTAAAAATTACAGCGTGGATTCACCCAGATCGTGAGCAAGATGAGCAGAAAAAACAAGAAAAAACCGCATTGATGCAGCAAGCCAATCAAGCTTATGAAGCCAATGATTTATTGACCTTGCTAAATTTGCAAATTCAGTTGGGTCAGCAGCATAATTTGTCTTTCGCCAATCAACAATTAAAAGCGTATAACCTGCTTTTAGAAGAACAGTTAGAAACTTTGCAAATGCAAGTGGATGACATTATTTACTCTTTTAATTGGAGTCAGTTTTTATATTCTAACCGTAAAATTAAAGTGCAGGATTTGTATCGAAAATATGAGCAAGACTATCGACATGTTCAACAAAAATTAGCTCGAGCGCAAGAGATACTGGAAAAATATCAAGACCTTAAACAATTAAAGCAATTGATGCGCAGTCAATATGTGTGGGAAATGCATGCTGTGATGATGTAGACATATTGAGGTTTGGCTTTGAATGTTTATGCAAAAAGTAGTCTTTATTTACAATATTCCTTTTGAGTGAATCCAAGTTATGCTCAGGTTGGGCCGTTCGGCTACTATTCTGAATTGACACCTTTGTCCGTTATAATTGTATAAACATTTTTAGTGTCTGGTAATTATGTCCTCATTGATCAATTTTCTATCTCGCTTTAGTACTGCAACTCTTCAGCGCAGCCAGAGCTATGCTAAATACATTGATAGGAAAACGATTGAGTTCTTTGAAGAAAATGACGATGTCACGATGTATGCCCAAATTGAAGGGACAGATTATTACGATACTGCAATTACCTATAATCTTAAAAAGGACCGTTTAATTGATGACGACTGCACTTGTCCGGTTGGATATAACTGTAAACATGCTGCTGCTTTAGCCAAATTATTTTATCAAGAATATCGAGAAGGATATCTGAAGAGCTATGTTGACTCTCAGTCATCATCTCACACTCAAAAAGATCGGGTTGCAATTAATCAAGCACAACGCTGGTTAAGTGAGTTTAAGCAGTATTTACAACATACCCAGTTAGAGCAGCAAAAGACAACGAGTAATTATTTACTTTATTATTTAGATCAGCCTTTAGGTCTATTCGGGTTAAAACTTGAGGTTCGAAAAGGTAGACGTAATAAAAGTGGGACGATCACAGGTGTCAGTTCTTATACTGAATATGGCAATATTCTAAAAAAACGTCTGTCTTTGCCTGATGGGAAGCGACAATTATTTAATCAAATTTATTATTATGCCAAGCTCAATCAGAATGAGTTTTCTTATGGAAATAGTCTTGATATATCAGGCATTGTTTTAGAGCATTTTAAATCTTTCATTCAGAGTGGTGATGTCTATTGGAAACAAAAAAGTGATGCTCCACTTACATGGTCAGAACAAAGCTATCAGCTTGAATTTTCTTGGCAAAAGAGCATTGAAAAACAGACTGAGCACTTAGATTTTGAGTTGGTCAATGGAAATGTTCGACTCAATTTAAAATCGAATCCACATCTTCAAATTCTTGTAAGTCAGCCACTTTGTTATATCGATATTCACAAGAATACGGTAGGGCAACTCTATAGTGAATATACATCGGATTTACTGTACTACCTTTGGCGGATGCCAGAGATGCCTGCGACGGTTTTGACTGAGTTTGAGCAGCTTACTCATCAATCTACAACGATACATAACTTGCCGAAACCTGGGTTTCTTCAAGAGATTGAAGTCTTACAGGGTAATCCCCAGCCAATTTTACGCTTTGGTGTTTTAGATAAATTTGATTGGAAATGGGAAGAGTCTGTTTGTGCTGAAATTGAATTCTCCTATGCAGGCGGGCGAATTAAAGCAGGTACATCAGGTGACAGTTTCATTGGTGAGCAGCATGACAAAATGGTGCGACAGCTTCGGGACTTAGTTCAGGAACAACAGTCAATCCAGCGTTTACAGCTATTGGTCGAATCACTGAAGTGGGTGAAAGATCTTAGTTATGACCAGCAATTAAAACTGGATAAACAACGTCTCGATTCTATGGTTTTTGCTTTCTATGGAGACTGGATCAAACAGCTGATGCCCATCAATCAAATTGAGTTGATGGGCTGGCAGATAGAGCATCTGGAAAACAGCCCCTTTAACCTGCAATATGTTGAAAATTTAAATATTTCTATCACTGAATCTGAAGGCCAGCAGGACTGGTTCAATATCGGGGCGACGGTTCAAGACAGTGCAGGCAATTCTTATAATTTACTTGATGCGCTCGTAGCTTTGGTGCGAGTAAATCCTGATTTACTTGATCCGCGGACTTTTATTCATCTGCATGACAGTCAAATTTTCACCGTGAAAACTGCAGTTGATCAACCTGATTTGGCGCTATCCGCTAGGGATATTAAGCCGGTATTATTGCATCTGCAGAGCATTTTACAGCAAGAAGAGCGCAGTATTGATCGCTATGATGCGAGTCAATTATTAGAATTGCAGCATAATCTTGGGATGACATGGCAGGTCAGTGATCGCCTGCAGAAATTTGTACATAAATTCAAACAAGGCTATCAGCAACAACTGCCAACACCACAAGGTTTTCAGGGGGAGTTGCGTCTATACCAGCAGCAGGGCTTAGGCTGGTTACAGTTTTTAAGGGAAACCCAGCATGGCGGGATTCTGGCAGATGATATGGGCTTGGGGAAAACAGCACAAACTTTAGCCCATTTACTCATGGAAAAGCAGGCTGGATATTTGCAGGATAGTCCCGCCTTAATTGTTGCACCCACATCGCTGATGCATAACTGGTTCAAAGAAGCGGAGAAATTTACCCCAGAGCTCAAGGTATTGCTGCTACAGGGGCCCGATCGCCATCAGTATTTTGAGCAGATTCCGCACTATGATATTGTGTTAACCACCTATCCGCTTCTGGCGAGAGATGAAGAGCAACTAAAGCAATATGAATATCATCAACTCATTTTGGATGAGGCGCAGAATATCAAAAATCCGCGCGCCAAAGCTGCACAGGTAGTACGGCAATTAACAGCGCGACATCGTCTATGTCTAACCGGTACACCTATGGAAAATCATTTGGGTGAGCTGTGGGCACTATTTTATTTCCTGATGCCAGGATTTTTATATTCACAAGAAATTTTTAATAAAAAGTACCGTCATCCGATTGAAAAGCGCGGTGATGAGCAGTTAAGACAAAAGTTGGTCAACCGGATTAAGCCCTTCATTTTACGTCGCTTGAAAACTGACGTAGCCAAAGAGTTGCCAGAAAAAACCACGATTGAAGTCAATATTGATATGAATGACCAGCAATCCAAGTTATATGAGGCTGTTCGTGCCACGATGCAGGCAAGCATTCAGAAAATTGTGGCAGAAAAAGGCTTTAAACGTAGTCAAATTCAAATTTTAGATGCCTTACTGAAGCTACGTCAGGTGTGCTGCCATCCTAGCTTACTAAAGCTGGATTCAGTGAAAATTGGGCAGGCGCATTCTGCCAAACTTGAACAGTTGATGGATATGGTCGTTCCAATGGTGGAAGAGGGGCGAAAAATTCTTATCTTCTCTCAGTTTACCTCAATGTTGGAACTGATTGAACAACAGTTCCATCACGCAGAAATTGGCTATGTGAAGCTGACTGGAAAGACCAAAAAGCGAGATGAAGTCATTACAGCGTTTCAGTCTGGACAAGTGCCGGTATTTTTAATCAGTCTGAAAGCAGGAGGGGTCGGTTTGAATCTAACTGCCGCAGATACGGTCATTCACTATGATCCATGGTGGAACCCTGCTGCTGAAGATCAAGCTTCAGATCGTGCATGGCGGATTGGACAGGACAAGCCAGTATTTGTCTATAAGCTGATTACTAATAAAAGCATAGAAGAAAAAATTCTTGCCTTACAGCAAAATAAAGCAGAACTGGCACACTCTATTCTAAGTACAGATCATGAAGGCGAAGCGAAACTGACGGAAAATGACGTGATGAACTTGTTTGAGAAATTTTAGTTTGGTTTCAGATTACCCTAATCATCTGTAAGTATCTGAAGGTCTGGATGCAATTTTTTCCAATGTTCTCTTAATTTTTCTTTATGAACAGAAATCATAGGTAAGTCTAGTAATAGCACTGGCCATACCGACCGTGCTTTGTCCATGATCGCGTGAAGTTGTTTTTCAATAACACGCCATGGAACACCGACTTTTTCAGCCCATTGTTCAAAGTGTTTCATCTCAGCTAAATACCAATCTTTATTTTTGGCAAGATTTAAGGCGAAATGACGCTCATTTTCAATATATACACTTGTCATCAATATATCGTATGCAGGGGATAATCTTGGCGTTGTTTTATCGTGATAAATCATACTCCAGTTCTTTAAGTGTGCATCTCCATTGGCGAGTAAAATATTGACGAGTAAACGGCTGGCAAATTGCTGAATATCAAAAATTTTGTTATCTGAATAGTGATAAATGATCTTACCGATCTGCTCATAATTTGTGGTGCTGTATTTCTGGTGTGGATATGAACCAAAGATCTGAGCAAAATCTTCAATATGAATAAGCTCT
This sequence comes from Acinetobacter sp. YH01004, assembly GCF_013420455.1. Lineage (NCBI taxonomy): Bacteria > Pseudomonadati > Pseudomonadota > Gammaproteobacteria > Moraxellales > Moraxellaceae > Acinetobacter > Acinetobacter sp. YH01004. The sequence continues at coordinate 65,832 of NZ_VOXZ01000017.1, forward strand.
GTAGTATTAGCAGTACTCTGCCTATCGAATCTCTTAATTGCAAAAGCATATTGCTCTTGGGGTAGATTTAATGGTGGAAGGTCTTGTAAGAGTGCCATATCTACCAAACGAATCTCTGGGATATCTATTCCGACCATTTTGGCAAGGATCATCATAGAGTATTCATTCAGCGGAACAAAAGCATGTCTGGTAGAAGGAGTTTTGACAATCCAATCACCGAGTAGGCTGGATTCCGTTGCCTGTGCTAATGTAAAACGCCCATCTTTGGCTTTCATGGAAAACTTCATTTGGACGCCAGCCAAGGAAAACTTATTATTTGTCCGAATCTCTTGTTTTAATATCTGATCTGGATTCGAGATCTGAAGCTTAAATTTTATTCCATCTGGGATTTCTTCTGGATCTACTGGGGTTGCAATCAGTGCCCCAGGTAAGTCATGACCTAAAGCTGCCAATAACTGAAATTCATTGTCTATATGTATTTTGAGGCTTTGTGCTATGAGTTCGCGTAATGCACCTTCTGGTAGCAGATTTGATAGCAAGGGGTGTAAGCGCTGATGTGTAACATAGGTCTTTTCTAAAATCTTATCCGCTTGAGGATATAAAGGGGAAGTAAGCAAGCTCAAGGTCGGACGTTGCTGATCCAAGTGAAAAGAATCTCTGAAAACCAGAATATTTTTTCCGCTCTGAAATCCTGCCAAGTATCCAACGACAACATGATGTAATGTTAATTTCAGGACTGCAACAGTATTCATGGTTCCTGTTCCTTAAAATGTATTCAAACATAGTCAAGGACTAATTCGCACTCTGTTAATGTCTTGTTGCCAAGCGTGTAACTAGAGCCTGAGTCGGTCAGTTCCGACTTGTAGCGGTCAGTCCGTTCTTGC
>NZ_VOXZ01000018.1:0-60804 GCF_013420455.1 Acinetobacter sp. YH01004
TTTCATGTACTTATATTAACAATCAAAACTCAAGGAAAATAGTCCTTAGTTAAATCAAACGACACTTCATGTCGTGTCGCTTATATCTCTGACCTGAAGGACTGAGTTTTACGCTCCATTTGATAAAAATAATTCAGATCAGATCCGACTGTGTCCAGCACCTTGGCAACTTCAAGGTGAAGCCTATATTTTAAATTATTGGCTCAGCCCGCATTTTTTAAATCTGGCACAGCCTTTTGGCTTAGCACCTTCTTTTTTAGGGCGTCTTGTTCAAGTCATGTGGGTACGTTATAACGCTAGCCCCATTGGCGCTTATGATGAGCTGCTGATTTTAGATCATCCTCTATTTAGGCAGCGTCGTTTATCTACCATTCCTAAAATTTTTGTTTCAACTGAGCCTTCTGTGCAACACGGACAACAGCTTTGGGGTATTCCGAAAGAACTGGCAAGCTTTGATTGGGATATTCAAGATCGACAGATGAGTTGCAAAATACAACACGCAGATTTGCAATTCGCCATTCAACTTGAAAAATGCAATACGCAACGTAGCTTTATTGATAGTCATTACATCCCTGCTGCGCTTTTAAAAATTCAGCAAACATGGCAAGGGAAATCTTATCAATTTAATCCTTCTTTTCGCGGCAGATTAATCCCACTCAAACATGCGTCTTGGCAATCGAATCCAAGTTTGTTTCCTGATTTTAATCAGGCACGCTTCATCAATGGTTTTTACGTGCCTGAGTTCGAACTGACTTTTCCAGAAGCCGAAATCTCTACTCTGGTTTAACCGTTCCACGTGAAACAGATTAACAAAGACAACCCAAGGTTTAGCTACGTGGTCGATCCCAAAATTTTCTAAAGTTTTTACACATTTCAATGCTGATTTTTTTGGCGCGACGCGACACAAAGGTCATGCTAATAAAACCATGTGTTTGATCTAAATATTCTACATATTTTACCGTGACAGCATGTTGACGTAATTTATGTGCATAAATTTCAGCTTCATCATGCAAAACGTCATGCCCTGCTGTGACCACAAAGGCAGGCGCTAGTTTTTTCAATTTGCCAAAAGTTGGCGAAATGATTGGATCATCCAAAGCGACCTGATGCTGTGTGACATAGTGCTGGGTGACAAAATCAATATCTTGTCCCGTCAACACCAAACCATCTTTATAAGCAAAGAATGAAGGATGGCGACTCTTAAAATCTAAGGCTGGATAAATTAAAAATTGTGCGTCAGGTGCATAGGCTGAATGAGCACTACGCTGTGCAACCACCGCTGCAATATTACCACCCGCACTATCGCCTGCCACCGCTATGCGATTTTTTAAAATTTTCATTTCTCGACGATGTTGATATGCCCATGCCAAAGCATCTTCACAGACTTGAATAATCTGCTGTGGACTAGCTTCAGGCGCGAGTGGATATTCCACACTCAACACTTGTGCATGGGCATGTACCGCCATTAAGCGGCAAAATTCGTCATGACTGTCTAAACCACCCACCACAAAACCACCACCATGATAAAACACGATTAAAGGCAATTTTTTATGTGGTGCAGGATGATAATAACGCGCTGCGATATTGCCACTGGCTAAGTTTAAACGGATTTCTTCAACTCGTTTGACCGCAGTTGGAGTGCTCAGAATAGATTGCATTTGTCGATCAAATGCCTGTCTAGACTGTACAGGGTCAGCACCAATAAAACCAATTTTCCCTTGTTTTAATTGTGCCGCCATCATGCATTTAATAAATGGATCAAGGTCTGGATAATGATACGGATAACCCAAAGCTTGAGCCAAAGTATGATGTACTCGACTTGGTAACTTATTTAATGCACGTGCAGCAGCACCTTGTCCTTTGTGCAATTTATTTTTGAGAGATGAATTCAAAATTTGCATGCCTGTTCCTTTTTATATGTCTGCATGATTTGCCTAAACGCTTCATAATTTCTTCATGATCAACAGCACAGTGACCATTTTGTTATACAAGTGCTTCAATCGTTATACACATTCAAATTACCTATACGCTACCCTGCTTTTATGACGCTGTCATTGACACTATTGCAGTCTATGTTTGATGTTTCAGACAAATTCACCTCATCAGCTCAGGAGGCAGAGCATGACTAAAAAATTAATCTTACTTTCATGTGCGACTGCTTTTTTAGCCGTAGGTTGCGTAGTCGTGCCTGACGAAGGTTACTACGATGGACGATATGAGCCACGCTATGATGATGATCATCGACGTTATGACAATGATCGGCAGCGTTGGGAATATCAACAAGGTAAAAATCGGGTTGAGTTAGAGCGTCGTAAACGTGAACTAGAACGTCGTGAATGGGAACAAAAACGACAACAGCAATTACAGCAACAACGCTATGAACAAGAGCGACAACGTTTAGCAGAGCAGCGTAAACGCTTATCGGAACAGCAGCGTAAACAGCTTGAGCAAAAGCGTAAGCAGCAAATTGAAGCTGAACAAAAAAAGCGTGAGGAAGCACGTAAACGCTGGCAACAACAACGTGATGCACAACAAAAGCGCTGGCAGGAAAACCGTAAAGACCGTGAACAACGACGTGATCGTGATTGAGTCTTGCAGCAAAGCAAAACAAATGAGGTAAAAAAAGGGCTTATTCAGAAGTTAGATAAGCCCCGAAAACACATTTAGCAATACACAAGAAACTACAGCGATATAGCATCTATGCGCAAAGAATAAGCAGTGTTAGGTTTTGTGTAAAATATATAATTACTCTCGATTAAGCTGTTTTAGCGATTAATCAACCAAAACTTAAAAACTCTAATCATACGCATGCACAATATAGTGAACAAACACCCAGTCGAATCCTGTTGATAAAACAGTGTTTTTAGCTATCTCCGTAATAAAAGCACTGGTTTAGCTGAATAATCAGCTCCCTATTACCATACTTTTTTAAACAAAAAAATATTATAAGTTTCAAAGTTTAATTTGCTTCATTCATCCGCCGACATCTTGATTCAAAATGTATTGTTTTGACCAAATTTCATGGCAATGAAAATTAATCTACTGGCACGCTTGAATTTTGCCTGCCCTGCCCCGATTTCTTAGCTAATTACGAACTTCTCTAACCATGGCAGTTCAGCAATAACGCAGTTAGCACTGACGCCAAAGGACTGTACATGTTTAAAAACCCATTTAAACGGAGTAAATCAATGGCAACTGAGCAAAACGAACAAACTCAAGACCTTGAGCAAGAGCAGACGGAACAACAAACAGCGCAAGATACTGAGCAAGCAGAAGTTTCCGTTGAGTCTTTACAAGAACAACTGAGCAAACTTGAAGAAAACCTAAAATTGGAAAAAGCACGTACTGCCAATGCAGTTTACGAAGCGGAAAAAACCAAAGAGCGTTTAGAACGTGAAGCAGATACAGCTAAAAAGTTTGCTTTAGAAAAGTTTGCTAAAGAATTATTGGATTCTGTAGACAACCTTGAGCGTGCTATTGCCGCCAATGGTGATGAAAAAACTGCCTTGTCTGAAGGTGTGGAACTGACCTTGAAATCATTACTGACCACTTTAGAAAAGTTTGGTGTGGTGGTGATTGATACAGCCAATGGTTTCAATGCAGACCTGCATCAAGCCGTAGGGATTGATCCAAATGCAAAAGCCAATGAAATTGGCAACGTATTACAAAAAGGCTACACCTTACATGGTCGCTTACTCCGCCCTGCAATGGTGATGGTTGGCGCTTAAGCCTTATAAAATCGAGAGTTGATAAAAAATTTTCATCTAAACAACTTGAAAAATTTTGATTGGCTCTCATATCGAATAACAAGTGAAAACATTGCAAAAGAATTTTTGAGGAAACATCCAAATGGCTAAAATCATTGGTATTGACTTAGGTACAACTAACTCATGTGTAGCGGTACTTGAAGGCGACAAAGTTAAAGTAATTGAAAACGCAGAAGGCGCACGTACAACTCCATCTATTATTGCTTATAAAGATGGCGAAATTCTTGTAGGTCAATCTGCAAAGCGTCAGGCTGTAACTAACCCGAAAAACACATTATTCGCAATTAAGCGTTTGATTGGTCGTCGTTATGAAGACCAAGCGGTACAAAAAGACATTGGTCTTGTGCCTTACAAAATCATCAAAGCAGACAATGGCGATGCTTGGGTTGAAGTGAATGACAAGAAACTTGCACCACAGCAAATTTCTGCAGAAACTTTGAAAAAGATGAAAAAGACTGCCGAAGATTATTTGGGCGAAACAGTTACTGAAGCCGTGATTACTGTACCTGCGTACTTTAACGATGCACAGCGCCAAGCAACCAAAGATGCGGGTAAAATTGCAGGCTTAGAAGTTAAACGTATCATCAACGAACCAACTGCTGCTGCGCTTGCATTTGGTATGGACAAGAAAGAAGGCGACCGTAAAGTTGCTGTATATGACTTGGGTGGTGGTACTTTTGACGTATCGATCATTGAAATTGCAGACCTTGATGGCGACCAACAAATTGAAGTGTTATCAACCAACGGTGATACCTTCCTTGGTGGTGAAGACTTTGACAATGCCTTGATCGAATACTTGGTTGAAGAGTTCAAAAAAGAGCAAAACTTCAACTTGAAACAAGATCCATTGGCATTACAACGTCTGAAAGAAGCGGCTGAGAAAGCAAAAATCGAGCTTTCATCTTCAAATGCGACTGAAATCAACTTGCCATATATCACTGCAGACGCAACAGGTCCGAAGCACTTGGTGATGAACGTGACTCGCGCCAAACTTGAAGGTTTGGTTGCTGATTTAGTCGCTCGTACCATTGAGCCATGTAAAGTTGCGCTACAAGATGCAGGACTTTCAACTTCTGACATCTCTGACGTGATTTTGGTGGGTGGTCAATCACGTATGCCACTTGTACAACAAAAAGTACAAGAATTCTTTGGCAAAGAGCCACGTAAAGACGTAAACCCAGACGAAGCTGTTGCAATTGGTGCAGCAATTCAGGGTGCCGTATTGTCTGGTGACAAAACTGACGTATTGCTTCTAGACGTAACTCCGTTAACGCTTGGTATTGAAACTATGGGTGGCGTGTTGACGCCAATCATTGAGAAAAACACCACGATTCCTGCGAAGAAATCTCAAGTGTTCTCAACAGCGGCAGACAACCAGCCTGCAGTAGACATTTCAGTTTACCAAGGTGAGCGTAAAATGGCTCAACAAAACAAATTGTTGGGTAACTTCCAATTAGGTGACATTCCACCAGCGCCACGCGGTGTGCCACAAATTGAAGTTTCGTTCGACATTAACGCTGACGGTATCTTGAAAGTGTCTGCAAAAGACAAGAGCACAGGCAAAGAACAATCGATTCAAATTAAAGCAAACTCTGGTTTGAGCGATGCTGAAATTGAAGCGATGATTAAAGATGCTGAAGCAAATGCTGAAGAAGACCGTAAGTTTGAAGAACTTGCAAAAGCACGTAACGAAGCGGATGCTTTAGTTTCTTCTGCTCAAAAAGCAGTAAAAGACCTTGGTGAACAAGTGACTGCCGATGAAAAAACTGCGATTGAAACTGCAGTCACTGAGCTTGAAGCGACAACCAAAGAAAATGATGTAGATGCAATCAAAGCAAAAACTGAAGCATTGCAAAACATCATCATGCCAATTACGCAACGTGCGTATGAAGCTGCACAAGGTCAAGGCGGTGCACAAGGTTTCGACCCAAATGCATTTGGCGGTGACGCAGGTCAACAAAAAGCCGATGATGGCGTTGTGGATGCTGAATTCACTGAAGTCAAAGATGATAAAAAATAATTTGTCGCTTTAACGCACATCAAAAACCGCGCTGCAAGCAATTGCAGCGCGGTTTTTCTTTTCGATATCCATACACTGACTTCAAGATTTAAATGAAAGAGCACAGACAATTGGACGCTCAACCGAGTACAATAGATAAAATGATGCTCTAACTGCAAATAGATTGAGTTTCTGCCCTACTTTCGGCTACAGTAAACCCAAAAAAGGATGCCGCTAGCAATGCGTTTGTTTCTATTGGGTGCAATCATACTGTTTTCTATCTTGCTGATTTATCAAAATATTCAACATCCTCATACACGACACAATACAGTACTGGATAGTTTGCAACATCCTTTAGATACTCGCTTACGTTATCGTATTGGAGAAATCGATCCGCGTTTTGGCTTAAGCCATGCCGATGTACTACAACTAAGTCAGGAAGCCACCCTGATCTGGACACAAGGGACGGGACAGGATTATTTTGTATATGATCCAAATGCCAAGCTCGCCATTCACTTGATTTATGATCAACATCAAGATGAATCCAACCAACGACAACAGCAACTTACAGCCATTGAACAACGCCAACAACACTGGAGCAATCAAAACCAAAATATTCAAGCACTAAAACAAGAAATTGCAGATAAAAATCAACAGCTTGATGCAAAAAAAATGCTATTTGAACAACAACTTGAACAATACAATCGTCAAGTACAGCAAATTAACCAAAGTGGTGGGCTACATCCTTCGCAACAGGAAGTTTTTGCAGCCAAAAAACAAGAAATCCAGCAAAACATGTGGAGTTTAGAACACGAAATGGCGCAATTTAATCAACAAATTAACCAACTCAACCAACAAGTCGATGCCCTCAATCAACTCAATCAGGACATTGATATTTCCATCCAGCAATTTAATGCACGTTTTCAGCCACGTTTATTTGATAAAGGCAGCTTTGATGGTCAGGCCATTCGGATTTATGAGTTTCAATCTAAAGATGATTTACGCTTAACTTTGGCGCATGAATTCGGCCATGCTTTAGGTTTAGCACACCATAATGATCCTTATGCCTTAATGTATCCAATGCTAAAAGATCAGCAGTTGCAGAATTTCCAACTGCGCCCTGCCGATCTCGATTTACTCCATGCACGGCATTGAGCAATCTGGCAAACTGAAGTGACTAAAACACAAAACTCCCCTCACCCTGTACGATAGTTGCATATCCATTACACGTGCAAAGGCAGCAAATTTACTCATTTCATGTTATTGTGAAGGCTCTGTATAACCCTGAACGATCTGTGGAGATTCATGTGAGTTACTACCATATCCTGATTGAAGTAAATGACCACATCAGCACGATTGAACAAAGCCGTGATATCGAAATTTTTGATATTGTTGAGCTTCAACCTTGTCTCCACTCGATTTTATTGCCGTATTTTAATGAGCAAGTGATTGAACTTGAAGATGAAAATATTGAATACAAAGATATTTTGCATCTTGAGGTTAGACAGACCTTATTACCAATTGAACACCTGATTGAAGAAGAACAGCGTTTGCTGCCAAGTGATACCGACATCACCATTTCAGCTTATGAAATTTTTAATAACAAAGAATTAAGCCAAGATGTCACGACTGTGATTTTTGATTTGCTTGAAGCAGTGAAAATTGAACCTTAATCCCCTGTTTTAAGACAAAAATTAAAAAGGTCTGCACATTTGCAGACCTTTTTTATGCAATCGCAACAACTTATTGCATCATTTGTTTGGCCGCTTCATTACGAAACGCTCTTAAAATTTGCTGCCCTGCCCGACCTGTTGCAGCCAAGCCGAGTCGAGTCTGTTCCTGACGAATCGCTTGACGGGTTTTGTCGCCAATTAAACCATCCACTTCACCAATGTCATAACCACGACTTAACAAAAAGCGTTGAATTTCACGGCGTTCTGCGCGGGATGTACCTGCATCATCGGTTGGCCAAGCGGTGCGGAATGCAGACTGCCCCATTAAACGATCTGATAAATGCGCAATCGCTAAGGCATAACTTTCTGCTGCGTTATAGCTATAAATGGCATCGAAGTTTCTAAACACTAAGAATACAGGGCCATTCGCACCTGCAGGTGCCATCAAGCCTGCCTGACTACTGCCCGATAAATTGCCCTGAATTAATGCCGAACCATCTGCACGAGTCAACCCACGATTAACCCAACTGCTGAGGGATTTTTTATTGCGTCGCCCTTCACCACTCAAAGACATGCCTGCAGGCACTTTGACTTCAAAGCCCCACGGCTGCCCTGTTTGCCAGCCGCGACGTTTTAAAAAGTTAGCGGTGGAAGCCAAAGCATCTGGAATACTAGATACTAAGTCACGGCGACCATCACCATCAAAATCGACCGCCAACTCATCATAGGTCGATGGCATAAACTGAGTATGCCCAAACGCCCCTGCCCATGAGCCTTTTAATTGTGATTCAGTGACATCACCACGTTGCAATAAACGCATGGTGGTAAAAAACTCACCTCGGAAATAGCTTTGACGGCGTCCTTCACAGCTCAAGGTACCTAGCGCTTGCAATAATGGATAGGATCCTGAAATCGCACCAAAGTTACTTTCTACACCCCAAACCGCCACTACGGTTTCTGCAGGTACGCCATAGGCTGCTGCAACACGATTGAGCACATCACGGTGCTGTGCCAATTTCTGCTGTCCTGCCTGCACGCGCTCATCATCGACCAAGCCTGAGAGATAATCCCAGATTGGCGTAGAAAATTCAGGTTGGTAATTTAAACGCTCAATGACGGAATAATCTGGGCTGAGATTTTGAGTATAGCGATCATAACTGCTGCCACTCACCCCTTTGGCAATGGCTTGGCTGCGTAAATTGGCCAAACAACTTTGAAAATGGTTTTGTGGTTGAAAATTTGCAGATGTACTGACCGTTGGTGTTACGGTGACAGATTTTCCATTGATAATCAGTTCTGCCTGAACCTGAGTAGCTGCCATTGCAGCTGTCGCAAAAATCACAGCGAAACGATGCATAATACCCTTTGATGTGTTTTGAATTTAAATCTTGGCTTTACCATAACACCTTCAGCCACAGAGATCAGATGAAAATCTGTAACTTTAAATTCATTTACACAGTTTTAAATTCATTTTCTCGTTTTAAATTTAAAACACTTATCCACAAGTACGGCATCTCACATTTTTAAATTCAAAATCACAACACATGATAAGACTTTTAAATTTAAAAGTTTAAATTCAAATTAAACCAACCCAAGTTATCCACAAAACACGACATTCACTGCATATTTACGATGTATTACTTTGAATTTAAAAGTAGCTTTTTAAATTTAAAGATCAAAAGAGCCGCTACTTTATTTAAATTCAAAACTGCAGATCTATCTTTAAATTCATTTCTGATATTTAAATTCAAAGTTGAAGCATCGCTTTAAATTTAAAACGCGCTATTTGAATTTAAAGTTTTGAATTCATAATTATCATCTGTTTCCCATCAGACTTGTGCGCATTTTTATTTTAAGTATTGCTTTGCTACGGTGATGGTTGCTTATTCAGCCTGATCTATCTTAATCAACCTAAAATTACAGCGTCAATCCTAGACAGATTAACGGTAGAACACCTTAAAAATGGGCAGAATAAAAAATGTGAGAGCATAAAAAAGCGCTCATCGTGATGAGCGCTTTGGCGTCATTTTTAAATTTACAAGCTCATATCAGCACTGAGCGCCAATGGATTTGGCAAAATTTTTGCCAATTGGCGGCATAAATCTGTCAACTCAGCAGCATCATTCGGCATTAAAGTAATATGCCCAATTTTACGACCTTCACGCTCAGTTTTATTGTACAAATGCAAATGTGCGCCATTCAATGCCAACACATCTTCAGTTTTGGGATGCTGACCAATAATATTGACCATCACCGTTGGACGTACCACTTCAGTTGAGCCTAACGGTAAACCTGCTACAGCACGAATATGGTTCTCAAACTGCGAACACACCGCGCCTTCAATTGACCAGTGACCTGAGTTATGCACACGAGGTGCCATCTCGTTGGCATACAAGCCCTTGTCAGTGACAAATAGCTCTAACGTCAACACACCTACATAATTCAAGTGATTGAGCAGGCGAGTGATATAGTCTTGTGCCGCAGGCTGCAAGTCAGCGCTGTTTGGTGCAGGGACAATCGAATGCGACAAAATACCGTTGTGATGATGGTTTTCTGCCAATGGCCAAGTTTTTACTTCACCATTTTGACCACGCACCGCAATAATAGATACTTCACGTGAAAAAGTAACAAAACTTTCTGCGATCAAGCTGCCTGCAGGGCCAAGTTCTGCCCATGCTTGTTCAATCTGATCTGCACTGCGCAAGACAAACTGACCTTTGCCATCATAGCCGCCTGTTGCGGTTTTTAGCACAATTGGCAGACCAAGTTCAGCTACAGCAGCCTGTAAACTTTCCAGCGAGTTGACCGCTTTATACGGCGCAACAGGAATCGCCAATTCATCAAATAAGCCTTTTTCCAGCAAGCGGTTTTGGGCAATTGCCAAAGCCTGACGTGGTGGATGCAAGTCTTTGTGCTTAATCAATACATCAACATCAGCCAACGGAGTATTTTCAAACTCAAGGCTGAATACATCGGCACTGTGTATAAAATCTTGTAGGCTATTTTCGCTTTTGCTGGCAAAAACCTGACCCAAGGTTGCCGCTGGGCAATCTGGACTGGCTTCAAAAAAGGTACATTGAATATTTAAGGGTAAAGCCGCTTGTGCCATCATGCGACCCAATTGACCGCCACCAAAAATACCGATGGTCTTATCCATAGTAATTGTCCCGCTTAAGCCTGACCTGGAATATTGTTGCTTGAAACTTTCTCAGTTTGCGCGGCACGGAAATTGGCAACATTTTGTGCAATTTCTGGACGGGTTAAACCTAAAATTTGGGCTGCCATAATTGCCGCATTGGTTGCTCCCGCAGGACCAATCGCCAATGTACCTACGGCAATACCTGCAGGCATTTGCACAATTGAAAGTAATGAATCGACACCATTTAAAATTGAAGATTTCACTGGCACACCTAAAACAGGTAAATCAGTTTTAGCTGCACACATACCTGGTAAGTGTGCGGCACCACCAGCGCCTGCAATAATCACCTGAATGCCACGATCACGCGCTTGTTCAGCATATTCAAATAAGCGATCTGGGGTACGGTGTGCAGAAACGACTTCCGCTTCAAATGGGACACCAAGCTGCTTCAGCATATTGGCAGTGTGTTCGAGAGTTGCCCAATCCGATTGAGAACCCATGATAATTCCAACGAGAGGAGCGTCTTGTGCAGCGGCCGCGTTCATTACAAATATTCCAGAAACGAAACTAAGGAAAGAGAAATTCAGGCGAGAAAGCCAAGCTTGAATAAGAACTCCACATTATAGACTTATTTTTCGACTTGTTAAAATTGAACACGGCGACTCAACCGACTTTTTTGATTATTTTTATCGGGTTATTTTAAAGAATTGAAAACAGTTAAACAAAATAGGTGAACCTAAAGCTATTCAAGCGAGCTAAAACTCGTCTTTAAGGCGCACGAAATACAAAATACACGCAACCACATAAACATAAGGCTGCCCATAAATAATCCAGTTTAAAAGGTTGCTTAAACAAAAAAATCATAAACGGGACAAACACCAATAAAGTCACAACTTCTTGGGTAATTTTCATTTGACCTACCGCCCAGCCATGCTGCGCCAGCAAACGGGTAGCAGGAATCATCAAACTGTATTCAAACAGGGCGATCACCCAACTGAATAAAATAGCCTGCCACAGCGGCGCATCATGTGGTAAAAACTTGAGATGACCATACCACGCCAAGGTCATAAAACAGTTTGCAACCACCAAAAGTAAAAATGCTGAAGACATTGTGTCGTACTATCTTAAAAATTCAGTTTTATTTTACGAGCTATTTGCCATGAAAAATGCAAGAGCAGCAATTTTTTACATCGTTTGGCGCAGATTCAGCGCTGAAAAATCCCTGAAAGGAGATACAAGAATCACTATCTTTTCGCCAAAACCCTTGCTATCGTTGCTTCAAATCAAGTTAATCACGACAACAGCACAAAAATACGTGATGTGTCTATAAAAGCAGTGGAGTAAGGCGGAATGCATCTGCATATTTTGGGTATTTGTGGCACATTTATGGGCTCATTGGCACTTTTGGCCCGCGATTTAGGACATACCGTCACAGGTTCAGACCAAAACGTCTATCCACCGATGTCGACTCAACTGGAAAATGCAGGCATTACCTTAATGCAAGGTTATGACCGCAGCCATTTACAACCGCATCCAGATTTAGTGATTGTGGGCAATGCCATGAAACGTGGGATTGATGCGGTTGAATACATGCTGAATGCAGGTTTACCGTATATTTCTGGCCCGCAATTTTTGGCCGATCATGTCTTGCAAGGCAAACACGTACTGGGCGTTGCAGGCACGCACGGCAAAACCACCACCACCACCATGTTGGCGTGGGTATTGGATCAGGCAGGCTTAGAACCGGGCTTTTTAATTGGCGGCGTTCCTTTAGGCTTTAGTGAAAGTGCACGTTTGGGTGCAGGCAAGTATTTCTGTGTCGAAGCCGATGAATACGACTCTGCGTTTTTTGATAAACGCTCCAAGTTCGTACATTACCATCCTAAAACCGCCATTTTAAATAACCTTGAATTTGACCATGCCGATATTTTTGATGATTTGGCCGCAATTCAAAAACAATTCCATCATTTGGTGCGTACCATCCCAAGTGAAGGGCGCATTATTGCCCCAATTACAGAAACCCATATTGATGAAGTGTTAGAAATGGGTTGCTGGACACCTGTGCTACGTACTTCGCTCAATGCAGATCCACAAGCGGAACTGTATGCAGAACAACTTGCAGCAGATGGTTCACATTTTAAAGTTCTGAAAAATGGTGTGCTACAAGGTGAAGTGCGCTGGAATATGACAGGGCAACACAGTGTCGCCAATGCCTTGGCAACCATCGCCGCAGCAGAGCATGTTGGGGTTGCAATTGAAACCGCATGTGCAGCGCTGTCCAATTTTGGTGGGGTGAAACGCCGTATGGAGTTATTAGGCACCATACGCGGCATTGAAGTCTATGATGACTTTGCCCACCATCCAACCGCAATTGAAACCACACTGGACGGCGCACGTAAGCGTTTGGGTGAGCGTAAGCTTTGGGCGATTATTGAACCACGTTCCAACACCATGCGCATGGGCAGTCATAAAGAGGGCTTGGCAGATTCAGCACGTTTGGCGGATGCTGTGATTTGGTATCAACCTGAAGGTTTAGACTGGGATTTACAGCCTGTGGTTGCGGCTGCTCGCAATCATGCGGTGGTGGCCAATACTTTGGATGAAATTATTCAAAAAATCGTGAGCCAAGCAGGTGAGGGCGATGCAGTGGTGATTATGTCAAATGGTGGATTTGGTGGTTTACATCAAAAACTCATTCAAGCGTTGCAACACACGGCTTAAAATCGCTTAAACTGATTTAAAACTCTTTCAAAAAAAATCCCCTGTTTTTGGCAAAAAATAGGGGGTTTTTATATTAATTATAAATTTATATATTATAATTATTAAAAGCAACAATACTGCTCATGAACTTGTCATCTTGACCTGTTACTTTAAAAAGATTACATCCTGCGAGCATGACGGTTGCTACAGGTTGGCTGCTGGATGTCTTTCATCATTATTACTAAGAAGGATGGTCACAATGTCAAAAACAATGAAAGCCATGGTCTACCACGGCGCCAATGATATTCGTTTTGAAGAACGCCCACGTCCAGAAATTTTACAACCAACAGATGCCGTGATTCGTCTCACCAAAACTACAATTTGCGGTACTGACTTAGGTATTTGGAAAGGTAAAAACCCAGAAATTCAAGACACTGCAGTTGCCAAGACAGGGCTATTTGATGGCCGTATTTTAGGTCACGAAGGTATCGGGATTGTTGAAGAAGTCGGTTCGGCAGTCAAAAATTTCAAAAAAGGCGACAAGGTCATTATTTCTTGTGTCAGCCGTTGTGGTACTTGTGAAAACTGTCAAAAACAACTCTATGCACACTGCCAAAATGAAGGCGGTTGGATCATGGGATATATGATTGATGGTACTCATGCAGAATATGTCCGTACTCCATTTGCAGATACTTCTTTATATTTGCTACCTGAAGGTTTAAATGAAGAAGTCGCGGTTTTCTTGTCTGATGTATTGCCAACTTCACATGAAATTGGCGTGCAATACGGCAATGTTAAACCGGGTGATACCATTGCCATTGTCGGTACAGGTCCAATTGGCATGGGTTGTCTGCTTACTGCACAGTTCTATTCTCCTGCACAAATTATTGCAGTTGATATGGATGATAACCGCTTGGCGATGGCAAAAGAATTGGGGGCAACCCATACTATTAACTCTGCCAAAGAAGATGCTGTACAACGTATTTTAGAGATTACAGGTGGTCGCGGGGTAGACTGCGCCATGGAAGCTGTAGGTGTCGAAGCCACTTGGGATATTTGCCAAAATGTCGTGAAAGAGGGCGGACATATTGCCAATGTGGGCGTACATGGTAAGTCGGTAAATTTTGAGTTAAACAAACTCTGGATTAAAAACCTAACCATCACTACGGGTTTGGTGAATGCCAATACGACAGGCATGCTGTTAAAAACCTGCTGTTCAGGCAAATTGCCTTTAGAAAAACTGGCAACGCACCATTTTAAATTCTCTGAATTTGAAAAAGCCTATGATGTGTTTAAACATGCTTCAGATGAAAATGCCATGAAAGTGATGATTAATTACGAATAATCTTGGCTTAACTATGTTACAAAAAAGCCAATCTACGCGCTGTGGATTGGCTTTTTTGGGCTTTTATAATATTTTCAAGAAAATTTTAGACTGCACGACAGACGAAGTCTGCATGCTGTTTTAATACCAACACATTAGATTATTTCAACGTAGAAAGACTTTTAAGCCACGACATCAGCATATTGTGTATCTGTTTCAAAAGCCGTCTCAATATAAGAGCACACGGGTGCAATTTTTAGCTGCTTTTCACGTGCAAAGGCGACCAAAATATCTAATAGCTGACGGGCAACCCCTTGACCTCGTAATGTCAGATCGACCCAAGTGTGATCTGCTAAAATAGTGTGATCATCTTGATATTGATAAGTAATTTCAGCGATATGCCGACCATCTCGTTCAATAAAAAACTCGCCACCGCGTTGGGTTTCTTGATGTTGAATTTGCATAAGTCCACCTATCAAACTAAATCTATTTTTTCAATTTGCCACACTCTTTACGAAATATTGTGCTGAATTTGTACAAATTAAAGTGATTTACCATACAGAATAAATTGCACAACACTTAAAATTATGTAATTCTTTACGCAGATTTAGGCAGCGTCCTAATCCCAAATTATGTTGAACAAGGGGAGTAGCCTCCTCCAAGCGTTAAAATATAACTTTAACGTGTCAGCGTTTCGTCATTACACTTTGCAAAAAGTCGGACGCTGAGCATAGTGCACATACTTGTTGATACAAGTCCGCTCTATGTAGGCAAGACCTTGATCATGTTGTTACAGATGTTTGAAATCATCTGACAACAGGTCAAGGTTTTTTTGTGGCCAGTTGTTGGATGTGGAGATTGTATGGAATCCATCGGCAATTTATGGCTATATCTGGTCTTTTTTGCAATTGTTGCAGTCATGCTCGCCATTGACTTCTTAGGCTTTAAACAAAAAGCAGGCGAATCGGTCAAAGTCAAAACCGCTGCGTATTGGAGTATCGCCTGGGTCAGTGTGGCAGCTTTATTTGGTGGCGGTTTATGGCTGTATCTTAAACACAGCGTTGGGCTAGAAGTCGCCAACACCAAAGTCATGGAATACTTTGCGGGTTATTTGCTGGAAAAATCACTGGCGATTGATAATGTATTCGTTTGGTTGATGATCTTCGCCGCATTCGCCATCCCACCGGGCTTACAGCGTAAAATTTTACTCTACGGCGTACTGGGCGCAATTATTCTCAGAACCATTTTTATTTTTATTGGAGCTTGGTTTGTACAAGAATTCTCCTGGATTTTGTATATTTTTGGCGCATTTTTGGTCTACACAGGCTTTAAATTCTTAAAAGGTCCAGAGCAAGAAGCCAGCAATATTGAAGATATGGCGTTGTTGAAATGGCTACGCAAACACATGCGTATTACCCCAACACTGGAAAAAGATCAGTTTTTTGTGCGCCAAAATGGTGTACTTTGGGCAACGCCATTATTTTTAGTTTTAATTTTGGTCGAAGCATCTGACGTTATTTTTGCCGTGGATTCTATCCCTGCAATTTTTGCCGTGACTACCGATCCGTTTATTGTACTCACTGCAAATCTTATGGCTATTTTGGGCTTACGTGCCATGTTTTTCTTGCTCTCAGGCGCAGCCACTAAAATGCATTATTTACCGTATGGACTGGGTTTAATTTTACTATTTATTGGCTTTAAAATGCTGATGTTAGATGTATTCCACATGCCTATCTGGATTTCACTCGGCTTTATTGTACTTGTGCTGACAATCACTGCGTGGTTATCAATTCGACATAGTCGAAAACACCATGAAACCACATTATAAAATTTAACAGTCCCCACCATCGTTGCAAGCCTTCTTTCGAGAAGGCTTTTTGTATTCATTTCACCAAGTTTTAATTTACCGTACGATAAATTTTATCGTACTGCTGCAAGCTACATTTAAGGTACAATCTCTTGAAAAATGAAAAATGTAGGTTGTTTTATGCCATCTCCTGTACAACGCACCGCAATTCGTGGTCGCTTTCTTGATTTCAAAAACTGTACCAGCCAAGCCGATCAAATTTCAGAACAAGTCCGTTATGTAGACGATGGCTTGTTAATTTGCGAACAAGGCAAAATTCAGTGGTTTGGTTCATGGCAAGAAGGGCAGGCACAGCTAAACGCCAACACTGAGTTCCAACATTATCCTGACCATCTCATTGTGCCTGGCTTCATCGACACCCATATTCATTTTCCACAGACTGAAATGATTGGCGCGTATGGTGAACAATTACTGGAATGGCTGAATACTTATACTTTTCCGACTGAACTGCAATTTGCAGATAAAGCCTATGCTGATCAGATTGCACAATTTTTTGTGCAGGAATTACTGAAAAATGGCACCACCACAGCTTTGGTGTTTTGTACGGTACATCCTGAATCGGTAGATGCGTTGTTTGAAGCGGCAGCACAACATCAAATGCGTTTAATTGCAGGTAAAGTGCTGATGGATCGGCATGCACCTGAAGCATTGTGTGACAGTGCAGACTCAGGCTATACAGACTCTAAAGCGTTGATTGAAAAATGGCATGGAAAAGGACGTAATCTCTACGCGATTACGCCACGTTTTGCACCGACTTCTAGCCCTGAGCAACTGGCGCGGGCAGGGCAACTCAAAGCCGAATATCCCGATGTTTATGTACATACCCATTTAAGTGAAAATCACAATGAAATTGCGTGGGTGAAACAATTATTTCCAGAGCAAAATGGATATTTAGATGTTTATCATCACTATGGTTTAACAGGTTCACGTTCGGTTTTTGCGCATTGCGTGCATTTAGAAGAACATGAATGGCAATGTCTGCATCATACCGATTCTGCAATTGCCTTTTGTCCAAGCTCCAATTTATTTTTGGGCAGCGGTTTATTTCCGCTGCATAAAACTTGGGAGCGACAGGTGAAGGTCGGTTTAGGTACAGATATTGGCGCAGGCACCACGTTTAATGTACTGCATATCCTCAATGAAGCCTATAAAGTACAACAACTGCAAGGGGCAAAACTCTCTGCTTTTGAAGCGTTGTATCACGCCACATTAGGTGCTGCCAAAGCTTTGGACTTAGACGATAAGCTGGGGAATTTTAAGGTAGGCAAAGAAGCCGATTTTGTGGTGCTGGATTTAAATGCCACCGCTTTACAACGCTTACGACAACAACGTTCCAAACATCTTGAAGATGCATTATTTGCCCTCATTACTTTAGCAGATGACCGTAATATTCATGCGACCTATATTTATGGACAACGTGCCTACTACCAACCCGATCAAAACTCAGCAGCAGGTGGCTAAACCTACGCAACCCTCGTATATAAAACCCATCGGATGGGCAATGCTGATACTCGGTTGTGCCTTGTTGTTACGCACAGATTCTCACCCAGCACAAAAATGATGCTATTTTAACCATGCAAGCACGTGCAACATCGCGCAAGATATATTAAAATTAGGGCATATTTTGGGGTGTTGCAGGTCAACACCTTTTTTATTTTTGCTTTTTAGGTATCTACCCATGACAGTTGAAATGCAGGTTTTGATTTCTGCAGAAGAAATCCAGACAAAAGTTCAGGAACTTGGTCAAAAAATTAATGCTCATTATGCCAATAGCGACAAAGAGTTGGTTTTAATTGGCTTATTACGTGGCTCTGTATTGTTCATGGCAGATTTATGCCGCACCATTCACAAGCCGCATGAACTGGATTTTATGACTGTATCCAGCTACGGCGGGGGCACGGTGTCATCGCGTGATGTGAAAATTTTAAAAGATTTAGATGGTGAAATTCGCGGTAAAGATGTTTTGGTAGTTGAAGATATTATCGACTCGGGCAACACCCTAAATAAAGTGATGGAAATTTTGCAAACCCGCGAGCCAAATTCAATTGAGCTATGTACCTTAATTAGCAAGCCATCACGCCGTGAAATTGAACTTGAAGTTAAATTCATGGGCTTTGAAATTGAAGATAAGTTTATTGTCGGTTATGGCTTAGATTACGACCAGAAATATCGTCATATTCCGTTTATTGGCGAAATTGGCTTATAAAACAAACACGCCTCGCTTAAAAAAAGTGATCGTTTCAGATCACTTTTTTTATGGCTAAAATTTGCATTTCATCTATCTAACAGGACAAAAACACAACATGCTGTAGCATTATTCGACTATTTTCCTTGGGATTTTTCAGCAAAAATAAGTCTGAAACATGATGTAAAACATAAACAAAGATAACAAGGAGCTGCTCATGTGGTCATTAATTGTCGCAATTGTGGTGGGTTTTATTGCAGGTTTAATCGCCCGTGCGATTCATCCTGGAGATGACAAAGCAGGGTTTATTGTCACCACCTTACTCGGGATTGCAGGGTCTTTATTGGCAACCTATGCAGGGCGTATGATGGGATTGTACGGTGATGGTTCTGCCGCAGGTTTTATTGCTTCCATCATTGGTGCGCTGATTATTCTGTTTATTTATAATACTATTAAGAAAAAATCACGCGCTTAAATACTGTTTAACGACTGTGATTTTTCAGTCAAACATCTTCTCTCTCAATAAAAAAACCGCCTAAAAATTGAGGCGGTTTTTTTATATCTACTTCGCAATCACAAATTTCAGGTTTGCTCCGATACACACTACACAATTTTAGTTGCCAATATCAGATAAAAAATTAGCCGTTCTTAAAGACCAAATTCTTTAAAAATCTGTTCAATTTGTGCCGCAGGATATGCTCCCATAACTTTAAAGCCATTCGAGAAAATAATCGCAGGCGTACCGTTTACACCTAAACGATGCGCTAAAACAATGTTGCGCTCCACAGGGTTGGCACAACTGCTTTGACTTGTAGGCAATTGTGCTTTTGTGATCAGGTTTTCCCAAGCAAGAGCAGGGTTTTTCTCACAATACACCTGTTTAGATGGCGCAACAGATTGCGCTTTTAACGGCAAAATAAAGGTATAGATTGTAATGTTGTCCAGCTTTTTCAGTTCAGCCTCAAGCTGTTTACAATATGGGCAATTTGGGTCAGAAAAGATCACAATCTGACGTTTTCCCGTACCTCGCACACTTTTGATCGCATCTTGTAACGGTAACTTTTTCCAATCCACACTGTTTTGTTGGATCAATAAATCTTTGGTTAAGTTATGCTGATCCTTTAAACGAATCATTGAACCCGCCAAAATATGTTGCGCATCTTCATTCAAATACACCACTTGACCATCCATAGAGGCGCTATAAATACCTTTCATTTCTGTGGCTTGAATATTATCTAATTTCAGTTGCGGATGCTGTTGTTTGACATTTTTACTAACCGTTGCAACATCTGCCATGCTCACCGCACTGCATAATCCCATTAAGGCAGCTAAACTCAATTGTTTAATCATGTGTTTCATCTAAAAGTAAATTTAGCCTGATTCTAAGCTGAAAGCTGCACAGAATTCAGTATTTTTAAGCCAGAATTACGCAATTGCTACAACTCGTTTTTGCTATGCAACGCTTTAGGTTTCACGTGGAACATTCAAGCCTGATGGCGGATTAATTTCTACTGAAATATGCACAATTTCTTCATGAATGGCGAGGGCGGTGCGGACTTGATCTGCGTCTAAATCGTGTGCGGTTTCCAATGCCAAAATACAGGAAAATTTACCCTGTCCGACTTTCCAAACATGCAAGTCTGTGATCATCACACTGACTGGTAACTCTGCAATCACTTCACGAATTTCATCCACCACAGGATGATCCATTTCTGCATCCAGCAATGTTTTCCCTGTTTCCTGCATCAAACCTATCGCCCAACGCGCCACTAAAATTGAACCAACAATACCTAACAGTGCATCTAGAAAATCCCAGCCCCAATATTTACCCGCAATTAAAGCAATAATCGCAAAAATTGAAGTCACCGCATCTGCCACCACATGCATAAAGGCGGCTTTTTGATTCAGGTCATGGCTGTCATGCGTATGCTCATGATGGTGATGGTGATGGTGATGGTGATGGTGATGGTGATGGTGATGGTGATGGTGATGGTGATGGTGATGGTGATCATCTTCATGTAATAACCATGCACAAATCAAATTGATCAATAACCCTAAAATTGCAATTGGAATAGCTTGGTTATACTGAATATCGACAGGAAAAAATAAACGCTCGATAGAGTGAATTGCCATAAATGCAGCCACCACCAACAATAAAATGGCACTGCTATAGCCAGCTAAAATTTCAATTTTCCATGTACCAAAACTAAACCGCGTATCGGCTGCATAATGACGTGCTGCCCGATAGGCAAAATAAGCCAAGCCTAACGCTAGCATGTGTGAACTCATGTGCCAGCCATCCGCCAGCAAAGCCATGGAGTGAAAAATCCAACCACCCAAGATTTCCAAGAACATCATGACAGCCGTCAGCAAAGCCGCATATAATATTTTTTTCTGCGCCAGCGGATTGCCTTGATCGAATTGATGTGGATGGATACGATGAGAGTGTTGCTGACGCATAATGGGAAATCATTGTTAAATATACTCCCATAGAGTATATAAAATTGAGGTGATGTGTTGGGTCATTTACATACAGATAAGAAAATTTTAAATCGCGTCAAACGCCTACAAGGACAAATTGGGGCAGTAGAACAAGCACTTCACAATCCTGATCATGGCTGTATTGAAGTTTTACAACAAGTCGCAGCCATTAAAGGTGCGGTCAATGGTTTGATGAATGAGTTAATCGAATCGCATTTACGCCATCATGTGATTGGTGATCAATGCGCGATTGATGAACATGAACTGGAAGAGTTTATGAAATTGCTGAAACGCTATGCTTAAACACAAATAGGCTTGACCAGATTCAAGGCTTGTCTTTACACTGAGTGATATTTCTCACTATATGAGACTAAACTCAAGAGTTTAGCCATCAATCGAGTTTTTTATGACTCAATCTCAATCTTGGCATCCTTTCGTGATGATCAGCCTCGCCCTGATTATTGGCACCATGGGCACGGCACTTGCAAGCCCGCTGTATCCAATTTATCAGGAATTGTGGCAGCTTTTACCCAGCCATATCACCTTTATTTTTGTGGCGTATATGCTCGGTTGTTTGGCTACCTTGCTCTTTTTAGGACGTACCAGCAACAGTATCGGCTTCTTAAAAACCTTAGAATTGGGTTTAGTGATCATCACCCTCGGACTGATTCTGTCGATGTTTGCCACCAATGCACTTTGGCTTGCTTTGGGGCGTTTTGTGATTGGGATTGCTTCAGGTCTTATGACTACATCGGCGTTAATTGGCTTAATGTGGAGTATCCCCGAATCACATAAAGCACATGCGCCACAGCTCAGTTCAGTCATTACCGCAGTCGGGTTTGGCTTAGGCCCTTTGCTTGGTGGCGGTGTGGCACAATTTTCAGCAGCACCTTTGTTTAGCCCATATATTCCAGTCATTTTGGGTGCTGTCCTGTGTTTTATTGGATTGTTACGTTTAGCGCCACCTGAATTTACACCACAAGCCTTCTCGATTGCCCCAAAATTAGAACGCCCAGAACCACGCTTTCATGCAGAATTTTATATTACAGGTTTAACTGCATTCTGTGCCTTTGCTGCCTTTAGTTTATTTGCTTCGCTCTCTCCCTCTTTTGTGCAAGTGATTATTCCGTGGCACGGGCCTTTGGTCAGTGGTTTGGCTATCACCTGTATTTTGCTGATTTCAGCGCTGGTGCAGTATTTTTCCAAAGCCATTCCTGCACAAAAATGTCTAAATTATGGGCTGTATTTGCTGTTATTGAGTTTATTGGTACTCGGTTTATGCATGTATTTACACTGGAGTTTTCTATTTTTTGTGAGTGATGTGCTGCTTGGCATAGGACATGGATTGGCATTGATTGGCGCTTTTGGCTTAATTCATGCCATGACCAATCTACAGAATCGCGCTGCAGTGATGTCGACCTATTTATTTGTGGGCTATTTAGGCACAATTCTGCCAATTATTGCAGTCGGTTATCTGGCCGATCATTTTGGTTTAACCACCGCCGTACTTAGCTTTTGTGCAGCCATCTGCTTACTGTGTGGCTACATCATTATTTGGTATCGCCAATTGCAGAACAAACCTGTTTTAGGATGAAGTTTCATCTAAACGACAAACTAAAATCAGGACAAGGTTTGGATCAGCTGAGTTTATTCAAATATTCAAACCTTGTAGATGAATGGGACTATGTCTTCTATTTTGATCTCAAACTCAATAGCCATTATTTTTCATTGATGGTTTGATGCTCTAATTCTTTAGTTAGGAAGTAATTTAAAAAGGTTCGAATCACTGCAATGATCGCCAGTTTAATTAGGCTATCTAAATCTGGATCTACTGTGGTGGCTAAAATATCTGCAGCCAACTGAAATTCAAGTGCCGTCGCGAGCCAATCCCCAAAACAATAACGTGCAGTACGCCCCGATTTTAACTGAACCAGCACCAATAAAGTTTTAACCAGACCAATCACCACGCAAATCACAGAAATGGCTTCGAGTGACAATTGCAAAAAATGAACCGAAGAAATGAGTATTTCACGTAAAAAAGCCAGTTCAAACATCCAAATACCTCCATCAGAGATTTCATCTCGTGCATTTAGGATTGAATTGAGCGCCAATTTTTGATTATTTTCTCATCATAGCTTTAAATGCTGCGGTTTAAAAAGACTTACGTGATTATTGATGGGTTTTCATAAAGATAAATTGAAACGTTTAAATATGACATAAGTTAGATCGGGCTTGTGCCGAATGAGAAACTAAACATTAACGAATAGGCTGATTTTTAGTAGCAGATCACCCCAAATAGGATAATAAAAAAGCACTAAGCCACTCAAACTTAATGCTATTTTTGTATCAAATCAGGAAGTAATCGCTAAAAATCATTTCCCAATACAGAATGTAATAACAATAAATAATCATATTTAAATCAATTAATTGCAAAAAACAACTATTTAAAGATACTAAACAGATACTTTTTAAAGCAATACTAGGCATTTTTTATACCCTGTGAATCTGCTTTTTAGCGTGAAAAAAAAGTCGGGTTTTAAGTCTGCCAGGCACCCATAATTTTTATTATTTAGTAACTTTTTGTTATTTTTTAATAGTTGAGTTGTATAGTTTTTTAAATATAATTCCTTATTTAACTAAAAGTAATAAATAAAGAGGGCTTTATGAAAAAATTTAAACTTAGTTTTTTAAGCTGTTCAATCATTTTTCTAACAGCTTGTGGTGGTGGTGGTGATGGGGGGACAAGTGATTATTATAATAATGAAACACCAACAACACCAACAACACCAACAACACCAACAACACCAACAACACCAACAACACCAACAACACCAACCGAGCCTGAGAACAAAGCTCCTGTTGCAGCCGCTGGTATAAACCAGAATGTTACTTTAGGTGATCTAGTTGTGCTCGATGGTTCTAAAAGTTTAGATGAAGACCAAAATTTACTTACCTATACATGGGTAATAAAAGAAAAGCCTTTATTAAGTAACGTAAACTTATCAAACTCATCAATTGTAAATCCAACATTTAAGCCTGATGTGGTCGGTAAGTATGTAGTTAGCTTAATAGTTAATGATGGAAAGTTAGATAGCTCAGAAGATACTATTGAAATTAATGTAGTCAAAGGTAACGCTGCTCCTGTAGCAGCAATTTCTCAGGTTTCAGAAACAATACAAGTCGGCAATAAAGTTATTTTTGATGGTTCATCAAGTACAGATAGCGACAACGATGCGATAAATTATATTTGGACTATTGAATCTAAACCAACAGATAGTACTGCTCAATTATCAATGGCAACAACTGTTAACCCGAGTGTTATTTTTGATAAAGTCGGTACTTATACAATTGGATTAGTTGTTTCAGATGGTGATTTATCAAGTGAAAAAGTTACCTCAACTATTCAGGTCGTACGCGGAAATTCCGCACCTTTAGCAGATGCTGGGACAGCACAGACAATACAATTAGGTCAAATCGTAACGCTTGATGGTAGTAAGAGTAATGACCCAGATAATGACCAATTAAGCTATAAATGGGCTATTAGTTCTAAACCTAATGGTAGTAATGCTTTAATTTCAAATACGACAAATGTTAAACCAACATTTACTCCTGATGTAGCGGGAAATTATGTAATTAATTTAATCGTATCTGATGGTGCATTAACTGCTAGTAGTAACGTAAATATCACTGTTCAAACAGCGCCAGAACTTGTATTAAGTACGAGTGACTTTTTTGGTTCAACAGTCCATAAATTACCGTATAGCAGCACAGCAAGTTTTAACAATACTTATAACTGCATAGGCACTGGATGTACTGGCCCATCTTTAGCAACTTTTAATTTAGAAGCTAAAGGACGTCCATATACAATTATCAATTTAAAAGCGACCTCTAATAATTCTACTTACTCTGCTTTTTTTGGAAATTTAACCAATAATCAAATCATTCAAAATGGTGAAAATGTTAAATTTGATTTAAAAGCAACACCAACTCAAGGGAATACAGTTACTTTTAATTACTCGTTTACGGTTAAAGAAACAGGGCAAACTTTTTCTTATACTGCAACAGGTAGAATTAATTAAAGTTTTAATAAAGGCATCTTAAAAGATGCCTTTATTTTTGACTAAATTTTGATATTAAAATGTAACATTTTGCCAATAAAACTACCCCTATAAATTGGACTTGACATTTTGCTCCATGAGGTTGTTTCCAAAAACACTAAAAACAACCCTGATTTTTTGTAAAAAGTTCATAAATACATGATTATTAATAATAATTTACGGCGTTATGTTTTGGTGTGAAAAAAAGGCGCATTTTGCGCCTTTGTTTTGGTACATTTTGCCAATCAATACGGCTTTTCTTCGGGCAGAAATAGGTATTTCTCCCTCACCATCTCCCAAGCTTGACACTTATAGTCCTTAGTCCTAAGGACAGCATATAAATTCAATTCATAAAAAAGAGTTTTAGTAAAAATAGTCATTTTTACTAAGTATGTAGTGTGATATCTAACAATAACTCCATTCATATATAAAAATATTTAAATATCCAACTTCGGCAACGACTTCACAATCTTCATTGTTTCAAGGCTAACCGTAATCACACGTAAGAACAGCTCAAGCGGATACGCAGGGTTGTTCATGGTTTCAATTGCCCAATCGTTTGCATCGTTTACAATACCGCTGTCCTTGTGCGTAGATACGCACTGACGCTCCATTACCCACTCAAGGGCAGGCTTACCATTCACCACGTAATCATACGCCTCTACAGGGATGTCCTTGATGGTGATGCGCTTGTTGTAAATTACCGTACCTTTCTCGCCCCTCTTGGCAAACTTCATCTTCTCAACATAGAAGTCATCGGCAGTAAGTTGGTTATACGCCGTGCTACCCGTATCCAATGTTGCTTTGTATGGTTCAACAGTTTCATAGTTCAAATGCCAATGTGCAAGCTCACGACCTGCTTTAGAGAACGCCCAGAAGTCTTCAGCTTTCTTCACACATGGAATACGTGGCAATTCTTTGGTGAGGTTGTCCGCATAGCGTATACGATATTCTTCGCTATGGAGCAAACCGTAGGTGTAATAGAAGATGTCTTCTTTGGTGATTTGCTCGCTAGGATACGCCGTTTGGAAGTGCTGTAAGCCTTCGTCACTGATGCCGTCTTTACGCTCGTACTTGGTTTCAGTCACGGTTAGATCAAGTGATTCGTCGAATAGATCCCCTGAGCCTACTTGTTTGTCTTGAGTGACTTCTTCATATATATAAAGCGGGAAGCATTGATCTCCAGCTTCAAGCATATTCAGATCAGGGATAGAATTGCTAAGCAAGCATGAAAATCCATTTCTTGACCCCACGCCTGTTATGCAAATACATATATTTTTTAATGTACTCACAGGATACATTGTTGGTATTAAAGCAACATCATTAACAACAGATCTATCGAAATAGAGATATTGTTTTATGAATGGTCTAAATAGACCTGTTGCTATTTTCGAAGAAGAAAAATGTAATTTTTTCCCTTTTTTGACACCATCTCTTAAAGCTCTAGACCAACTTATTTTTGTAGAATCCGTATTGATGAAATCTTCAACTGCTAATTTTTTTTCACTCTTCTGATAACGTCCCATCTCTTGATTATAAAATTGGATTGTAGACTCAACATTCTTCAGTACGATTCTTTCGTTAAAGTTATAGACCCAAGCATCTCGATTAGTCTTTACACCCATTGAATATGATTCGAAAAGCCTCAATTGATCTTTATCTTTTTTATTACCTATACTTATAAATTCAGAAAAGGTCTCATCTCTCTTACCAAACCAATCCTCATACTCATTTGGTATGATTTTTTCAAACTCATTAGCAGCTAATATTCCACCAATTGAATTTAGGTCTTTAATTTTATTCAATTTTTCATAAGTTGTTAAATCTTCACCAATATCGTAATAATAAATATTCCCAAATTCACCCTTAACATTCGGGTGTTTAACTAGGATTGAGATTGCAATCCCTGACATACTACCACTTCCAAAGATATTCTGTCCTTCTTTAGCTTGTCCTTTAGAAAGCATATTTTTACGAATATCCCCCCTTAGATTAATGATATAAATATCACTAAACTCTTTTCTTAGACATTTACGAATTCCGCTAGTAGCTGGTTTTTCTAAAACCACATTACCCGTTACAAAACCAATTACACCATTATCGTGGATACGATCACTAGCCCACCGCAATGCTCGAATATACGAATTGTATAGAGCATTTTTATTTGTTGATTTTGAATCATTTGCGTAAGTGTCTCGTATACGCTGATCTAGATTTATGTACTCTAGATTTGCATTATTATCATTTGCACTCTTTTGACCCACAGAATAAGGTGGGTTACCAATAATCACCTGAATATCAAGTAACTTCTGACGCTTACGGCGTGCGCTATTATCTACTAGGACTTGATCGACCAAATCCTCTTTCTCATACATTTGGAAAGTATCGGTTAAACAAATACCCTCAAACGGCGTGTACTCGTCAATGATTTCACTGTGGTAGACCGCTTCAATATTGATTGCTGCAATGTAGTAAGCGAGCAATACAAGCTCGTTGGCATGAATCTCGTTCTTGTATTTATAGGTTAATTTCTTAGGTGGAATCAGACCACTTTGAAGTAAACGAGAAATGAATGTTCCCGTACCCGTGAATGGATCAAGAACATGCACACCTTCATCGGCGAAGCTCTTGCCGAACTCTTGTTGAAGAACATCGTTGACGCTGTGAATGATGAAGTCCACCACTTCAACAGGTGTATATACAATGCCTAGACGTTCAGTCATACGAGGGAAAGCATTACGGAAGAATTTGTCGTAAAGCTCAACAATAATCTTCTGCTTACCTTCCGCACTATCAATACCCGATGCACGTAGCTTCACGCTGTCATAGAAGCGTTGTAATGCCTCGGTTTCGCTGTCGAGTTGATGCTGATCCAAGACATCCAGTACTTTTTGCATAGCAACTGCCATTGGGTTATGCGCCGCAAAGCTGTACTCATCAAATAAAGCATCGAAAACAGGCTTGGTGATGAGGTGCTGTGCCAACATCTCAATAATTTCAGCATCCGATACCGCATTGTTTAAATCGTCACGAATTTCAAAGGCAAATTCTTCAAACACGGTGCGTTCTTTGTCGCATTCAGGACGCTCTAGAATGTCGGTAATTAGCTTGATATGCGTTTGAGCAATTTTGGCAATGTCATTCGCCCAGTCTTCCCAATGGTGGCGGTTACCGACCTTCTGAACCACTTTAGCAACGATAGCACGCTCAATCTCGCCTGATTCAAAACTAAAGGATTGTTGAGTATCTTCGGTATCATCTTGCTTAGACTTTTTCGATGGTGTACCGATGGTTGTAGCACCTTTGCCTGCGGCTTTCTTCTTGGCTTTCGCAGCAACTTTATCAGTAATTGCAATGACCTCCATCTTAGATCGGTCAATGCCTGTTAAATCCATTTTATTAATCATGGCATCAAAGCGGTCATCGTGTGAACGAAGTGCATTCAGCACTTGCCAAACCACTTTGTAAGTTTGGTTGTCATCAAGCGCCTTATGTGGCTCTACCCCAGGTGGAATCACAACAGGCAAAATCACATAACCACGCTTCTTATTCGGTGCAAGGCGCATTACACGCCCAACAGATTGCACCACATCAACTTGTGAGCTGCGCGGTGTCAGGAATAAGACTGCATCAAGTGCAGGCACGTCTACACCTTCAGACAAACAACGTACGTTACTTAGAACACGACAAATCGGACGCTCTACGCCGTTTTCATCGACTTGTGGTTCAGGTGTAGCTTTTAACCAATTGAGCTTTTGCTCTTTCAGGTCTGCGCCCATACCGCCGTCGACATGCTGTGCTTCACAAATTAAGCGGTGTGAGATTTCATTACCTTCAAGCGCTTCAGCTTCTTGGTAGGCTTCAACGACAGTTTGAAAGATATTGGCAATACGTGTTGAACTCACCTGATGCTTACGTGCTTTCGCCGTTTGGTCAATCACTTGGCAAAATGCGAGTGCACGTTGCATTGGTGCTGTGTCTTCTTCTACATCTGCATGAATCCCTTGTTTAGATAACGCTTTCCAACAGCCAACAATACGTGCCGCATCATCTACAACGATTTCACTGTTCTCAGTAATAGTGCTTCCGATTTTTTTGATAATCGTGTCCGAATCCACTGTCAGTACAATGACCTTGTAATCAACCAACAAACCACGCTTCACCGCTTCTGAAAAGTTGATGGTATAAAGCGTTTCGCCAAACAGCTTTTCATCATCCATTGAAAACAATGTGAAATCGGTTGCATTGTTTTTAACATCATCTGAGAAAATACGTGGTGTTGCTGTCATGTAAAGACGTTTTTTACCCAGAATAAAGCCAGCATCGTGAATTTTTACAAAATTAGAATCGTCTTCACTATCATGCGTTGACCCCGTAGTACGGTGAGCCTCATCACATATAATTAAATCAAACTCTCCCATGCCCTCATCATTCTGTGCATCACTAACGGTATTAATAGAATGATAGGTTGAGAAAACAACTGTCATGTGCTCATCATCATGATTACTTTCTACATTTTCAGCCAGTTTTTTTGCATTTGTTGTTGCTGGATACTGTAACTCATGAGCAAGTGTAGTTACGGCGTCAATAACGCTATGATTTTTCTTTTTACCAATTTCATTATCAGAACACACAGCATAGCTATGCAATGGTGTAGTTGATTCTTGTGTCCACTCTGTGAGGGTTTGAGAAAGTAAGGACAAGCTAGGTACGAGAAATAAAACACGTTTACCTTTACCAGCACATTCTTCAGCAATTTTAAGGCTAGTAAAGGTTTTCCCTGTACCACATGCCATAATAAGTTTACCGCGTTCTAATTTTTGCTCGTATAAACCAATTTTGACATTTGTTAGGGCTGCTTTTTGATGGTCACGAAGTTGTTTTTTTGTCTTTAAAATGACTTCCTTTTTTTCTGCAAATTTTGACCAATCGATTGCACTTTGAGCCAAAGTTTCTAAGTCAATTTTCGTAACAGGCGGGTCTTGGTTTTCTAGTGTTTGAAGTGCGTTATCTGACCATTTATGTGTAGTACTAACAATAATACGGCGTTCAAAATAAGTTTTTGAAGCAGCAGCTAAAAAACTATTAATTTCCCCTTTACTAACAGTAC
The DNA here is from genome assembly GCF_013420455.1 of Acinetobacter sp. YH01004. Classification (NCBI taxonomy): domain Bacteria; kingdom Pseudomonadati; phylum Pseudomonadota; class Gammaproteobacteria; order Moraxellales; family Moraxellaceae; genus Acinetobacter; species Acinetobacter sp. YH01004. Next base: position 30,343 of record NZ_VOXZ01000018.1, read on the forward strand.
TATCCGCATCATATAGTTTACATTGAATTGCGTGAAACTTATTTTCTTTCGTGGTAGCAACTAGATCAATACCTGTATCTTTACCTGTTAAACCTTGCTCTTTTGCCCATTCTGAATAAGTTTGAATTTTGGTAAATAGATCAGCATAGAATGGCTCATTCTCAAAATATTTAATACACAGTAATTCAAAATAAGTGCCTTTTTCACGCTCTGTTTTTGCTGTTGTTCTATATATATTGATTAAGTCAAAAAAAGAAGCCATGCCCACCCCCCAAAGATTTTTATTCAAGGAATTCTACTGAATGAGGTGTTTAAAAACTAGAATAGGGGAATAAAAATATTGCTACACACTGATTTTATAGCATTTTGTGGCATCTTTTTGGTTTATCAAAGGTTTGTCCAACATAGGCACGGAATTATTTGTCTGTAAAAATGTCAAAACAAAATAACTAAACTATAGCTACTTATAGCTAAAAATAACTCAATCATGTCAATGGTTTTGTCTAATTAGGCTTTGCCAATCTTATGCGGTCTAACATACCCCTAGTTATCAAGTAATACTTGAATACCAAGTTGCTGTTAAAAAAATACCCATACTGGGGGTATGGGCAAAACTAAAAACTACAGCTATTTTTCTTAACAGATTATAGAACGGCGTATTACTTCCTTGTACTGCAATTGGTCGGAAAGAGGAATCACCTCTCAACTGTATATAAATTCGCATGGCATAGATAACCAAGCATTAAAAGCCGCCCCGATATTGTCATCGGGCATGTAGTCCTGTTCTAGTTGGTCGGGAGTTGTGAGCAATGTCTTTGCATGGTCAAAATATACAAGCTGCTCGCTTTGAATGAGCAATCTCTCGTACTAGGATATTAGCAAATACGCCGTTTTAATTGCTACATCATCTAAATTTATCCAACACTCTTGCAAGACAAAAAACACTTGATATTTTCTTGCCTTTTATGTTTTAGCAAATAGTTTTGACCGCAGATTTACCTCCTAAAAAAAAGTGATACAACGTTACAAAACTAGGCGAGTTGTATCAAATTTAAAATTAAACAACAAAAAAACAGTAGATGAAAATATAGAACACAATCAATGCGATAGCGGTGATAATGATGACTATACGGCGCATATTAGAGAGATAGCGGAAAAAGAAAAAACCCGTTTCAAAAATGTCACTATGACCGCAAATTTTAAGCATTAAAAACCCCGTCAAAATGACAGGACTACATAAAATAATCGATGGTACAAGTTTTTTAGCAATGTTTTGACTTTCTATACCATAGTTTCTATTATCTTTACACGCCCTTGAATAAGTCCACTATGCGTAAGTGGGAACTCTTCAAGGGTTCTTTTTGGGCTACATAAAACAAGAAAAACTAAAAAATGGCTTTTAAGCGATTTTCGTACTCTAGCAAATTAATGTAATGCTGTTCATCTTCATTCAAGCACCATACCGCCGTATTGATGGGAACAATGGCTTTATGAATCTGACTAAATTGATCTGCTGCAGCAAGGGTAGCAATATCATCATCGGGTACGGTGTAAGCCTCAACCACATTTACAGGATATTGGGTACGCATATAAAAATCTGTTTCACTTTCACCGCTATGTAGTGCAATTACACGCTCAACGGCGGGCAAGTAGACGCCGTAACTCAACCATGCATCAATTTTATGTTGTGCGAGCATATTTGCACTTTTTCGGATATTTTCAATAACAGTACCCAGTACGTCCTTAGAACCTCGTTCAGTAAGTACAGCACGAATGTTGTCTGCAATCGGAGTAAGTTCTTCTATATTGGGCAAGTATTTATTAATCATAAAAATTCTCCATTTTAGTTGTTCTGATATGCACAGGCTTATTTTATGTGTTCAAGTAAACCATCTTTTTTTTATCAATATATACTTAATTTTTCTCATAGTACTTAACAGATAAAATCGATTGATATTTGAACTGTGATGCAGCACGTAGGGTTGGCTACTAGCCACCTTGTTAGCCTCTGCATGGGTGCTTGGTTTGTAAGTAGTAGCATTAAACGCCTCGATTTATTTCGGGGCGTTTTCTTTTGGGTAAATATTCTCAAGTAGCTAACGATGGATACTAAAATTTAGCCCTAAAAAAAGTGACGAAAGACTACAAAATCAGGCAAGTTGTGTCAAAACCAATAATTAAAATGCAGCACAAAATAAACTTTTAAATTATTTAAAATCAATGTGATGAAGTAAATAAAGCATCGTGATTTTGCACATTTTGAAAATGGCAGAAAAGACAAAAACCCGTTTCAAAAATGTCACTATGAACGCAAAAAATGAGCATTAAACAAGCACTTTTCAGGATGGTTTTATAAAGTACTTCAGCTGTTTGATTTACCATTTCCCCCATGTATTTTTTAAATTATTACTTGGGCTGATTGAAGTTAAAGCCTAAAAGCTGCCCATAAATGAGGGAGCGCATATCAATACAAGCAATGGGATAGTGGCAAGTATGAATCAGCATAAACTTGATATAGAACACATGAATAAACCGTTTTTTTTTGATGAAAAGCGACTCTACAAGGTAGTAGGGGAGAATAGCCGCCGTGCTAGAGAAATTGCAGGGCTTACCCGCCGCGATGCACAAAAACGGGTTTGGGGAGATGGCATAGATAAAATGCCGCCTAATATTATTTCTATACATGAGGATGGTAACAAGAAAATTGACCTTGCCACCATTTACCGCATGTGTATTGAGTATGGTTGTAGTGCTGATTATTTGCTGGGTTTGAGCAATGAATTTGAGCGTGATTTAGCGGCATCGTATAACGGGCTTGTATTTAATTCTGTACGTGGTTCAGTCTTAGAGGCGACTGCACGTATCTGTGACAATTTAAACGACTTGCTTGACCGTTTACCCCCATTTCAAGGCGAGTTGCTGCGTAGTAGTGCCAAAAATGTTGTGGAAACAATGGAACGCTTACAAAAGAATGATGAATTTAGTACCAAGTACCCCGATTTAACGGACGCCGTATATGACTTACGGGAAAAGGTACAGATGTTTGATTTATATTTCGCAAAACAGATGCGTATCATGGAATTGAATATGTTAGATCAAATTCACCATAAAGATGATGAAGCAGCCAGTGTTACCATGACCGATTATCAAGACTTGCCTAAATCTGTAAAATATTAGAACAAATTATTGTATCGATACCGATAGCCAAACTGGTTAATATTTAAACCGTGATGCGGCACGTAGGGTTGGCTACTAGCCACTAACTTAGCTCCCGCATGAGCGGTTAGCTCATAAGTAGTAGCATTAAACGCCTCGATTTATTTCGGGGCGTTTTCTTTTGGGTAAATATTCCTAAGTAGCTAATGACGGATACTGAAATTTAGCACTAAAAAAAAGTGATACAACGCTTCAAAATCAGGCGAGTTGTATCAAATTTAAAATTAAACAGCAAAAAACAATAGATGAAAATATTGAAGATAATCAATGTGATGACGGTAGCGATGATGACTATACGGCGCACATTGGAGAGATAGCGGAAAAAGAAAAAACCCGTTTCAAAAATGTCACTATGAACGCAAAAAATATATATGTTTTTAAGGTTATTTGTCTGCAGAAATGTCTTTGGTTTTTCCACTTCCTTGTTTTAAAGCTGCCCTCAATATAAACCTTGCTGCCTTTCTCGAGGTATTGGCTTGCTATCTCTGCCAGTCGGTTGTTGGTGCTGATTCTGTGCCATTCTGTCGCACTTTTACGTTCGCCAGTGGTCTTATCTTTCCAGTGTTCAGTAGTCGCCACGATAAAATTGGTCACGCTGCCGCCGTTAGGAAAGTTCTTAGTTTCAGGGTCACGACCTAGTACACCCATTACGATTGCTTTGTTCACATTTGGCATTGTTCAATTCTCAAATATATTTCATTTATCTAAAAAAGCTGACTAAATGACTAAATTGCTCTGTATGCCTTTATACATAAGGCTTTGCGTTCAGTAGTCACTAAATAATGCAATGACTAAGTGACTAAATGAATATAGTTTTTAGTCATCCACTTAGTCATTTAGTCAAAGCCATTTTTGCTGACTGCTAAGTGAAAAGCCTTGTCCTGTAAGGCTTACAGCTTAACTTAGTCACTTAGTCACGATTCCAGTAATAAAGGATTAATTACAACGTACCGAGTACGCCCCAACGATTCAATTTTGATGTGGTTAGAATCCTCTAATTGTTGGACTACCATTTCTAAAATTTTTTTACTTTTCTGCATCGGTCTAGGGCATGAAGTCTGTACCTTAGAGTAAAGAAGTCTGTCTGTTTTATCTTTTGCACAGTTACGGATAAGCCACTTAATCAGTTTTTCAGCATCACTTTCCGCTTTAACCTCAATTTCTGCATACATTGCCCATTCGTTCAATGAATGTTTAACAACCTCACAAGCTCCTTGCAGGGTTTTGCCATCAATCTGTTGCAATCCCTCAAAATAAGCAAATACTGTTGCTAGACGGCGTGCCAGTTGGCTTGCACGACTAGCGAACGCCTGCAGATATTCATAACGCTTGCCTGCACCCTGTAGAGATTCAAAAATGTTGTAGAACGCTGCATCAATTTCTATGGCTTCCTCATTCATCGGGATGACATAGCGACCATTATGCAATTCATTACCTGTTTGCACTTGTGGACAGCTATCAAGCAGATATTCACACCGTGTCCAGTAGGCAATAAGCCTGTGGTCTTTATTGGCGTTTTTATTGCGGTAAGCTGCATCCTGTAGGCGTGTGCCTGCTAAGTTTTCAGGAATGGTTAAAATGAATCTAGGCAAAAAACCCTGCCCCCTTAGCACAGGGTCTTTCAAAGCATCCGCTAAAACTTCATGCTGCCCCTGTAGATTAAATGTCAATCTAACATCATGCGCCCGACCACTGCCATTGAGGTTTGACTTTGAGCGTGTACGTTCCACATACCCATCATCAAATATCTTTGCATAACCTCCTAATGCTTGATTACGTGTATCAGCTTTCATGGTGTGACCACCAAAAAACTGCCCTGCTTCATCAGTTGAAATTGAAGCATTTCGCAAGATACCATCAATATAAAACCCTGCTATAGATTCCAATGTAAAGTCACTGTAGATAGTGCTAGGGTCATTCGGTGGTGGATTCTCTGCACAGTACGCCTCACGGTCTTTTTTTGGCAATCCTGCTTGCCCACTTTTCCATTGCTCTAAATCGGCTCGATATATTTCATACTGCTTTTTCTCAAAGTTCAAAATCGCACGATCTGCTAGATTTTTGCTTGTACTCTTACGGCTGCCACTTTGCCCCTCTGTGAGTAAAAATAGACTGCATGGCTCGCCGTGTGCATTAAATCTGTTTGGAGTATTAACTTTGCTTTGAGCAATATGTGACATCGCACCTATGACACATTGGGCGGTCATGGCTGTAGGTGATTGCACATGCTCGGAAATAGCCAATACCGCATCCCTTGCCAATAAGGGTAGTGCATCAATCGGGTATGGGTTATTTGCTACTGATTCAGCTTGTTTTAGTGGTAGCAACTCGCCCCATTCGGGTTTAGGCAATTGCTCAATCGCATCATTTAAAAAAGCCTGCACATCATCAGCGTGGTCATACTGTGAAAGGTCACATGCTAGGTCATCTTGAAATTGATTCAACAATCTGACGGCGGTGTTTTCCTCCAGTGATTTAAATGCCTCTAAGTGTTCAGGTCTTATGGGCATATAAAGCTGCTGATAGCCTGCCTGTGCTAACTGATTAATCACAAATTCAATTTGTTTCAAATCAAGCGGCTTGAGTTCTGTTTTAGGGTTGCTGCATAGGGTAGGCAGTAGCACCAAAGCAACGGCGTAACCTGTTTGGGCAATCTTAAAAAATGCCTCTAGGTCATAGGTCACAATAACAGGCTTGGCATGGTCAAAATGACCATACCTCGCAAAGCCTTTAGCTAGTCCATCAGGCATGACTGCCACTTTCTGCTCGTCTTGCATCACAGCACATTGAACAAGCTCAAGATGCCCATTGTAGATAGGCAAAACAATAGGACTGTCATAGCGAACGCCGTTGATGTTGATATTGCTATCATCAATAGAGGTGTCATCAACATGAATCTTTTGTTCAGGACTGCCAAAATGCTGTATAAGTTCATGCTCAATGTATGCCTTATCTGTTGGCATAAGTACCGTGCATTGCGCTAGAATATCATCAGGCGATGTCATGCCTTTGGGGGCTTCGTGAAATGCTGTCATGCCGCCCCCTTATTAAATATTTTTCGCTTGGTTAGGCGACGTAACGCCGTTACCTGTAGCCATTAATTCATCTCTGAATTGATTAAAATAAGACAGCATAGAATAAAAATAATTAAAACTTTCCTTTCCTGCTAGTTCAACAAGGTCTGTCATATCTCCAAAGGTGTGATGCAGTGTTTCATCGTGTAAGCCATGCTCTTTTAAGGTGTTTTCTATCCCCCGAACTTCACGACTGACTTGCTCACTTAAAACACATAAATACACAGTAATTTCTTTGGCAAGGTCAAAGTCATTTACAGCATTAGTGAAAAATGAAATGAGGGTGTCTATGGATAGAGGGTTCTTTTTATCAATGGTTTGGGGTAGTTGTTTTAAACGGGCTTGATGGGCTGCTTGGCTGTCGGTTAATTCTGCAGCTTTATCCATCGCAATGAAATTGGCTATTTCATACAGTTTATTAATGGCAAAAATTTCAGGTTGCCCACAACCGTACTCAAATAAAATATCTTGGGTATTGTTAATTTTCGCCGTCAATTCTTTAAGGGTTTCCATCAGCTTTTCAATTGCTTCAACCCCAGTTGTATAGGAGTCAAAAACTTGACTTGATAGGATGGTCTTAACTGCTGTCCAGTCTGCTTGCGGATTCATTGTATTTAATTTTTTCATGTCTTATTCCTCTACCTGTACCATTGCCATATCTACGGCTTTCTCAATATCAATAAGTTTTACGGTGTTAGTTGCCTGAAAAAGTAAGCTGTCCATTAATTCAAGTTGGGCAGATAGGCGTTCTTGGTCTTTAGGGCTGTTGTAAATACTCACCAATACGGCGCGGCATTGTTCAATAAGCCTGATACTGATTTCTTTACAGTCTTGCGGTGTGGCATCAGTCGGTAAGTCAAAAAATGCCGCCGTAGAATTACTGCGATGTGTCGTTACAGTTGATCTGATTTTTTGGATTGAATTAGGCATTGTTATTCTCCCTGTAATTCATAACGGGCATACGTGCCATTTTTGGTAGTATTTCTTACTTTATGGGTCACGATGTCATACCCTAATTGGCGTAACTGCAAAATTACTGCACTAAGGCGATAGCAATTAAACAAATGGATTGCATCCGCCTGTGTGATGGTTTTGCCATCTTTAAGGTGTTCTAGGACTTGCTGTTGATGTGTAGTACGCATGGTTACACCTCCGATAATGAGGCTGTACGGGCATTAAGACGCTCGGCTATCCATTGGTCTACCTCGGACTCAATCCATGCGACACAACGATCTGTTATAGGAACGGCTTTGGGAAATTTCCCCTTAGCCATCAAGGCATAAATTGTTGAAGTACCTAAGCCTGTTTTGTCTTGCACTTCTTTGCGGCGCATAAAGCGGATTGGTGCATCTTCTTCTTGAGTAGATGCAATATTTTCATTTTGTGGGTTAGATAATTTCATATCTAAACAACTCCATAATGGGTTTGCCTAGACACAAACTAGAGAGGGGAAAGCAATAAAGTCTTTTTTATCAATTAAATACAAGTTATAGGAATTATTCTAAACTCATGCCTGCATAAGAAACATGCATAAAAGCATAAAAATTATGCATTGATGCATAAAAGTGCTATGCTAAAAGGGCATGAGATGGTAGAAATACCCTCATGTATATAATTTCTTTGACTTCGTTACATTCTAGTTCTCCTAGTTTGTGGCTTAACAAGACACGTGGTTTCAGAAATTAGGTATTTAGCGATGTGGTGATTGCTAAACGCCAAAGTTTTTAAAAGAGTCAAGCGATGTGGTGTTGCTTGGCTCTTTTTCTTTGTATGTATCAGGTCTTTTCTTTTTCGCTCATTTCCCGATTGAAAAACTTGAGTACATACTTTCATCTTTTAGTAACTCAATGAACCCATTGAATCACTGGGAATAACTATAAGGCATAACTATTTGAAACTAAAGAACAGAATTGCCACAATGTTGCGCAACATTTAAGCAATACTTTTAACTTTTGCCTGATTAAAGAAGATTAAATTCGGCTCATAAATCACGCTAAAAATATAATCACTCCACTTTTGCAGCATTTCTATGCGCTCTTTTTCATATATAGCTTTGTTATAGATACCTCGCACACCTCTAGGGGCGTGGTTCAAACAAGCCTCAATTGCATCACTATTGAAGCCTTGCTCGTTTAAGTGCGTACTCGCCGTTCTGCGTAAATCATGCACGGTAAAATGTGCAACATCGGTAAGTCTTAACGCTGCTTTTTGTGCTTCATTCAGAACATTGTGGCTTACATGCGTTCCCGATTTACGCCCAACAAATACATAAGGCTCATCTCCAGCAATCGTTTTAAGTTCCTTAAATATCTCTACAACCTGATCTGACAGATAAACGACCATTTCACGGCTATGACCTGTCTTACTGTCTGCTTTGGTTTCAGGTATCAGCCATTTACGTTCATCAAAATTAATATGCTCCCACTTTGCAGCCTGTAGCTCTGATTTTCTAACCAATGTAAGTAGTGACAACATGAGTCCTAGCTTTCTAGCTCTATACACTCGTGAATTTAATAGGGTGGTGTAGTAGTTGCGGATTTCATCAGAACTTAAGTATCTATCTCTAGGCTTTGCCTTGTGAATGTGGCGTACTGGAATAGCTAAGACTGGGTTATAAGGTACATATCCCAACGTCATTGCATAATCAAACATGCGCTTTAACAAGCCTCGAACTTGGTTGGCTGCTGAATCGTATCCCTGTTCTTTTTTGCGCCATATTGTACGGCGTACGTCATCAACCGTGATTTGCTCTAACTGTAAATGCCCAAGCATCGGGTAAATATCATTGTTCAAATATAAAGTCATGCTGTAAGGGTCTTTACGGTCTTTCTTGATGACTTCCTCTAAATAACGCTCACCGTAGTCCTTAAACAAAATACTTTGGGGTTTGGTCTTATCCTGTTTAGGTGAAATACCTTTTGCCACCAATGACGCTGCTTCATCTCTAAGTTGTCTAGCATCCTTTATAGATACATCGGGGTAATGCCCTAAAACCAATTTATCCTGCTTACCATTCAGCGTGTAGCGATAGCACCAAGATTTGACTCCAGTTGGTAGCACTTCAATAAACAATTTTTGACTTGGTGTATATCTCACCGAGTAGCGTTTTTCTTTTGGCTTTAATGCTTCAAGCTCTCTAAATGTTGAAAAGCCAAGACTGCTATTTTTTGACATCATTTAGTACCCATGAGAAAAAAAGCTATTTTTTTAGTACCGATACCATATAGATACTGGAAAAAGCATAGCACTAGTTGAACACATAGAACATATAGGAACAATAAAAAGACAATAAAAAAGCACTAAGCCACTAAAACTTAATGCTATTTTGTTCACAATGGAACTCATGGAACGTATTGGAATATTATTTGAAATTGAAATTACTTTCCAATACAAAACGATCCAAAAATCTTGCCCAACAAATCATCTGCAGAAAAATCACCAGTGATCTCACCCAAAGCATTCTGTGCAAGACGTAACGACTCGGCTACTAATTCCCCCGCATGATAGACCACCAACTGCTCACGTGCTTCAGCCAAATACTGCTGCGTGCGCTTCATTGCGTCTAAATGACGGGTACGTGCAATAAAGGTATCTTCTTCAGGCTGAAAGCCTGCATGCGCTGTAATCGCCTCTATGAGCGATTGAACACCTGTTTCTTGTTTGGCCGACACAGTAATATGTCTAAAACCATTAAAATCTGAAATTGTAGCTTGTACACCAGTTAAATCGCATTTATTGCCAATCAACATCAAACGCTTCGGTTCAATATGTTCCGCAAAATAATGCTGTGCCAATTGCAACGGATCTTCGTTTTGGCTCAAGTCATAGACCAATAACAATAAATCTGCCTGTTCAATTTCTTTAATCGCACGGCGAATCCCTTCCTGTTCCACAATATCCCCTGTTTCACGCAAGCCTGCAGTATCAGTCAGGGTAATTGGTAAGCCATTCAGGGTAATTTTTTCATGCAATACGTCACGAGTAGTCCCTGCAATATCGGTCACAATCGCACGTTCAATACCCGCCAAGGCATTGAGTAAGGAAGATTTACCTGCATTCGGTTTGCCCGCAATCACCACCTGCAGACCTTCACGCAACAATTGTCCCTGACGCGCAGATTGTTGCACAGCAGTCACCGAAGCAGCCACTTCATCCAGCAAATTAAGGATTTTCCCATCGGCCAAAAAGTCAATTTCTTCTTCAGGAAAATCAATAGCAGCTTCAACATGCAGACGTAAGTGAATTAACTGTTCTAGCACAGTATTCACTTTGGTGGAAAAAGCCCCTTGAAGGGAACGCACTGCAGAACGCGCAGCGGCTTGTGAAGTGGCATCAATTAAATCGGCAATGGCTTCGGCCTGTACCAAATCCAGCTTGCCATTTTCAAAGGCGCGCATCGAAAATTCACCCGCTTTGGCAGCCGTTGCACCGAGTTCCAGTAAACGTGCCAATAAAGCATTTTGAATCACTGGGCCACCATGCCCTTGTAGTTCCACCACATCTTCGCCAGTAAATGAATGAGGATTTGGGAAACAAATCACCAAACCTTCATCCATGACTTCATTGGCTGCATCGTAAAACTGGCGAAAACCTGCGTAACGTGCTTTGGGTAAGTCTTTTTGGGTCAAGGCTGCGGCAATTGCATAGGCTTTGGATCCCGACAGGCGAATCACCCCCACACCACCACGGCCAGGTGGAGTCGCGATTGCGGCAATGGTGCTGCGGTTATACATAAAATTCACCTAAAACTTTCAAAATATATGCAAAGAAAAATCCGCCTAAGATTACCATCTTAAGCGGATTTATTCAGCAGCTCAGCCATACTTAATTGACTGGAGTTGCCTCTTCTCGTTTAGCGCGGTCTTTTTCAACACTTTTGTTGATCAAGCTTTGCTGCAAAATCGTAATCAAGTTGTTGACAATCCAGTACAGAACTAGACCTGCAGGGAAGAACAATAAGAATACGGTAAATACCACAGGCATAATGCGGAAGATTTTTGCCTGCATTGGATCTGTTGGCTGTGGGTTCAACATTTGTTGAACATACATGGTCACACCCATCAACAATGGCAAGATAAACCAAGGGTCCATTGCCGATAAGTCTTGAATCCAACCTAACCACGGTGCATGGCGTAACTCTACCGATTCCATCAATACCCAGTACAAGGCAAGGAAAATTGGCATTTGTAGTAACAATGGCAAACAACCTGACAGTGGATTCACTTGTTCACGTTTATAAAGTGCCATCATTTCTTGCGAGAAACGCATACGGTCTTCGCCAAATTCTTCTTTCATGCGCTGCATTTCTGGTGCAATCACACGCATTTTTGCCATAGAACGATAGCTCTTAGACGATAACGGCCAAAGAATCAGTTTGACAAGAACGGTTAATAAGATGATTGACCAACCCCAGTTGCCCACTAAACCATGGAAGAATTGCAAACCAATAAACAATAATTTTGCAATTGGCCATAACCAGCCATAATCCACAGTTTGGTTCAAACCTGTCGCCAAATCTTTCAATTCAGACTGAATTTTTGGACCAGAGTAGAAGGTCGCATCAACTTCTGCCACCGTACCTGCAGGGACATTAATGGTTGGCGAGGTAAAACCAATGATGTTCATTTCATCGCTAGATTTACGTGATTCCAACTTCGCTGCATACGGTTGACCATCGGCCTGCGTCAATTTTAACTGCCCTGGAACCCATGCACTCACGAAATAGTGCTGAACCACGGCCACCCAACCACCTGTTGCATCGACATTCAATTTTTCGTCATTAAAATTGTCAAATTTCAACTTGTTGTAGTGTTCTTCAGGTGTTCCCCATGCGCCGCCAAGGAAAGTACCCAAGGTAAAAATACCTTGATCTGACTTGCCTGGATCATCTGAATTATCACGTTTCAACTGACCAAACATCTGACCTTGCCAGTTTTGGCTGCTGCGGTTAATCACTTTGTGATTCACCAGCACAGGATATTCACCTTCAGTAAAACTAAAGGTTTTAATGATTTCTACACCATCGGCAGTTTTATATACCATTGGGACAGTTAAAGTTTTAACTGTTTCACCCGCTTTATTTTTGCTTTCTTTGGCATCGGCTAAGCTATAAGTCGATTTTTCAATTTCATAGCTTGGGCGGCCATTACGGCTACTGTCTGGACCATTCAGCCCGATTAACCCAGATTGCGCGACATAGGTGCGCTTAGCATCGCTTTCCAGCATGACGAAAGGATCGTCACTGTCTTTATTTTTGTCATGATTGAGTAATTCAACACGAACAATATCACCACCTTTCGGATTGATCCAAAGATGATAAAGGTCAGTTTGTACTGAAATAAGCTGCTGACTTACAGGTGCTGTGGCATCGGTTGTTTGCTGTGCAGGAATATTTGCTTGCGGTACATCAGAAGCTGCTGTAGCCGTTTGGGCATTCGGCAAATCTGCAGACACTTCATGTGAAACAACGGCAGTTTTTTGCTGCGGTGCTGTTTCAGCATTTCCATAATCTTTTTGCCACGCCAAAATGAGCAAATATGCGACGACAAACATGGCCCCGAGAATTGCAAACCTGGCCCATTGTTGCATATCTATTACCCCAAGTGGTTAGAGTGATTTTGGTTCAATAAACGATCACGAAAGGGTACAGTAATGTGATGCGTTTGAGAATCTATTTGCTGAAATGAAATAAAACGAATGACTTTTGGCGGCACCGGATCATAGCCCGAACCACCCCACGGATGACAACGACAAATACGTTTTGTAGCCAGCCACACACCACGTACAGCACCATGCGTATGGACTGCTTCCAAAGAATATTGAGAACATGTTGGAATATAGCGACAGCGTGGTCCCAATAAAGGACTAATCGCGATCTGATAGAAACGTATCAACCAATGCAGTAAAAGTACCATTGGCCATCTCTACTTTTGTGGGGAGGGAGCTATTTTTGAATGCTTTTTGGCGAGACGTTGTAACTTCTGCCAAGCAAATTGTAATTGCTGATGCAATTCCGCATTAGATACCGTATCTACCCCAACTTTGGGCATTACCACAATATCTAAGTCATTTAATTGCTGTTGGTGTAAGCGAAAACTTTCGCGAGCAAGTCGTTTTACTCGATTTCGTTCGTGTGCACGACGCACTTTCTTTTTTGCAACGACAAGACCCAAACGGCTATTCGGCAGTTCGGAATGTTTTGCAAGAAATAAGAAATGGGGTTGATGCACTTTAAAAAGCGCACCATCAAACACACCTTTATAATCGGCAGCACAGCGTAATCTCAACTCTGTGCTGAAGCCATAAAGTGTTGTCATAACACCCAAGAGTCGGTTCAGCGTGACTGTATTAAACAGTTAAGCTGTGACGACCTTTTGCACGACGGCGAGCCAATACTTGACGACCAGCTTTAGTAGCCATACGAGCACGGAAACCATGAACGCGCTTACGCTTTAATTCAGATGGTTGAAATGTACGTTTCATATCGAAACTCCAAAAATGATCTTTCTATAAAGGTCCGCGATTTTAGTGCTCATTGCTTGAGCTGTCAATGAAAAACACGGTTTCTTGCAAAATAAGCCTAAATTTTTCTTTTTAACAAGTTTTCGCTCAATTGACTGGTTGATCATACAAATTAAAGTATACACAAGATAAGTAATTGTTTATGCTTGACTAATAAGTTATTAACAGTATTATTCACATAATTATCCACAAGCTTATTCTGTTTAATTTTAAAATTTTCGGTTTTGAATTTAAATTTAAACTCAGATTGAATTATCCACAGTTGCAACGTTTCTTATAAATAAATTCAAATTTATAAATTTAAATTTATTACTATTAGGGACGCATTTTTCTGTTGAAAACCCACTTTTTCTTTTATAAAACAAAATCTTGAATTGTGGATATCTGTGTTTCTATAATTTTAATACTTTGTGGATAACTTTGTGCTATATTTCATCCACACCTTGCGGATAAACTTATCCACACCACGTTTTAAATTTAAATTCAGGTTTGATGATTCCTTTTTTGAGCAATTTTGCTGATTTTGTCATGACAGATGTGGATAACTTGGTTAGAATGGCGACCCGCTCAGGCGGTCGAGAGAAGTTTTAAATTTAAAAATGGATTAGATAGGGGTTTCACATGCTTTGGACGGACTGCTTAAATCGCTTGCGACAAGAGCTCTCTGGAAATGTCTTTACAATGTGGATTCGCCCATTGGTGGCAGAAGAAGTTGAAGATACATTAAAACTTTATGCGCCTAATCCTTATTGGACGCGTTACATTCAAGAACATCATCTGGAATTGATTACTATTTTGGCAGAGCAGTTGTCTGAGGGACGCGTGCGTAAGGTCGAAATTTTAGTCGATTCGCGTCCAGGTGCAATTTTATCGGCCAGTGAACAACCTGCTACCACCACTGCTGCGCTGGAATCTAGCCCTGCGCCTGTGGCCAAGCCTAAACGTGAAAAAGAAGAAAGTTCTGCAAAAAGCCGTAAACGCCAACTCAATCCGTTATTTACCTTTTCCTTATTTGTGGAAGGTCGTTCTAACCAAATGGCTGCGGAAACCTGTCGCAAGGTATTGACCCAATTGGGGGCTTCACAGCACAACCCATTATTTTTGTATGGTCCAACAGGTTTGGGTAAAACTCACTTGATGCAAGCGGTGGGCAATGCTTTGTTGCAAGCCAAACCGAATGCACGGGTGATGTACATGACTGCAGAAAGTTTTGTGCAGGATTTTGTTAGCTCCTTGCAGCAAGGCAAGGTTGAAGAATTTAAGAAAAACTGCCGTTCTTTAGATTTGTTATTGGTGGATGACATTCACTTATTGGCGGGTAAAGAAGCCAGTTTGGTCGAGTTTTTCTATACCTTTAACGCTTTATTGGATGAATCTAAACAAATTATTTTGACTTCAGACCGTTATCCAAAAGAATTAACCGAATTGGACGCACGTTTGGTGTCACGTTTTTCTTGGGGCTTATCAGTCGGGGTAGAACCGCCAGATATTGAAACCCGAATTGAAATTTTATTAAAGAAAGCAGAAAGCAGCGCCGTAGATTTACCACGCAACTGTGCTTTATTTATTGCCCAGCAAGTGGTGGCCAATGTGCGTGAACTGGAAGGTGCACTCAATAAAGTGGTGGCAATTTCCCGTTTTAAAGGCACACCTATTGATCTAGATGTGGTACGTGAATCTTTAAAAGATGTCTTGGCAATTCGCGCACGTACCATCAGCACTGAAAATATTCAGCGGGTGGTGAGTGAATATTTCCGCATTCCGCTCAAAGAATTGGTGGGGCCAAAACGTACCCGTATTTATGCGCGTCCACGTCAGTTGGCAATGGGCTTGGCACGTGAGCTGACAGGTGACAGTTTTCCAGAAATTGGGATGGCATTTGGTGGTCGCGATCACAGTACCGTAATGCATGCCTGTGAAAAAGTACAAAGCCTGCGTGAAGAAGATCCGATCTTTAACGAAGACTATAAAAACCTGCAACGATTGTTGCAAAGTTGACCGAATTTGCTCAAATTCTGTTCTTGCCATGCGGCAGCTTTTGCCGCATAGTACACTGCTAAAAAACCAATTTTATACTCCAATCTTCAGTTGTTAGAGGAATGCACCGTGCGTTTAAAAATCGCGAAAGAAAGCTTACTGAATGTTCTGTCACATGTCGTAGGAGCGGTTGAACGTCGCCATACCTTAAATATTTTATCCAATGTCAAAGTTCAGGTGACTGAGCAAGCCTTAACCATTACTGGTTCTGACTTAGAAGTGGAATTGGTTGCCAGTACGAATCTGACTGAAGGGGCATGTTTACAGGCAGGGGAAACTACAGTGCCTGCACGTAAACTGATGGATATTTGTAAATCTTTACCAAGCGCAGCTTTGATTGATTTGCAAATCACTGAAGATCAGCGCTGTATTTTAAAATCGGGCAATAGCCGCTTTGTATTAGGTACTTTGCCTGCGGAAGATTATCCATTATTGGCTACAGAAAATGCTCAAGGTACGCAAGTGACGGTTACTGAGCGTGAGCTGAAGCGTTTGTTTGAAAAAACTGCGTTTGCGATGGCAGTGCAGGATGTACGCTTTTATTTAACGGGTACTTTGTTAGAAATTGATGAAAACCAATTACGTGCTGTGACCACAGATGGTCACCGTTTGGCCTTGTGTGAAACAGCGGCATCTTCGACAGCTACTCAATTAATTCAAGCCATTGTGCCGCGTAAAGCTGTGGCTGAATTGCAGCGTTTGCTGAGCATTGAAGATGAACAACTGGCACTTTTAATTGGGCGTGAATTGCTGAATGTGACCATTCGCACCCCAAGCCGTGACAAAGAACAAGCAGAAATTACCGTGCGTTTTACCACTAAATTAATTGATGGTAAGTTCCCAGATTATCGCCGTGTGATTCCACGTGGTGGTGATAAAAACGTGCTGATCGCGCATGATGTATTTAAACAATCTTTACAGCGTGTGGCGATTTTAAGTAATGAAAAATTGCGTGGCGTATTCCTGAATTTTAGTGCGGACACCTTGCAATTACGTGCCAATAACCCAGAACAAGATGAAGCAATTGAAGATTTAGCGATTCAATATGCCGATTCGCCGTTAGAAATGTCATTTAACGCACAGTATTTATTGGACGTATTAGGGGCATTGGATGGCGATGATGTATCGATGACCATGACCGAAGCCAATCAATCGGTATTGGTACAAGATCCAGCACATCAAGATCAAACCTATGTTGTGATGCCAATGCGTGTTTAAGTGAGCGGTTTATTTCAAGATTAAATCTAGCTGAATCATGCATATTACGCGTTTACATATCGAGCGTGTTCGGAACTTAAAAGCGGTTGCACTTCATGAGTTGCAGCCGTTTAACGTCTTTTATGGGCAAAATGGTTCGGGTAAAACCTCGATTTTAGAAGCGATTCATTTATTGGCGACAGGGCGTTCTTTTCGCACCCATATTCCTAAAAATTACATTCAGAACAGTAGCCAAGATGCGATTGTATTTGCTCAGTCATTGACTGAAAAAATTGGCATGCAAAAAATGGCATCGGGTGAGCAGTTGATTAAGGTCAATGGCGACCCTGTTGCGACCCAAGGGCAATTGGCTAAAATTCTGCCTTTACAACATATTGATCCACTCAGTACCGATATTATTGACCATGGTGCAAAACCACGACGGCAACTGTTGGACTGGTTGATGTTCCACGTGGAACCAGAGTTTTATCACGCTTGGCAATATTATTCACGTGCCTTAAAACAACGTAATAGTTTGCTTAAATCACAGCGACATTTAAGTCTGTCGGACTTGGAACCGTGGAACAAAATGCTCAGTGATTATGGTGAGATTTTGCATCAGCAGCGTTTGGGAACGGTGGAACAATGGCAGCAATTTTTTGCACAAGATTTACAGTATTTATTGCCTGATTTACACATTAGTCTGGAATACAGCGCAGGCTTTCATACCGAAACAGGCTTGTTGAATGATCTGTGCAATTATCATCAAAAAGATGTGGAACGTCGCTATACCGAATATGGGCCACACCGCGCCGATTTACGCTTAAAAACCCCAATGGGTGATGCCGATGTGGTGCTGTCACGTGGGCAGAAAAAGCTATTGATTATGGCATTAAAACTGTCACAGATTGCAATGCTGCATGCGTCTAATAAGGAAACTGTGGTATTATTAGATGATCTGACAGCAGAATTAGATTTAAGCGCACAACAACGTTTAATTGAACGATTAAGCCAATTGGGTAGTCAAGTTTTTATTACCACTTTAGATCATCAATCCGTGCAACAACACTTACAAGCGTTGTCGATTCCTTATCGCTTATTTCAGGTCGATCACGGAACGGTGCAGGCTGTTGAGCAATAATTTTTTTATCTTTGGATAGACCTATTTTTCACTAGGGAGAAACCATGAGTTCAGAAGATCAATCTGTCTCTACTACAGAACAAACCAATGAAAAGGCTTATGATTCCTCTAGTATCAAAGTATTGCGTGGCCTAGATGCTGTTCGTAAACGCCCAGGCATGTATATCGGTGATACAGATGATGGTACAGGTTTGCATCACATGGTGTTCGAGGTAGTCGATAACGCTATTGATGAAGCTTTGGCGGGTCATTGTGATGAAATTTTGGTGACTATCCATGAAGATGAATCTGTCAGCGTATCTGACAATGGTCGTGGTATCCCAACAGATATTCACCCTGAAGAAGGTGTCTCTGCAGCAGAGGTCATTCTGACCATTCTGCACGCAGGTGGTAAGTTTGATGACAACAGTTATAAAGTGTCGGGCGGTTTGCACGGCGTTGGTGTGTCGGTGGTCAATGCTTTATCGAGTAAACTTGAATTAACGATTAAACGCGCGGGTCAAATTCACCAACAGGAATACCGCCATGGTGATCCACAATATCCTTTAAAAGTAGTGGGCGACACTGAGCAATCAGGTACGACTGTGCGTTTTTGGCCAAGTGCTGAAACCTTTAGCCAAACCATTTTTAATGTGGATATTTTGGCACGCCGATTGCGTGAATTGTCTTTCTTAAACGCGGGCGTGCGTATTGTATTGCGTGATGAACGTGTCAATTTAGAACATATTTTTGACTATGAAGGTGGTTTGTCTGAATTTGTGAAATATATCAATGCAGGCAAAACCCATCTGAATGAAATTTTCCATTTCACGACACAGGCTGAAAACGGAATTACCGTAGAAGTTGCTTTGCAGTGGAATGATTCCTATCAGGAAAACGTACGTTGCTTTACCAATAACATTCCACAAAAAGACGGTGGAACGCACTTGGCAGGCTTCCGTGCTGCGCTAACCCGTGGGTTAAACAACTACATGGAAAGCGAAAATATCCTGAAAAAAGAAAAAGTCGTGGTGTCGGGTGATGATGCGCGTGAAGGTTTAACCGCGATTGTGTCGGTCAAAGTGCCAGATCCAAAATTCTCATCACAGACCAAAGAAAAATTGGTATCGAGTGAAGTGAAACCTGCTGTTGAGCAGGCCATGAATAAATCTTTCTCTGAATATTTATTGGAAAATCCACAAGCGGCAAAATCCATTGCGGGTAAAATTATTGATGCAGCGCGTGCCCGTGATGCGGCGCGTAAAGCCCGTGAAATGACGCGCCGCAAGAGTGCTTTGGATATTGCAGGTTTGCCTGGTAAATTGGCTGACTGTCAGGAAAAAGACCCTGCATTATCTGAATTATATCTAGTCGAGGGTGACTCTGCAGGTGGTTCGGCTAAACAAGGTCGTAACCGTAAAATGCAGGCAATTTTGCCACTGAAAGGTAAAATCCTGAACGTGGAACGTGCCCGTTTTGACAAGATGATTTCATCGGCAGAAGTAGGTACTTTAATTACCGCTTTGGGCTGTGGTATTGGTCGTGAAGAATATAACCCAGACAAACTGCGTTATCACAAAATCATCATCATGACCGATGCTGACGTAGATGGTTCACACATTCGTACCTTGCTATTGACCTTCTTCTTCCGTCAAATGCCAGAATTGGTTGAGCGTGGTCATATTTATATCGCACAGCCACCATTGTATAAGCTGAAAAAAGGCAAGCAGGAACAATACATCAAAGATAACGATGCTTTAGAAACCTATTTAATTTCTAATGCGATTGATGAATTGGAGCTGCATGTGAGTGCTGATGCACCTGCAATTCGTGGTGAGGCTTTAGCCAAAGTCATTGCTGATTATCAAACTTCACAAAAGAGTTTGAGCCGTTTAACGCTGCGTTATCCTGCAAGTCTGTTGGATGGTTTATTAGAATTAGATGCCTTTAAAATTGATCAAGCAGCAGATCAGGCGTATGTACAACAATGGGGCGAGCAATTACGTCAAAGCATTGAACGATTACAGCCAGGTTTGCGTCCTGAATTAAGCATCGAACAGTTTGAAAAAGAAGATGCGGATGGTCAAAAATCTGCAACGTATTGGCCACGAATCACGGTATATGTGCACAACTTGCCCCATACTTATTTACTAGATACAGGTTTGCTGGGTTCAGCTGAATATGCACGTTTGCTGAAAAATTCAAAAAGCTGGTTTACGCTGCTTGAAGAAGGTGCGTATTTGGAAAAAGGCGAACGTAAAATTACGGTCAACAATTTCCATCAAGTGTGGCAACACATTTTGCAGGACTCGCGTCGCGGCATGATGATTCAGCGCTATAAAGGTTTGGGTGAGATGAATGCGGAACAACTTTGGGAAACCACGATGGACCCAGAAAACCGCAATATGTTGCAAGTCACCATTGATGATGCCATTGAAGCAGACCGCATGTTCTCTTGCTTAATGGGCGATGATGTAGAACCACGTCGTGCCTTTATTGAAGAAAATGCCTTAAATGCAGATATTGACGCTTAATTCGTCCAAATCATCCGCATAACCATAAGCACTCTACGGAGTGCTTTTTTATGTTTGGCTTTTGTTGTTGTCGTGATTCATCCAAATAACTTTTATAAAACTGACTTATTGTTCTGTCATGCTGAGCTACATTAAGCCAAAAATATAGGAGAATCATTAAGATGGATAATCAATTAGAACAAGCACGTGATGCATGGGTGAATGCTTTTTTTACTGGCAATGTGGAGCTGTTAGCACACTATGAAGATGAAGATTTTAAAGTCGTTTATACGGCAGAATCACGTGTGGAAAATCGTGAAGCACGTTATGCCAACATTCAGCATGCAGTGAATAATGGTGTCTGGAAACCGATCAAACCGAATGTTGAATTAGAAGAATATGAGTTTGATCGTGAGCAGGTTAACTGTCGGATTCAAATTGGTTTGGCGGATGATCAAGGGTATATTCAAGAAATCTGGCGCTATATTCAGGGCTGGAAAATACAAGAATTATGTATTAGCAAAGCAAAAATTACTGCCGAGTAGCAGCGATTTTCTGTGAATCACTGAGATTCAATGACTCAAAATAACCATGAAAGAATGGATTGATTTGGCTTTAATTAGAGTTTTGAATTTAAAATAACAGTTGGTTTGAGTTGTGGATAACTAAGTTTTTGCTTTTAAATTTAAATTGTAGATTTTGAATTTAAAAATCACACTGAGTTTTAAATTCAAAACTTCTTGCTTGGTAGCTATGCTGTCTTACTTTTATTCAGGGTGGGGGGTGTCATACAACTATGCTGTGGTGCAAGATTGATAAGTAAAAATAAACAAACGCAGAGAGTGACTTAAATTTCTTTGCGTGGTTATTGTGAAGATAAACTAAAGATTAAAACTATTACGAATGTGTCTTATAAGTATGGAACATACACAATGCATATTCTACGAAATATGATGAGATTTAACCCTATTTAGCATAGCGTTAAAATCTCATCGGTATGGCTATTCAAAGCTACTTTCGAGTTCTTCCAATTCCATCATCAATTCAAGCATTTGTTCTTCTGCCTGTGCCAATTTTGTTTTCAGATCATTTTGCTCATTCATGAGTTTGAGCAAATCATCTTTACGGTTGGCATCGTAAAGGGCAGGATCTGCCAGTTCGGTTTCAATTTCAGTCAGACGCGGTTGAATTTTTTCAATTTGCGCTTCGTATTTTTCAATATTTTTACGAATAGGGCGAGTTTGTTCACGGCGTTGTGCTGCCAGTTTGCGTTGAGCTTCTTTATCTACTTTGACTAGGTTAGTCTTGTTCTCAACCACTGGACTTGGATTGGATGGAGCTGTGTTGGATGTACCTTGCTTAAGCATGTCTGCACGAGCTTGGCGTAACCATTGGGCATAATCTTGTAAATCGCCTTCAAATTCTGTGCATTGTCCTGCATGAACCAAGAGTAAGTCATCGCAGACACTGGCAATTAATTGACGTTCGTGTGACACCAATACCACTGCACCTTCATAATCCTGTAATGCCATGGTTAAGGCATGTCGCATATCTAAGTCTAAATGGTTGGTCGGTTCGTCCAGAATCAGTACGTTAGGACGTTGCCAGACAATTAAAGCCAAAGCCAAACGTGCACGTTCACCTCCTGAAAAACTTTCACAAGGCGTGTCCATACGTTCGCCACTAAAACCAAAACTGCCTAAAAAGGCGCGTAAAGTGGCTTCGCTGATTTTTTTATCGGCAATGCGTGCCAGTTGTAGCATCGGGCTGGCGCTATCATCCAAAGCATCCATTTGATGCTGTGCAAAATAGCCAATATTGAGTAATTCTGAGGCTTTGCGAGTACCTGCCAATAACGCCAATTCACCCACTAAGGATTTAATTAAGGTCGATTTACCTGCGCCGTTCATCCCCAATAAACCAATACGACTGGTCGGGGTAATTTGTAGGTTAATTTTGCTGGCAATCACTTTGTCTGCATAACCAATGCTGACTTGTTCCAAGGTCAGTAAGGGTGAGCTCATTTTGGTCGGTTCACGGAAACTAAAGGTAAATGGTGTATCTACATGCGCAGGGGCAAGCAATTGCATGCGTTCCAATTGCTTGATACGGCTTTGTGCCTGCCGTGCTTTGGTGGCTTTGGCTTTAAAACGATCAATATATTTTTGTAAATGTGCACGGGTTTCTAATTGTTTTTCATACGCTTGTTGATGTTGTGCCAAGCGTTCACTGCGTGTGGTTTCAAAGGTTGAATAATTGCCTGTATATAAAGTCAGTTCACTATTTTCAATATGTAAAATATGATCGGTAATGGCATCTAAAAAATCACGGTCATGGGAAATCAGCACCAAAGTTCCCGCATAGGCTTTAAGCCAGTCTTCTAACCATAAAATTGCATCTAAGTCTAAGTGGTTGGTTGGTTCGTCCAGTAATAATAATTCGGAGCGACTCATTAAGGTACGCGCCAAATTTAAACGCATGCGCCATCCACCAGAAAAACTACTGACCGCCAAGCTGTTTTGATGTTCCATAAAACCTAAACCTGCCATCAGTTGTGCGGCTTTGGCGGGTGCGGTATAGCCATGAATTTCATCAAAACGACCATGCAAATGTGCAAGTTGGTCATTATTTAATTGTTCAGGATGTTGCAGTTGTTGTTGAATGTTCCAGTATTCTTCATCACCCGACAGCACAAAATCAATCGCAGGCAAATCCAATGCTTTAACTTCCTGTGCCATGTGCGCCACAGTCCAGCCTTGCGGACGGCTCAACGTACCTTCGTCTGGGGTTAAACTACCTAAAAGCGCAGCAAATAAACTGGATTTTCCTGCACCATTGACACCTGTAAGACCGACTTTCCAGCCTGGATGGATTTGCATAGACGCTTTTTGAAATAAAACACGTCCACCGCGGCGTAAAGAAACTTGGTCAAGTTGAATCATGGTGTTTACTGGTCACAACAAAAGTTGGGCATATTCTAATGGAAGCCCACCAGAAAACAAAAATAAGCCCAGTTTTATTTGTGATTTGCGAAAAATCTCTCTTGTGATGTTTAAAAATTATGATCTAACAACAGGCTTTTTTTATGACTTTGTAAACAAGCACAAAATACGTGCATGTTGGAAATGATCTTTATTTTGATCTAAATCTATAAAATATAAGTGAATTATGAAATAAAAATGATCGCTTAAATAAGGCAGTATAAGGTTTTGGCAGAATTGACAGATGAAATTCGAGTAAATGCTCTATTTTTTTAATTTGAACTTGCTTAATATTTGTTTCGTGTACGGACACTCAAAAATAAAAAAATCTGTAGAAGGATCGAAACAATGAAAAAAATATGGGTCAGCGCAACATTGACAGCATTCGCAGCGATCGGTTTCAGTGCTCAGGCGCAAGCAGCAAAAGTAGATGTATGTGTCTTTGACTTACTGGGTAAGTCAGGTGAATCTTTTCAGATGGCACAAGAGTGGGCGCTAGCAGCAAAAGGCTGGGGTGCAGAAGTCAATTTAATTCCACGTCAGGATGAAGCTGTCGCAGACAATGATTTTAAAGCAGGCAAATGTGATGGGGTATTTATGACCGCCATGCGTGCTCGCCAATACAATAAATTTGCAGGCTCGATTGATGCTTTAGGTGGTGCGCCAAGTAATGCGATTGCACAACGTGCCATCAGCTTTGCTTTAGATCAACGTAATGCAGCGAAAATGGTTACCAATTTAGGTGGCAAGAAATATGAAGTTGCGGGTATTTCACCTTTAGGTTCGGCCTTTATTTTTGTGCGCGACAAGAACATCAGCTCGATTGAAAAAGCAGCAGGGAAAAAGTTTGCGGTATTGGGCTATGACGATGCACAAAAAATTATGGTGCAGCGTGTAGGCGCGCAAGCCGTCATTTCTGATGTATCTAACTTTGTGGCGAAGTTTAACAATGGTCAGGTCGATATGGTCGGTGCGCCTGCCTATGCGTACAAACCTTTAGAAATCTACAAAGGTTTAGGCAATAATGGGGCAATGTTTAATTTCCCTGTATTACAAGTGACCGCAGACTTTGTGATTCGTCCTGAACAATTCCCTACGGGCTTTGGGCAAAAATCACGAGATTGGTTTGTAAAAAATCTGCCTAAAGCGATGAGTATGATTAATCGTTTGGAAGGTGAGATTCCAGCCAAATATAAAATGAACTTGAGCGCAGAAGATAAAACCAAATATCAAAAAATGCTGCGTGATGGACGTATGGATATGACCAAACGCGGCATTTATGACCCTGCCATGATGAGTGTGTTAAAACGCGCTCGTTGTTCTGTCGAAAAAACCAATTTTGAATGTTCACTAGGTGGTGAATAGATTGATTTTTAATAAAAAAGCCTAGATCTCTAGGTTTTTTATAATGAAAGATTCGTCAATTGAGCCATATCAGCCAAAAAATCAAAATTCGCTAATCTGAGCTTGATAAAAGAACAGTGATACTAAATTGAAGGTTTGGATCAACTGTGCGCAGAAAAACAAAAAATGGAAGGAACTAGAAATGAAACAATGGACGCAAGCTTTATTATTTGGCGCAGGCTTATCTTTAGTCGCTAGTGCAGCGCAGGCCAAACAAGTGGTCTGTGTATTCGATTTGGTCGGTAAAAACGGTGATGTCTATAACTTAATGCAAGACTATCAATTGGCGGCCAAAAACTGGGGTGCAGAGATTGAGTTACGCGTAGGTCAAAACGAAGGCGTGATTGCAGAAGATTTTAAAGCAGGAAAATGTGATGGTATTAGTGTGACGGGCATGCGTGGTCGTCAATTTAACCATTTTACAGGCTCATTGGATGCAATTGGCGCGATTCCAGATTTAAAACTGGCAGTCAAAGTCATGCAAGGTTTGGCAAGTCCTGCTTTCGCCAAATATATGCGCAATGGTCAGTATGAAGTTGCAGGTGTCATTCCTGTGGGCGATGCCTTTTTGATGGTGAATGACCGCAGTATTAATAGTGTCGCCAAAGCCGCGGGGAAAAAAATTGCTGTTTTAGATTATGACCAAGCGCAAAAAATTATGGTACAGCAAATTGGTGCGCAAGCAGTCAGTGCCGATGTCACCAATTTTGGCAGTAAATTTAACAATGGTCAGGTCGATATTATTGGTGCGCCTGCTGCAGTATTCCGTCCTTTGGAACTACATAAAGGCTTAGGCACTAAAGGCGCGATTGTGAATTATCCAATTTTACAGGTCACGGGCAATATCATTATCCGCTCAGATAAATTCCCTGCAGGTTTTGGGCAAAAATCACGTGAATGGGTGAAAGGGCAGTTACCACGTGCCTTTGGTATTTTAGGCAAAATGAAAGCCGATATTCCTGCAAAATATTGGATGCAAGTGCCTGCAGCAGATCAACCGGGTTATCAAAAAATGATGCGTGAATCGCGGATTGATTTAACTAAACGTGGTGTTTATGACAAACGCATGATGAAATTATTGTGGCAATTCCGCTGTAAAGAAGCGCCAACCAATTTTGAATGTGGCTTGCAGGACGAAAATTACAAATAATTGGAGAATCTTGAGGTAATTACTCAGAATTCACTTTAATTCTGCATCACCGTCCCAATATTGAGTATGCTATACTTGATAAGTGGTCTTTTTGCAGAAAAGACATCTGAATTGTACCTGAGGAAAATCCATCATGAATGCCCAAGCACTTGAGCTCACCGACAACGCTGCTAAAAAAGTTCGCCAATTGCGTGACAGTGAAGGTAATCAAGACTTAATGCTACGTGTATATGTGACAGGTGGCGGTTGTTCAGGATTTTCTTATGGCTTTAACTTTGCGGAAAGCCAAAATGAAGATGATGCAGAATTTGTGAATGGCGATGTAAAAATGCTGGTCGATTCACTCAGCTATCAATATTTAGTTGGCTCGGTAGTGGACTATATTGAAGGCTTGGAAGGTTCGCGTTTTGTGGTACAAAACCCGAATGCAACCACGACTTGTGGTTGTGGTTCTTCATTCTCAATCTAAGTATGATTTAAATATTTTTGAGTATCAGCATCTGAAAAAGTAGATTGATGCACTCAAAATGATCAAAGCCTTTCCTATATAGAAGAGGAAAGGCTTTTTTGTTGCTACTGATCTGGTTTAAAAGTGTATCCTTAAACCAAAGTCATGGTACCTAAAATGCGATCACCTTTAGCCCCTGTGACCGCAGGTAAATTGCCACTTAATTGCTGACAAAAACGCATTGCCAACCAAGCAAAGGCGGTGGCTTCGACCCATGTTGGGTTTAGCCCTAAATCGGCTGTACTTTGTACAGTCCATTGATGTTTGCGCAAACGCCAGCGCAATTGCTCTAGCAAATAAGAATTATAGGCACCACCGCCACAGACATAGACTTCACCTGTATCCATGCCTGAACGATAAATGGCTTTTTTAATCGCGCGGGTGGTGAGCTTTAATAAAGTCGCTTGAATATTTTCAGGATTATCTTCCAGCTCGTCATATTCCACATCATTGCGCCAATCGGCAACCTGTTCATCTAGCCATTCCAAGTTAAAGTCTTCGCGCCCTGTACTTTTGGGTGGTTCTTTAGAGAAAAAAGCATGGGCTTGTAAACGATCTAACAAGCTGCGAATCGGATGTCCATACGCAGCCCAATTGCCATTTTCATCATAAGGTTGTCCTGTGTAACGCTCACACCAAGCATCCATTAAAATATTGGCAGGCCCTGTATCAAAACCCGATACTGCTTCGGGCTGTCCTGCAGGCAACAAACTGACATTGGCAATGCCGCCTAAATTTAAAATTACCCGATGAATACTCGGATGTTGGAATAAGTTTTGATGGAAAGCGGGCACTAACGGTGCGCCTTGTCCGCCTGCAGCCATGTCACGACGACGAAAATCTGAAATTACAGGAATTTGGGTGATTTCGGTGATGATGTTCGGATCACCAATTTGTAAAGTAAAAGCATGTTCAGGACGATGACGAATGGTCTGGCCATGCGAACCAATCGCTTTAATTTGAGATTTATCCAGTTTATTTTTTTCAATCAGGCTGTTAATACCATGTCCAATCATGGTGGCTAAAGCCACATCTGCTTTGCCCATGCGGTCAATTTCATTGTCACCTGGCAAAGTCAGTGCCATGAGTTCGTCACGTAAATCGGGATCAAACGGCAAAGTCAGGGTCGCGTGGAGTTGCAGTGGATCAAAAGAAGCAGCAACAAGATCGACACCATCCATACTTGTGCCCGTCATTACCCCAATATAGATCGCTGTCATGGTTATTCTATAGCCTGCAATATGCTGAAAAAGTGTTAGTATATCGCACAAATTGAATAACTGATGTGTTTGGATTTCGTGATGTCAAATTTCCTGCCGGCTGAAGAACAACTTGCCCTCATTCAACGAGGCACGCATGAAATTATTTCTGAAGAAGATCTTCTAAAGAAATTAAAAGAGAATCGTCCTTTAAAAATTAAGGCGGGGTTTGACCCGACTGCACCTGATTTACACTTGGGGCATACGGTATTAATCAATAAATTAAAAGTATTCCAAGACTTAGGTCACGAAGTATTTTTCTTGATTGGCGATTACACTGCCATGATTGGTGACCCAACAGGTAAAAGTGCTACACGTCCGCCGTTGTCACGTGAAAAAGTCTTGGAAAATGCCAAAACGTATCAGGAACAAGTTTTTAAAATTCTTGATCCAAATAAAACCAAAGTGGTGTTTAACTCTGAATGGTTTGCAACAAAAACTGCAGCAGACTTAATTCAGTTGGCATCGCAGCAAACCGTAGCGCGTATGTTGGAACGTGATGACTTCACCAAGCGTTATAACAACCAGCAACCGATTGCGATTCACGAATTTTTGTATCCGTTGGTACAAGGTTATGACTCGGTGGCATTACAAGCCGATGTAGAATTGGGCGGTACAGACCAGACCTTTAACTTGTTGATGGGACGTACCTTGCAAGGTCGTTATGATCAGGAAGCGCAAGTTTGTATTACTGTGCCAATTCTTGAAGGCTTAGATGGCGTGAATAAAATGTCTAAATCTTTAGGCAACTATATTGGCGTATTTGATGCACCGGGTGCGATGTATCAAAAAGTCTTGTCGATGCCTGATAGTCTGATTGAGCGCTATTTTGAGTTACTCAGCTTCAAGTCGATGGATGAAATTGAAATTTTGCTTAAAGAAATGGCAGAAGGTCGTAATCCGCAAGAAATCAAAAAGATTTTGGCACTCGAATTGGTTGAGCGTTTCCACGGCAGCGAAGCTGCAGCCAATGCGCATAAAGGTGCAGGTAATATCATTACCGAAGGTGAATTACCTGAAGGTACGCCAGAAGTGACGATTTCACGTGCTGAATTTGGTGGTGAATTATTTATTGCTTCTATTGTACGTGCTGCAGGTTTAACCAAAAATGCCGCACAAGCCAAAGATGCTGTTGCACGTGGCGCAGTAAAAGTAGATTGGAATGTGGTCGACGCAGGTTTCTCGGTCAAAGAAAACGCAACATATATTATTCAGGCGGGTAAAAAAGCCATTGCCAAAGTCACATTTACGGACTAGATCCATTCTAAGTGATTGAAATAAAAGCAGGCTTCGGTCTGCTTTTATTTTCTGTTTGGTATATTAATTATATGAATAAGTAAATTCAAAAAAAACCTTATAAAAACAACACTTAAATTTTGCCAAGCAGCTTGCATTTTTGCTCAGTTATGTATAAGATTTACCCATCTAGACACAGTGTACAAAACAGATCTAGAGGGTACTTATAACTATAGCTCCACAATTTACAAGTCCCTTCCCCAAGGGACTCTTTTTTTTCGTATAACTATAATAACGATATATGGATCGCATATAGATTCAACTCCGAGGGAGAGATTTTGGGAGAGATCTCTTTCTTTTTTTTGCCTCTAGTTTTGTTGTATTTTATATCTAAAGGTAAAATGTAAGATTACTTCTCTTTGTTTTATAAAAATATTCTTAAAACTTTAAGACCTAATTCAAATTTCAAAGCTACTTATATATGGTAAAACATCTTGTAAGTAGTGCATGTGGATGGCGCGATCTAAACTTGCCGAATAGAAGAGTAGGTTTGTCAACTTGAAGTCGGTAATGCAAATGCTAAGCATCAACTTTGAATTAACGGACAAAACCACCAAGCTGACATGAAATCAATGCTAGATGTACGCCGTATGTAGGAATATTATTTTGGATAATGCAAAAGCATTTTTGCAGAGATGTAAAATTTTTTAGATGTCGCAAGACAAAAAGAATCATATACATTGGCAATCGTTGATTACAGCCTGCAAAACTTGACCGATTTGAGTCCATAAAAGTATGGATGAAAAAGTCCTGTTTACTTTGTAGATGGGAGTTTTTATTTAAATTTGATGAAAAAATAGCTAAAAAATTAAAAAACCAAGCATTTTTGTAGAAAAAAAATACATACGTGAAAAATATTCTAATTTTGGGCTTGCAAAGATTTTGAAATCCCCTAGAATGCACTCATCCCGACGCGAAACAGCCTACGAACTTAGCTTACAGGGTTAAGTTGTTAGAAGTGTTTTGCGTTAAAATTTCTGCTGACGAGGCAGAAATTAAGATCATTAAGAGATTATGAAGAACAACTTGTGTGGATTTTTACTGATTGATTAATCGAAGATATTTCATTGATTGATTGGTTTAAATTACTCGAAGTTTATTTGAGCGAAATTTAAGTCAGAAAATTGATGAGCCAGATTTGGAAGTTTAGATTAAAACTTCAAAATGATTTTAACTGAAGAGTTTG